>DATDHI010000486.1:0-1980 GCA_036521655.1 Pseudonocardiaceae bacterium | reverse complement strand
AAGGAACTGCGCATACTCCCGGTCGCGCTTGCCCGCTGCTAAAGGCTCTTGGGCGCCGTCGCGATATCTAGCGCTAATCCCGCGCCCGGCAGAGGCGCCGCGGACGACGGGCCAGGGGAGAGCCCGCACGCAACTAAGCCTCGATCCGTGGACCGGGTAGCCGATCGTTCGGCGCGGTAACAGAGAAAGTGCCTTCTGGGCAGGGAGAATCGGGATTGTCAAGGTCCTGATCGCCACTGCATCGGAAGGCACTTTCAGTGCAACTATCTCACGCCTGGTCGAAGGCCACGCCGAAGTTCGACGACGAGGGCCTGGTGTCGTGCGCGGGGCTGGTGCCGGTGATGGGTCTGGCCGAGCAGGCGGGCCTGTCGGAGCTGGTCTCGGCCAAGGTCGCGATCAAGGAGAGCAGGGTCAAGTCGGCGGCGGTGAACCCGGCGGGCAAGCTGACGTCGATCATCGCGGGGATGGCGGCCGGGGCGGACTGCATCGATGATCTGGACGTGATCCGCTCCGGCGGGATGGGCCAGTTGTTCGGTGAGGTCTATGCCTGCTCGACGCTCGGTCAGTTCCTGCGGGAGTTCACCCACGGCCACACGCAGCAGTTGGCCTCGGTCGCGCGGGCGCATCTGGTCAACCTGGTGCAGTGCAGTGGGCTGCTGCCCGGGATCGAGACGCAGGCGTATGTGGACATCGATTCGCTGCTGCGCCCGGTCTACGGACATGCGAAGCAGGGCGCCAGTTACGGGCACACCAAGATCGCCGGACGGCAGATCCTGCGCAAGGGCCTGTCGCCGCTGGCCACCACCATCAGCACCGAGCACGGCGCGCCGGTGGTGGCTGGGATCCGGTTACGTGCCGGGAAGGCCGGCTCCGGCAAGGGCGCGGCATCGATGGTGCGCGAGGCGATCAGCACCGCCCGCGCCGCCGGTGCCACCGGGGAATTGCTGGTCCGCGGTGATTCGGCCTACGGCAACAGCGCCGTCGTACACGCCTGCCTGCGGGCTGGGACGCGGTTCTCCCTCGTGCTCACCAAGAACCCGGCCGTGGCCCGGGCCATCGCCAGCATCGGCGAGGACGACTGGACACCGGTGCGCTACCCCGGTGCCGTGGTCGATCCCGATACCGGTGAGTTGATCTCCGATGCCGAGGTCGCCGAGGTCGCCTTCACCGCCTTCGCCACCACCCGGCACCCGGTCACCGCGAGGCTGATCGTGCGCCGGGTGCGCGACCGGGCGCGCATGGATGAGCTATTCCCGGTCTGGCGCTATCACCCGTTCTTCACCAACAGCACCGAGCCGACCGCCGACGCGGACATCACCCACCGACGGCACGCGATCATTGAGACCGTGTTCGCCGACCTAATCGACGGACCTCTTGCCCACCAGCCCTCGGGCCGGTTCGCCGCGAACGGTGCCTGGGCCATCTGCGCCGCGATGACACACAACCTGCTGCGCGCCGCCGGAAGCCTCACCAGCGACCGGCACGCCGCAGCCCGCGGCGCGACGCTACGCCGCCAGATCGTCACCGTTCCCGCGCGCCTGGCCCGCCCGCAACGCCGTCACGTTCTGCACCTGCCAGCGCACTGGCCCTGGGCCGAACACTGGACCGCCCTATGGCACAAGGTATTCCGGTCCGCCGCGACCGGCCCGCCGGCCCTCGCCTGACCCCCTGACGAACGGCTGGCACAGGCCCGAGTGGAAACCACGTGGAACAGCTGGGCAGACCAGCAGATACCACCTACCCAACAGCCACCGATCACCGAGCGCCGCAAACCAAGATCACTACGTCCGCGAGTCCACGGATCGAGGCTAAGCCACTGCCGCTCTGACTGAGTGGGTGGGCATTCGCGTGATCGGGGCACGGGCCGTTGCGCACGATCAGCACGGTGGCAGCAGCATCGAAGTCCAGCCGCAATGACACCGACGCGCCCGGCGCGTGTTTACGCGCATTGCTCACCGCTTCTTGCGCGGCGCGATAAAG
>DATDHI010000485.1:0-11265 GCA_036521655.1 Pseudonocardiaceae bacterium | reverse complement strand
CTCGGGGTTCCAGCGTTGGGTCTTGGCGGTGACCAGCAGTTCCGGGGCCAGGCGGCGCATCGCGGCCATCTTCAACCGCTTGAGTCCCTCGGTCAGATCCGGTGCGAGAGCGGGCGGGGTGGTGGTCACGGGGCCACCTCGCCGCTGGTCGCGTCGATGGCGTAGTCGCTCAGCGGGCGGGTCGGGACCGTGGGCAGGGTGAGCACCAGTGCCTGCCCGGCCGGGCAGGGCGTGGGGGCGGCGCCGGCGGCGGCCAGGATCGAGCGGATGTCCGCGGCCCGCCACCGCCGGAACGCCACCGCCCGCTCCAACGCCGCCAGCAGCGCCGCGGTGCCGTGCGCGGTCTGCAGGGCCAAGATGTCGCCCAGTTCGGTGCCCAGCCGCGATACCCCGGCTGCGGCCGCGCCGGTGAGGAAGGCTTCAGCGACCGGGCCCAGGGCCAGGAACGCTTTCTCCGTCGCGGTCTTGGCCCGCGGTGCCCGGCGGGGCCGGTCCGGGCGGGTGCTGCCGTAGTGCTCGTCACGGATGCTGGTCTCACCCGGGGCGACTAGCGGGTGCTCGGCCAGCACCACGCCGGTGAACGGCGCCAGCACCTGCACCCTGTTCTGGGTCACCGACAGCATCACGCTGGTACCGATCAGCGCCTTGGGCACCGAGTAGCGGGCCGAACCGAACCGCACACACGCCAGCTTGTCGACCTTGCGGGTCACCGCCGCCCCGGCCAGCTGTGGCCGCAGCGACGGCAACACCGACAGCAGGTCCCGCTCGGTGGCCAGCCGCTCGGCGGGCACTGCGCAAATCTCGGAATGGGTGACGGAGTTAACTTCGACACACCACGCCGCGGCGGCGGTGTTGGCCGCGCCCAGATCGGTCAGCGAGGGCACCTCGGGGACGATCAGGTCGCGTTTGGCGTAGCCGACGAGGTGTTCGACCATCCCCTTCGATTCGGGATCGGCCGCCTCACAGAAGTCCGGGCGGAACCCATAAGCGGTGGCGAAGCGGACATAGTCAGCGGTCGGGACGACCACGTTGGCGACCACACCGGCCTTCAAACAGCCCATCCGGTCGGCCAGCACCGTACGAGGCACCCCGCCCAGAATCTCGAAACACTCCGCCAGCAACCCCAGCGTCGTGGCCGCCTTCTCATCGGCGGCGAAGCGCACGAACCGCACCCGCGACCACGCCAGCACCGCACAACACGTGCAGCCCACCCTGACTACCCCAGTCGATGATCAGCGTGTCACCCGGTGCCCACACCCCCGGTCGGCGGCCACGGTGATTGCCCCGCCGCCACGCCACCCGCACGCTCGCCACCAGCCGACGGAAATTCCGCGCTGAACCGGTATACCCCGCCGCCCGAGCCGCCGGCAGCAACCGCTTCGCCGAGATCCGCCCCGACGTGACCCGGATCCGCTCCTCAACCAGCTCGATCACCGGGTCGTAGTTGTGCCCGCGGTTCTTGCGCGCCGGCGGTCCACCACCGGCCTCATACCGGTCGATGATCCGTTTCACGGTCTTGGGGGTGGTCCGGCAGACAACCGCCGCTCCCCGATAGCTACCCACCTCACGATAGGCGGAAATAACGTCCATCCGTTCCCTCGCGTTCTTCAATGGTGCTCCCTGCGCGGTGTGGTGACTGGTTGGCACCGCCACCGTCACCGCGCAGGACCCACCCGCTCCCACGACACGACGAACGAAGGGTGGGGACTTCTAACTGGCCACCAACGAGGACTCAGACCTGGCCACCAGCGGGGACTTTTTCATGGCCATGGACACGCGCTGCTGGCCAGCGCCGGTGGTGCCGGTGGTGCCGGGTACCGTCGGATCGCCCGCTGACATCGAGCGCCCGACCTCCACCCTCCGACGGTGGCTGCGCTCGGTTCGAGGCAGCCACCCACTGGCCCTACACCCGGCTCGGCGACGCGCTGACCGCGTTGGCTGCTGCCGCTGTGGCCATCCGGGCCCGGCTGGCCCCGCACGTCCCGGCCTGGACCCTGATCGGCCGGCTCGTCCCGGCCCGCGCCGGCTAAAAATCACCCTGCGGGCCCCCCTCACGCCCACAACACGCCGCCACCGTGCCGACGCCGGTCGCAAGACCCCAGCGCCACCCTGCCCGCCACGGCGCCACCATCACGACCGACAACCGCCCGAGATACCCGACTCCCGTCCGCACGGCCCAACGGCGGCTAACAGCTGCCCTCGTTGGAGGGTTGAGACCTGCAACCGCGGCCCTGACGACGAGTGTCTCGATTGCACTGCTCGGGGCAGCTAGTGTTCACTTCTTGAAGTTAAGCTGTCAGCGGCAGGCGGGGCTGAGTGGCTGTGAGCAGTCTGGCGTGAGGAGCATCTCTTGGGCACGAGCACCCCTGGGTCGCAGAGCGCCCTTCGGGAGGCGAACTTGCGTCGGGTGCTGCGGGCGGTGCGCACCGCGGGCTCGCTCACCCAGGCCGAGATTGTGCGCTCCACCGGTCTGTCTGCGGCGACAGTCTCCAACCTTGTGCGGAAGTTGCAGGACAGCGCTCTGGTGGTGGTGACGCCGTCCGCGACGGGCCGCAGAGCGCAAATTGTTTCTCTCTCCCAGCTTGAGGGCTTGGCGGTGGGTATCGATCTGGGCCAGGCGCACCTACGATGCACGATCTGCGATTTGGATTATCAGGTACGCATCCAAGACAAGATCCCCTACAACAGCTCGGAAGGGGACTTGGGTGCGGTGGAGTGGCTGGTAAGGACGCTGCTGCAGCGGGCGCGGTTGGACCGTGACCAGGTACGCGGGGTGGGGGTCAGCGTGCCCGGCTTGCTGGACTCGGTCACCGGAGCCGCCCGTTCGGCGCTGGTTGCTGGCAGGCCGGGGACCGACATCGCCGAGGAACTATCCGATCGGTTGGGCTTGCCGGTACGGCTGGTCCCGGCGGTCCACGCGGCTGCGCTGGGTGAGTTGACGTGCGGCGTGTCGCGCTCCATTGACGATCTGGTGTACATCCAACTGTCGACCAGCGTTGAGGCCGCGCTTGTCCTGGGGGGTGAGGTCTATTCCGGCAGCGATGGGCTGGCCGGCCAGTTCGGGCATATCGCCGTGGATGAGTCTGATCGGATCTGCCGGTGCGGACGTCGTGGCTGTCTGGAGACGGTGGTCGGTGGGCCGTACCTGGTTGGACTGCTGCCTGGGGCAACGCGGGACCGCCCGACGCTTCGTGATGTAGTCCAGAGCGCCGTTGCCGGTGATTTCAGCTCCCGCCGGGTGATCGGGGACGCCGGCCGCGCAGTGGGCACTGTGGCCGCGATGGTGTGCAATGTGCTCAACCCGCGCCAGATCGTGCTCGGTGGTGAGCTGGCCATGGCGGATGAGTTGCTCCTCGACCCGATCCGGCAGGTGCTGCGCCAGCGCGCCCTTCCCGCTGCCGCCGAGCTCGTCGACGTGCGGTGCGGTGAGCTGGGGGATCGGGCCGTTGTGTTCGGTGCTGTGGCGACCGTGGTGCGTGAGATCGACGTCGTCGATGGATCCGGCGCCCTGCTCGCCTGACCAATTGTGTTCAAAAAGTGAAGTTAACTCGGCTGTGATCTTCAAGTCTTGACGACCAGCGTGATGTACGTCATGATGACGACACGCCGGCAGCGGCGTACCCGGTCAGTCCTCGGGTGAGGGGTAGGCAATGAGGGCCTGGACCACGGCGACAGTCGCGACATTGATAACTCTGCTGACGGCATGCAGCAGCCAGGGTTCCGTCCGTGACCGGGCCGCGTCCCTCGAGAACGGCTTCTCGATCGGGATCTTGCTGCCTGAGTCGAAGACCTCGCGATACGAAGCGTTTGACCGGCCGCTGCTGACGCAGCGGCTCAAGCAGGTGTGCCCGAAGTGCGAGGTTCTCTACCAGAACGCGGGCCAGGACAGTGCGGTGCAGCAAAGCCAAGCGGAGGCGCTGGTGACCAGTGGCGCCCGGGTACTGATCCTGGATGCGGTGGATTCCATTGCGGCCAGGGCGATCGTCGAGAATGCCAAGAGCCAAGGTGTGGCGATGGTGGCGTATGACCGGCTCGCCTCGGGCCCGGTTGACTACTACGTCTCCCACGACGCCGAACGGGTCGGTCAGGTGCAGGGCACGGCGCTGCTTGCCGCGTTGAAGGCAGCTGGTGACCCGAAACGCGGCCGCGTCGTGATGATCAACGGATCGCCCACGGATCACAATGCCAGCCTTCTTAAGCGGGGTGCGCACTCGGTGCTCGATGGCCAGGTGGTCATAAGCCAGGAGTACGACACGCCGGACTGGTCTCCGGACCGCGCTCAGCAGGAGATGGAGCAGGCCATCACCGCGCTGGGCCGGGAGGCAATCATCGGGGTGTACGCCGCCAATGACGGAACTGCCGCTGGCGCGATCGCTGCCCTTAAGGGCGCTGGGTTCGCCACGCTGCCGGTTACCGGCCAAGATGCCGAGCTCGCCGGGGTGCAGCGCATTCTCACGGGTGACCAGTACATGACCGTGTACAAGGGTCTCCAAGCCGAAGCCACTGTCGCCGCGGACATGGCAATCGCGGCCGCGACCGGCAATGAGTACCGGGGCCAGCCAACCCAGAGGGTGTCTAACGGTTCGGTTGAGGTACCCAGCGTGCTTCTCGAACCGATCGCCGTGACCAGGGACAACGTTGCGAGCGTCATCATCGCGAGCGGGTTTTACCCGACTCAGGAGGTCTGTACTCCCCCTTATCGCCTGGCATGCCAGCAGGCCGGCATTAGATAAACCGAGAGGACTGTCATGGCGAGTCCCCTTCTGGCACTGACCAGGATATCGAAATGCTACGGGCCGGTGCAGGCACTGAGTGCCGTTGATCTGGAAGTGCGGGCTGGTGAGGTCGTTGCACTGGTTGGCGACAATGGGGCTGGCAAGTCGACCCTGGTAAAGGTGATCGCCGGAGTGGACCCCGCCGACAGCGGTCAAATCTACTGGCAGGGTCAGCACGTCACCATTCGTACCCCGCGCGATGCCACCGCGCTGGGTGTCGCGACCGTTTACCAGGACCTGTCGCTGTGCCCGAACCTGGACGTCGTAGCCAACTTGTTCCTCGGCCATGAGGTGGTTCGGTTCGGCATACTTGATGAGACGGGTATGGAGCGCCGCGCACAGCAGTTACTGTCCGAGCTCGCTGTCACGCTGTCCAACCCGAGGGGGGAGATATCGACGCTATCCGGTGGACAGCGCCAGTCAGTCGCTATCGCCCGCGTCATGCTCGGCGCCCCCAAGTTGGTAATGCTGGACGAGCCCACCGCCGCATTGAGCGTCGGACACACCTGGGAAGTGCTTGAGATGATCAGGAAGTTGAGTCACAATCATGGGCTCGGCGTTATTTTGGTCAGCCATAACCTAGCTGATGTCCGGCGGGTTGCTGACCGGATTGTGGTGCTGCGGCTGGGCCGCAAGAAAGCCGGATTCGTCACTGACGAGGTTACTGATCATGACATCGTGTCTGCGATCACCGGTGCCTCCATGGACACCATCTCGGTGATGGAGGAATAATCGTGCGCGCCGTACCGGAAAAGCTGGACCGCCAAGACGGAAACCCTTCCCTTGCTGAACGCGTCACGACGTCGGGTACGCATCGTGGTGTCACTGCGCGACTGCGTGCCGGAGAGCTCACTGCGCTGCCGGTCATCACCAGCCTGATATGCACTTGGGTCATTTTCCAGACCCTCGACCACACCCATCGCTTCCTCACCGCTGCGAATCTGTCCAACATGGTCGTGCAGATCGCCCCGGCTGGGATTATGGCGGTTGGCATCACGCTGGTTTTGCTGCTCGGTGAGATCGATCTTTCGATCGGCTCGGTGGCGGGCTTATCCGCCGCCATCCTGGCCATCCTGGTCATCCGTCATGGGGTGCCCGAGGTGGTGGCCATCGGGGCGGTGGCGCTGTTCGGGCTCGCCGTGGGCGCGGTGCAAGGTACGATCCACGCGACGATCGGTGTCCCTTCATTCATGGTGACCCTGGCTGGCCTGATCGGGTGGCAAGGCTTACAGCTCTATCTGCTCAGCCCGCAGGGCGCAATCAACGTCTCCGACCGTGGGGCGATCGCGGCCCTGACCCATGCCTATCTCTCGCCCCTCGCCGGCTGGTCACTCGGTGCCGTAGTGGTCGGTTGCTACGCCGCAGCAGTCGTCGGCCATGCCAGACGGCGGCGCGCCGCAGGCTTGCCCCATCTGGTGCGGTGGCGCCAAGCGGCGCGAGTTGTCCTGCTCGGTGCCGGCGTGGGGGTGACGATCGGGGTACTGAATTCATGGCGCGGTGTGCCGGTCGCCCTGGCCGTGTTGGGTGCGTTTATGGTCGGTTCCGACTTGCTGTTGCGCAAAACCCGTTTCGGTCGAAGCATTACTGCCATCGGTGGCAATGTGGAAGCAGCCCGCCGCGCCGGGATACCAGTACACCGGGTCAGAATCATGGTGTTCGCGCTGGGCTCCGCGATGGCTGCCATCGGCGGGACTCTGGTGGTATCGCGGGAGTTTTCGGCGCACCAGAGCACCGGGGGAAGCAACTTATTGCTCTATGCTGTCGCAGCCGCAGTGATCGGCGGAGTCAGCCTCTTCGGTGGTCGGGGAAGTATCTATGGCGCACTGCTCGGTATCGCTGTGATCGGATCGATCAATAACGGAATGTACCTGCTGGAACTCAACTCGTCGGTCCAATTTATGATCACGGCAGTGGTCCTGCTGCTCGCGGTGATCATCGACTCGGTGTCCCGATATGGTTACCACCACCTACCGACGCTTCTTCTGCATCGGAACCCGATAAACAAATCCGGCCAGTACGGTCGGCGCGGTGAAGTTGCCGATACTTCCAGTGATGAACTCACAGATTGAAGTGCTTGGATAACGAAGGGAAAGACCATGGCTGTCATGGATTATCGGACGCGGGACGGACTTGCTAGCTACGCCTTCTCCATTGAGTTTGAGCCCGACATAGGCTGGCGAGTGTACATCGTTTTCCGACTTCTCTATCAGGACGGTGGGGAGAAGCCAAAGTGGTCTTATGAGGCTACCGATGATAACGATCGTTGCTACGTCAACTGGCCCGCAAAGCTTGATAACCTGGGCGACGCGAGGACGGTTGCCCTGCTCTGGGCGGAGAACGCCGAATATCACGCTCAAGGGCTTACTCGAAGTAGCGGTGACGAGGTTAATAAAGCCACGAACCCGCGTGCTGTGAATCGACGAAAGTCGGCGGCGGCCTAATCGCCCTGGTGGCCGCGGACGGTGCGGGCATCGTCTGCGTTTCCTATGTCCTTCAACGCATCTGTCTACGCTAAACTCTGCGGAATGTTGCTATGGCCAGGAAAATAGACTCCAGACGGGTTAACCAAGCTCGCCATCCTCGCGTGTCCATGATGGCGGCGTTGGTCACCGCATGTGCGGTCGGCTTGGGCCCCGCCGCAGGGTGCTCGACCGGCACCGGGCCAGTAGCGACGTTGCCGGCGACCGGCATCACCACGCCGGGCGCGCCGGGTGCACTGTCCCACTTTGACCTGGCCCGCAAGGACTGCGTCGGCACGGCCGCGAATGCCAGCTCCAAGGTCTGGTACACCGTCGCCAACGGGGTGCTGTCCGATGTCTACAGCCCTACGGTGGACAACACCAACGTCGAGACCATGCAGTATGTGGTCACTGACGGGCGCAGCTTCACGGATCTCCAGGCTCGCGATCTGACCTACACGGTCAGCGCTGATCCCACCGGAATGGTCTGCACCGTCGTCGCGACCAGCGCAGCGCATGGCTACCAGCTGGTGACGATCTATCTCACTGACCCGCAGCGAGACGCTGTCGTCACGCACACGACTGTGCGCGGCACTCAGGGGCCGTCACCGCAAGGGCTACAGCTTTACCTTCGCCTGGACGCACACGTCAACGGCAACGGCGGTGGTGGCCAGTCCAACGGCGGTGCCGACTCCGCGGTGATCGATACCTCCGCGCCCACCCCGACCCCCGTCGCCTATGACATCGTGACGACCAGCCAGGCAGTCAACCGCGACTACGCCGTTCCGACATTCATGGCGCTGGCCGGGGCGGCCAATAGCATTACCAAAGCCAGTGTCGGCTACGCCGGCACCGTCAGCGACGGACTCACCCAGCTCGACACCAGGCGCACGCTGGGCGACTACACCGCCGCACCGAACGGGCACGTCGTGCTCACCGCTCAGGTGATGCCAAACCCGCAGGGCGAAATCACCCTTGCGCTGGGCTTCGGACGTGACCAGCGCGGCGCCATCTCCGTCGCGCGCACGGCGGTCGCCAACTCATTTGCTGCGACGTTAGACAGATATACCGCGGGATGGCGCGACTACGACGCCCGGCTGCGCCCACCACCGACCACGTTGGCCGGCTTTGATCAAGCCACTGTCGACCAGACGCGTGCTGCTTACTACCTGTCGGCCAACGTACTCAAGGCCAGCGAGGATAAGACCTTCCCCGGGGCGATCGCGGCTTCCCTGGCCAGCCCGTGGGGGCAGGCCGTCAGCGCCGGTGACCTGGTGAAGGGACAACCAGTCTATTTCGGGTCCTACCGTGAGGTGTACTCCCGGGATCTGTATGAGGCGTTCACCGCGCTACTCGTCGATGGTGATGTGACCACCGCGCAAAACGCCACCCGGTTCCTGCTTAGCCGCCAGCAGCTGCCCGACGGCCGGCTACCGCGCAACTCCTTACTCAACGGCAAGGTAGCACCCGATACCTTCGGTGATCAGCTCGACGAAACCGCGTATCCGATCCTGATGGCTTGGCAGTCCGGGCTGAGTGGGGACGCCACACTGTGGACTGACCACGTTCGCCCAGCCGCTGATTTCCTCGTCGCACACGGTCCGGCCTTCGGTGTCGAGCGATGGGAGGAACAGACCGGCTATTCGCCCTCGACCATCGCGGCCGAAATCGCCGGCCTGACCGCAGCCAGCGCCATCGCCGGTCAACACAACGACACCACCCGGTCCCGGCTCTACCAGGCCACAGCTGATCACTTTCAACGGCACGTCAAGGACTGGACGGTTACCACGACGGGGCCCTACGGGCCACGCTATTTCCTGCGGCTGTCCAAGACCGGTGATCCGAACGCGGCCACCGTCTACAACCTGAGCAATGGCGGACCCGACGCCGACCAACGCCAGGTCATCGACGCCGGGTTCCAGGAACTCGTCCGGCTTGGCGAGCTACCCGCCAATGACGCTGATGTATCAGCCTCGCTGAGGGTGGTGGACGAAACCATTCGCCGCAACACACCCAACGGTGCAGGGTTTTACCGCTACGGGACGTCCCCATCGGGTAGTTCCGATGGCTATGGCGACTGCTTCGAACCCGACCCGACCGCGTGCACTACGTCCGGGCGGCCCTGGCCGGCCGGCAACACCGGTTCTGGGCACCTCTGGCCCGTACTGTCCGGCGAGCGCGGCGAACAGCAGTTGCAGACTGGCGACGTCGCCACTGCCGCGGCGCTGCTGGTCAGCATGCAGAAGATGGCTTCCAGTGTGGGTCTGCAACCGGAGCAGGACTGGGAAAATCCTGCGCTGGACGCCTCGCCGTACGGCACCGACCCCACTGTCGCGTCAATTGGCTTCGCACCCGGCCACGCTGCCGGCTCGTCGTCTCCCCTGACCTGGGCGCAGGCCCAACTGGTGCGTCTGGTGCTGGCGTTAGGCGCTGGTCGCCCAGTGGAACAGCCGGCGATCACCCGGGCTCGCTACGTCGACTCGCCACCACCCGCAACAGCACCAATAAACGCCAACACAGCCTCGTCAGGCACGCAGCTGACAGTGACCGGCCAAACCACCCCCGGTGCGAGCGTAGACGTAGCTGTGACCGACGTTGGTACGGCCGCGCGCACCACAGTGACGTCGGTCCACGCTAATCCAGATGGTACATTTACCCTGCCTATCACGCAGCGCCCGATCACCGGCATGGTGACCGTCACAACCACCACCGAAAATAGTACTGGTTACCTGACTCTACGGGCAGCCCGATGAGCGTCTATCAGTGTGACCGGATAGGCATAGAGCCCGGAGGATGACGTGGAAGTGCCGGATCCTGGGCTCAATGCACACGGTACACACTACGGGAACCTCTGGAATCAACCACCGGCCCCAGCGAATGGCCGCGCAAGTCGGCGACAGACGCGCCGGCCTGTCTCTGCACCTGACTGGTGATGAGTGGGCGGTGAGCGAAGATCGTTCTCAACAATGCATACGTCCAGGAGACCTCGTGCTGTGGGATCTCAGTCGACCGATGACGCTGTCCTGGTCAACACCCACCTGCGGAGCCAGCATTCACCTACCCCTCGGGGCTCTTGTTCCCCGCCTTGAACGGTTGCTCACCTCGGCTGCGACCGTGCTACCAATCAGAGGCGGGCTTGGCGCGCTGATCGCGGCTCACCTGCGGGGCTTGACTGGGGGCCAGTTAAATCCAGTTATTTGCACTCGCTAAGTCGCCACGAAAGCCGAAGTAGCCGCTAGTCACAATATCGAGGCTATGCAGCCAGGCATCCACCCTGGCGTAGTCGCCGGCCGGTCTCTGCAGCTCCCTGACTCGTGTCTGGATGTCCCTTGCGAGCGCTGCGCGATCATCCAGAACTTTGACCTGGTCGGCTACGGTCTTGCGGTCGCTAAGCTTTAGCTCGTTCTCAAGTCGAGGGATAGTTTCAGCGCAAATTTCGGCTCTCCTGCTGTTCCCGTGGGTGCAGGGGGCATGATCGTTTAGGGCGCACGCTGTCCCGTCACTGACAGTTCCTGGCTTGTCACGGTCAGGAGCGATCATGTGGGGGATGGGGTCCGCGTTGCCGGGGTATGGCGTGCGGTGCTGGGGGTCGAGCACACGGTCATCGAGGGGGTGGGGCTGGAGCAGGTGGGGGCTGAAGAGGTGCTGGTGGCCCGGGTCCATCCGGTGCGGTCCCGGCGGAGTCGGTGCGGGCGGTGTGGGCGCCGGTCGCCGGGTTATGACCGGGGTGAGGGGCGGCGCCGGTGGCGGGGCTTGGATGCTGGCACGACGCGGGTGTATCTGGAGGCGGACGCGCCGCGGGTGGCGTGCCCGGAGCATGGTGTGGTGGTGGCTGCGGTGCCCTGGGCGCGGCACGGGTCCTGGTTCAGCACCGCCTTCGAGGACACTGCGGCGTGGCTGGCCTCTCACGCGGCGCTGGCGATGCTGGCGATGCTGCTGCGGATCACCTGGCGCTCGGTGGCCGCGATCGTCGTCCGGGTGGTCGCCGAGGCGGCCGGGAGACGGGACCGGCTCGCGGGGCTGCGCCGGAT
>DATDHI010000484.1:0-31219 GCA_036521655.1 Pseudonocardiaceae bacterium | reverse complement strand
TGGTAGGCCTCGGCGTCCTGCTCGGCGAGGCTGGCGAGCTGGACGCGGACCCGGTCGGCGTGCGCGGCCCGCCCCGCCGGGTCGATCAGCTGTGCGGTGGAGTACCGCACAGCCATCCCGAGCAGCCCGGCGGCCATCGCGGCGGTGATCGCCGCCGCGGCACCGCCCCCTGGCGCGGGCTGCTTAGCGGCGAAGAGATCGAGCAGGTCAGCCACCGAGTAGTCGAGCAGCCCAGCGCCCCGGATCACGACAGCCCGACGATCTCGCCGTTGCGGTCGATGTTAATTCGGGTCGCGCCGGGGCTGGTGCCCAGACCCGCCATGGTGCGCGCCGCACCGATGTCCACCAGCGGCGTCAGCGTGGCCCCGCGGGCGATCTCGAGATCGCTGGGAAAGGCCACGGTGGAACTCCCTTCGTGGCCTCCAGTCACCATGATCACTGTTTGTGTGCGTTGAGCGACAATCCTTGTCACCCAAGGCACACAAACAGTGATCATGCACTGAAGGGTTGAGCGGACGGGTTTCTAGTACCGGTAGTGCGCGGGTTTGTAGGGGCCCTCGACGTCCACGTCGATGTATTCGGCCTGCTCTTTGGTCAGCTTGGTGAGCTGACCGCCCAGGGCTTCGACGTGGATCCGGGCGACCTTCTCATCCAGCATCTTGGGCAAGGTGTAGACCTCCCGGTCGTATTCCTGGTACCTGGTGAACAGCTCGATCTGGGCGATCACCTGGTTGGAGAACGAGTTCGACATCACGAAACTCGGGTGCCCGGTGGCATTGCCCAGGTTCAGCAACCGCCCCTCGGACAACACGACGATCGAATGCCCGTCCGGGAAGGTCCATTCGTCCACCTGCGGCTTGATCACCAACCGGCGGGCCCCCGACCGGCGCTCCAACCCGGCTATGTCGATCTCGTTGTCGAAGTGCCCGATATTGCCCAGGATCGCCTGGTGCTTCATTCGGGCCATGTGGTCGACCGTCACGATGTCCCTGTTTCCGGTGGCGGTGATGACGATGTCCGCGCGCCCGATCACGTTGTCCAGGGTATCGACGGTGAAACCCTCCATCATCGCCTGCAACGCACAGATCGGGTCCACCTCGGCCACAATCACTCGAGCGCCTTGACCCCGCAGCGCCTCGGCGCACCCCTTGCCGACATCACCGTATCCACACACTACGCACAGCTTCCCAGCGATCAATACGTCTACCGCACGGTTGATCCCATCCACCAGCGAGTGCCGGCACCCGTACTTGTTGTCGAACTTCGACTTGGTCACCGAATCGTTGACGTTGATTGCCGGGAACAGCAGCTCCCCGGCCGCAGCCAACTGATACAACCGATGCACTCCGGTCGTGGTCTCCTCGGTCACCCCGCGGATGCCCCCGCCGATCGCCGTCCACTGCCCCGGTGCAGCGGCCAACGAGGTCCGCAGCACCTCCAGGAAGACCTTCCACTCATCGGAGTCGTTGTCGTCCGCAGCGGGCACCGCCCCAGCCTTCTCGAAGGCCGTTCCTTTGTGCACCAGCAGGGTGGCGTCTCCGCCGTCATCCAGGATCATGTTCGGCCCCGCACCGTCAGGCCAGGTCAGCATCTGCTCGGTGCACCACCAGTACTCCTGGAGCGTCTCCCCTTTCCACGCGAAACACGGCACCCCGCGTGGCTCCTCCGGGGTGCCGTGCGGGCCCACAACCACTGCTGCCGCCGCATGATCCTGGGTGGAGAAAATGTTGCACGACGCCCACCGAACCTTCGCGCCGAGACTGACCAGCGTCTCGATCAACACAGCTGTCTGCACCGTCATGTGCAACGACCCCGAGATACGCGCGCCCCGCAACGGGAATACCTCTGCATACTCGCGCCGCAGCGCCATCAAGCCCGGCATCTCATGCTGCGCCAACCGGATCTCGTTACGGCCGAAATCAACCAGACCCAGATCGGCGACAGCGAAATCGATACCGGCGCGGCTCTGTAGCTTCTTCTCAGCGGCTGGCGCCACAGTCATCGACATGCACTCCTTCTCCGAAGTGTGGAAATCACGTGCGCACGTGGTCGGCCACCTGGGCCGCGCTTTCGGGTCCGTACGCGTCGCTGAATCGCTCCATGAAAATGTCAGGTTCGAACTTGTGCTCCTGGGTCCCGACCGACTCGATCACCAGCGTAGCCAACATGCAGCCGAGCTGGGCGGCCCGCTCGTCGCCCACTCCCCACTGGACCCCGGCCAGGAAACCGGCCCGGAACGCGTCACCAACGCCGGTGGGATCCACCTTGACCAGTTCCTGTGGCGGTATCACCGAGATGACTGGTTCGTCCGGCCGTTGCACGGTCACCCCCTTGGCGCCCCGGGTCATCACGGAGACGCCCACCCGCGCCAGGACGTCCTCCTCGCCCCAGCCGGTCTTCTGCTCAAGCAGGCCGCGCTCGTAGCTGTTGGTGAACAGGTAGGCCGCCCCGTCGACCAGCTGCTTGATCTGATCACCGTCGAGCCGGGCGAGCTGCTGGGAGGGGTCCGCGGCGAACGGGTAATCACGGTCCCGGCACTCCTGGGTGTGCCGGAGCATCGCCGCCGGGTCACTCGGGCCCACCAGGACGAGGTCGGTGCCGCCCAAGTGGTTCACAATAGGGGCCAGCTCGATGTCCCCGGACTCGGCCATCGCACCGGCGTAGAACGTGGCGATCTGGTTGTGATCGGAGTCGGTGGTGCACAGGAACCGGGCCGTGTGCTTGACCTGCGAGATGTGCACGGCTCTGACATCCACACCGTGCTCTGACAGCCACTGCCCGTACTCGGCGAAGTCGGCACCGACCGCGCCTACCAGCACCGGGGCCAGCCCGAGGCAGCCCAGGTTGAACGCGATGTTGGCGGCCGCCCCGCCGCGGCGGATCTCCAGTTCGTCCACCAGGAACGACAGCGAGAGGTTTTCGAGCTGGTCGGCCACGATCTGGTCGGTGAACCTGCCCGGGAAGACCATCAGGTAGTCGGTGGCGATCGACCCGGTAACGATGATGCTCACCAGACCTCCTCCGATCCTCGTCGATTGTGCACTGGCAGCCCGGCGGACTCGCGAAGTATCTCCGCCTTGTCGGTCCGCTCCCAGGTGAAGTCGGGGTCGTCGCGCCCGAAGTGGCCGTAGGCGGCGGTCTTGGCGTAGATCGGCCGGTGCAGCCCCAGGTACTTGCGGAACGCCGCGGGGCGCAGGTCGAAGTGCTCGCCCACCAGCTTTTCGATCGTCGAGCGCGACACGTGCTCGGTGCCGAAGGTCTCCACCAGCAACGACAACGGCCGAGCGACCCCGATCGCGTAGGCCACCTGTAGCTCGGCCCGGTCCGCCAACCCGGCGGCCACGATGTTCTTGG
The DNA here is from genome assembly GCA_036521655.1 of Pseudonocardiaceae bacterium. Lineage (GTDB taxonomy): Bacteria > Actinomycetota > Actinomycetes > Mycobacteriales > Pseudonocardiaceae. Next base: position 27,865 of record DATDHI010000484.1, on the reverse strand, counting down.
CCACGTAGCGGGCCGCGTACGCCGCGGACCGGTCCACCTTGGAGGGGTCCTTGCCGGAAAACGCGCCGCCACCGTGCCGGGCGAACCCGCCGTAGGTGTCCACGATGATCTTCCGGCCGGTCAGCCCGGCATCACCGACCGGCCCACCGATCACGAACCGCCCGGTCGGGTTGACGAACAGATTGCGGGCCAATTCGGCCTCGTTGTAGAAGCCGGCGGGCAGCTCCGCGAGAACCACGTGTTTCCACAGGTCCGCCCGGATCCGCTCCAGAGTGGCCTCTTCGGCGTGTTGGGTGGAGATCAGAACCTTCTCCACGCCGATCGGCACGCCATCCCGGTAGCGGACGGTGACCTGCGTCTTGCCGTCAGGCCGCAGGTAGGGCAGCGTGCCGTCCTTGCGCACCTGCGCCAGCCGCTTGGACAGCCGGTGAGCCAGCGCGATCGGCATCGGCATCAGCTCGGGGGTCTCATTCGTGGCATACCCGAACATCATCCCCTGGTCACCCGCACCGGCGCCGTCCAGCTCATCCTCGGACAGTTCACCGCGGCGCTCGTGAGCCATGTCGACACCCTGGGCGATATCCGGCGACTGCTTGTCCAATGCGATCAGCACCGCGCAGCTACGCCCGTCGAAGCCGAAGCTCCCGTTGTCATAGCCGATGCGGCAGATCGTGTCACGCACGATCTGGGTGTAGTCCAGCAAGCCCGGTGTGGTGATCTCACCAGCGAGCACGACCATCCCGGTGGTGATCAGGGTTTCGCACGCCACCCGCGAGTTCGGGTCCATCGTCAGCGCCGCGTCCAGCACCGCGTCGGAGATCTGGTCGGCGATCTTGTCGGGATGACCCTCGGTCACCGACTCTGAGGTGAACAGAAACTCGATGGTGTCCAGTTGGGTCATGGGATTTCGCTCCTTGCTCAACGGTCAGTCTCGGTGACGCAGGTCTGGGCGGGCAGAGTGCGGCGCACCGCAGCGGTCCCCTCTACCATCGCTACCAGCTTCGATCGTGCAACATCGGCGGGGAGGAAGGTCCTCGTAGCCCTTGCGGCCGAACTCGAGGATGAGCTGGTCCACCTTCGCGTCGAGCACTGCGGGGAACTCCACCGCCACCTCAAATGTGGGAAGTGCGCCGGTGTCGCCTCGGCGAACAGGGCCGGGGCGAGCCGGAGCAGCTTGCAGATCAGTTCCGGCACCCCGTCGGGTCGGGCGGACACCAACTGGCCGATCTCGTCCCCGGCGTCCTGCGTTGGATAGGCTCTGGACTGCACGATATAGATGTGCGCGCCGACCTGCGAGCTTACTTCATGCGTTGGCATGTGGTGCCGGCTGACGGCGCGAGCCGCGAACGCTGCGCCCTGCTCAGCGACCTTGCGGAGCAGCGTGGACCAGTCCAGGTCACGCACTCAATTCCGGTCGGGGGCCCAGTAGGCGAGCATCTGCGCGAAGGTCTCGAATGCGGGCGCCGAGAAGCCATAGGGAGCCTCGAGGTGAATGCTCAGCGGGTAGCCGAGATCGGCGACACCGTCAATCACCCGCTTGTACAGGTCCAGCATGATCTTGCGCTTCTCGCCGGGCGCGCTGTCGGCCAGCTTCGTGACGAAGGCCTGCTCCTGGGCGACGAGGTCGTTACCCGGGTCCTGGATCAACCAGTTGATCAAGCCTACCCGCTTCTCGAACTTCGGCACGAACCCGAACGACAGCAGGATCTCGGGCCGCTGCTCGGTCTCCCGGGCGAAGTTCTTGAGGAAGCCCACGATTGCGTCGGAGTACAGCAGCTGGGTCAGGGCGAACGTCGCGCCCTGGTTGCACTTGAAGGTGAACCGACCCTGCTCGCTGTCTCGAGTCGGGATCAGGACCACGCCGCGGTTACCCACCAGTTGGTCGAAGAGCGACAGCGCGTCGGTCGGCGCGACCCCCGACCCCTCGCCGTCGTTCATCGTGCGCGGGACCCCGACGAAAATGACGCCCTCGATCCCGGCGACCCCGAGGTTTGCCAGCCGCTTTCCCAGAGTCGCCTGGTCCATGAACGCGGTGACCTGGGTGCACAGCCCGCGCACACCCGGCAGCTCCGGCTGGATGACCGACCAGCAGTCGAGCACGTCCAGCTTCGGCTTCATCTGGACCGGTCTATCGTCCTCCTCCTCGATCATTCCGGGGATCATCACGTGCCCGATCCGGCGTTCGAGGCCGAACGCCGTGGACTGCGCGAGCACCTTGTGCGCCTCGTCGAGGGCCCGCTCCTTGCCGTCCTCGACATTAGGTGGGACGAACTCGAGTGCGATGGTATTGAGGGTCACGACGTGGCTCCTCCGGTTCCGGCTGATTGCTCGACCTTGGCTGACGCTAGATCGCGCGACGGGTTGACGACCAGCGTGGCTGCAGCGACCTCACTCCCACTCGATGGTGCCGGGGGGTTTGCTGGTCACGTCGAGCACTACCCGGTTGACCTCAGGTACCTCGTTGGTGATCCGCCCGGAGATGCGGGCCAACACCTCATAGGGCACCCGGGACCAGTCCGCGGTCATGGCGTCCTCGCTGGACACTGGGCGTAGTACCACTGGGTGCCCGTAGGTCCGCCCGTCACCCTGCACACCGACGCTGCGCACCTGCGCCAGCAGGACCACCGGGCACTGCCAGATGTCGCGGTCCATCCCGGCCGCGGTGAGCTCCTCCCGGGCGATCGCGTCGGCGGCGCTTAGCGTGTCCAGGCGCGCTGCGGTGACCTCGCCGATGATCCGGATCGCCAGGCCGGGACCCGGGAACGGCTGGCGGTGCACGATCGTCTCCGGCAGTCCGAGTTCCAACCCCACTCGGCGCACCTCGTCCTTGAACAGCGCCCGCAGTGGCTCGACCAGCTCGAACGCCAGGTCTTCGGGCAGTCCGCCGACGTTGTGGTGGCTCTTGATGTTGGCGGTGCCCGAGCCACCACCGGACTCCACCACGTCCGGGTACAGGGTGCCCTGCACGAGGAAGCGGATCTCCTGGCCATGCCGGCCCGCCTCGGCTTGGAGATCCCGCGCCGCGGCCTCGAAGACCCGGATGAACTCCCGTCCGATGATCTTGCGCTTCTGCTCCGGATCGGCCACCCCGGCCAGCGCGGACAGGAACCGCTCCCGGGCGTCGACCGTGACCAGCCGTACTCCCGTGGCGGCCACGTAATCCCGTTCCACCTGGGCGCGCTCCCCGGCCCTCAGCAGGCCGTGGTCGACGAACACGCAGGTCAGGTCGTCACCGACGGCTCGGTGCACCAGCGCGGCGGCGACCGCGGAGTCCACCCCGCCGGACAGGCCGCAGATCAGCTGGCCACCCCTGGTCTGGTTCCGGATCCCGGTCACGGTGTCGTTGATGACGTTGGCGGTGGTCCAGTTGGGCCGGATGCCGGCGATCTCGTGCAGGAACCGGCGCAGCACCTCCTGGCCATGCGAGGAGTGCACCACCTCCGGGTGGTACTGCACCCCGGCCAGCCGGCGGCCGGCGTCCTCGAACGCCGCTACCGGGGCACCCGCCGACCGCGCGGTGACCGCGAAACCCTCTGGTGCGGCGGTGACGGCGTCGCCGTGGCTCATCCACACGGGGCCGCGCGCGGGCAGCTCGCGGTGCAGCACGCCGCCACCATTGAGCACCTGCAGGTCGGTGCGCCCGTACTCCCGGGTGCCGGTTTGGTGCACGGCTCCGCCCAGCGCGTCGGCCATCGCCTGGAAGCCGTAGCAAATCCCGAGCACCGGCACCCCGGCCTCGAACAGCGCCGGATCGACGCGAGGGGCGCCTGGCGTGTACACACTGGCCGGGCCGCCAGAGAGGACGATCGCCGCAGGCTTGCTTGCCAGGATCTCCGCAACGGGTGTGGTGTGCGGCACGACCTCGGAGTACACCTGCGCCTCACGGACCCGGCGAGCGATCAGCTGCGCGTACTGCGCCCCGAAGTCGACAACCAAAACTGGTCGTGAGTGGGAACCAGTGTTATCGCACTGTTTCCCACTCACGTGGTTTCGCCCTTGCGAGGCCACCGGGCGAAGGCGCGCTCGGCCAGCGCGGTGATGGTCAATGCCGGGTTCACCCCGAGGTTCGCGCTGACCGCCGATCCGTCCACCACAGAAAGGGTCGGGTACCCGTGCACCCGGTGATAGGGGTCGATGACGCCGTCGGCCGCGGTCACACCCATCGGGCAGCCGCCGAGGAAGTGCGCGGTCATCGGGATGTTGAACAGTTCGCCCCAGGTGCCCCCCGCAGTGCCGCCGATGTGCTTGGCGGTGAGCTGGGTGGCCTGGAAGGCGGCTGGGATGAAGCTGGGGTTGGGCTCGCCGTGACCCTGCCGGGAGGTGAGCCGGCCGCGGTGGAGGAACGTCGTGAGCGAGTTGTCCAAGGTCTGCATCACCAGCAGGATCACTGTCCGCTCGCTCCAGCGGCGCACCGACAATAGCCGCACCGACCTGACCGGGTGCTCGGCGATGAAGCGCAGAAACTGCCGCCAGCGCGGGGTGCCGGACCCGCCGTCGGTGGCCACCGTCTGCAGCAGGCCCATCGCATTGCTGCCGCGACCGTAGCGGACCGGCTCGATATGGGTGTGCTCGTCGGGGTGGAAGGAGGAGGTGATGGCCACCCCGCGGGAGAGGTCGCGCAGGGGGTCCACAGTGGCGCGGCTGGCGCCGACGATCGCCTCCGAGTTCGACCGGGTCAGCTCACCCAGCCGGGACGAGAGCCTTGGCAGCACGCCATCGTCGCGCATCCGGTGCAGCAGCTGCTGGGTTCCCCAGGTGCCCGCGGCGAGCACCACCTGGTTCGCCCGGATCGTCCGGCGCCACCGCTTGCCGGTGCGTACGGCGTCGACCAGCCAGCTACCGTCGTCCTGCGGGCGCACCGCGGTGACCGTGGTCAGCGGGTGCACGATTGCCCCGCCTTGCTCCGCGAGATAGAGGTAGTTCTTCACCAGGGTGTTCTTGGCGCCGACCCGGCACCCGGTCATGCAGGACCCGCATTCGATGCACCCGGTCCGCCGCGGACCCGCGCCACCGAAGTAGGGGTCATCGACGTCCTCACCCGGACGGCCGAAGAACACCCCGACCGGTGTGGGTTGGTAGCTCTTCAAGACCCCCATCTCTTGCGCAACCCGCTGCATGACCTCGTCCGCCGCGGTGTGCCCGGCGTAGGTCGTCACGCCCAGCATGCGCTCAGCCTGGTCGTAGTGGGCGTCCAACTCGCTGCGCCAATCGGCAAGGTGCGCCCATTGCGGATCCCGGAAGAACGCATCGGGTGGCCGGTAAAGGGTGTTGGCATAGTTCAGCGACCCGCCGCCGACTCCCGCGCCGGCCAGCACCACCAGGTCGCGCAGCAGGTGGATCCGCTGGATGCCGTAGCAGCCCAGCGCGGGCGCCCAGAGGAACCTGCGCAGCTGCCAGGATGTGGCCGGCAGCTCTTCGTCGGCGAAGCGCCGCCCCGCCTCGAGCACACCGACCCGGTACCCCTTCTCGGTCAGCCGCAGCGCCGCGACACTGCCCCCGAACCCGGACCCGACCACCACCACGTCGTACTCGACCACGCAGGACCTCCTCGTACGTACCTTGCGCAGCGTAAACCGAGCCCCTGAGGGGCCCTCCACACCAGTCAGCACGGGACCGGATCCTCGAACTTCCTTCCCTTGGGACCTCTGCGATCCGGGGGTTTCTCCCTGGTAACAGCGCGTCCGTGGCCCAGGTAAGGCCAGCAGAGCGGGGGGTGGCGGCGTCCAAGGCCAAGCCGCATCCAGAATGCGGGAGAAGAGGGGTCAGGGGCGGACAGCCAAGCCTACTTTTTGGAATTCTTTGAGTTCTGAGTAGCCGGTCTTGGCCATGGCGCGGCGCAGGCCGCCGAAGAGGTTGACCTGGCCGCTGGGGTCCGCGGACGGCCCGAACAGCAGCGTGTCGATGCCAGTTGAGCTCTCCGGCACATCGACGACGTGGCTGCGCGGCAGCGACGGGTGGGCTGCGGCGGCAGTCCAGTACAACCCGTTGCCGGGCGCCTCGGCAGCGGCGGCCAGCGGCTCACCGAGCATTACCGCGTCCGCCCCGCAGCCGATCGCCTTGGCCACGTCTCCGCTGGTACGGATCCCGCCATCGGCGATCACGTGCACGTAGCGCCCACCGGTCTCGTCCAGGTAGTCCCGCCGGGCAGCGGCTGCGTCGGCGACCGCGGTGGCCATCGGAACCCCGATGCCGAGCACGTCGCGAGTCGAGGTACTCGGGCCCGCTCCGTAACCGACGATCACCCCAGCGGCCCCGGTGCGCATCAGGTGCATCGCCGTGCGGTAATCGCCCACTCCCCCGGCGATCACCGGCACGTCGATCGACACGATGAACTCCTCGAGGTTGAGCGGCTCGGCAGCGCGGCAGACATGTTCGGCCGAGATGATCGTGCCCTGCACGATGAGGACTTCGACGCCGGCGGCGAGCAGGCCAGGGGCGAGGTCGCGGGCGTGTTGCGGGCTGACCCGAGCGGCCACCGTCACACCGGATTCGGCCACCTGACCGACCACCTCGGTGAGCAGATCGACCCGGATCGGGGCCGAGTGCCACTGCTGCAGCAACCGCACCGCCGCCGCCTCGTCGGCCTCGTCCATCGCGGAGGTGAGCTTGAACAGCAGCTTGTCGACGTTCGCGTGGCGGGCCCACAACCCCTCGGCGTTGAGCACCCCAAGTCCGCCGAGCTCACCGATCCGGACCGCCATCGCCGGCGACACGATCGCGTCGGTGGGGTGGGTGACCAGCGGGATCTCAAAGCGGTAAGCGTCGATCTGCCAGGTAGTGGACACGTCCCGGGAGGACCGGGTACGCCGCGAGGGCACGATCTCCACGTCGTCGAAGTCGTAGGACCGCCGCGCGGTGCGGCCGATGCCGATCTCCACCTGGTCCCGCATGGTCAGCGCACCGAGTAGTTGGGGGCTTCGACGGTCATCGTGATGTCGTGCGGGTGGCTCTCTTTCAGGCCCGCCGCCGTGATCTGCACCAGCTGGGCGCGCTGCAGCGCTGCGATCGTGGCGGCGCCCGCATAGCCCATCGCGGCCCGCAGGCCCCCGACCAATTGGTGCGCCACCAGCGACAACTGCCCCCGGAAGGGCACCCGCCCCTCGATTCCCTCAGGCACCAGCTTGTCGTCGGAGAGCACGTCGTCGGCGAAGTAGCGGTCCCTGGAGTACGACCGACCTCCCCCGCGCAACGCCATAGCGCCCATCGAGCCCATCCCGCGGTAGGTCTTGTACTGCTTGCCGTCGACCAGGATCAACTCCCCCGGCGCCTCAGTGGTGCCCCCGAGCAGGCTGCCCAGCATCACCGTGCTGGCCCCCGCGACGATCGCCTTGGCGATGTCCCCGGAGAACTTGATACCGCCGTCACCGATCACCGGAACACCCGCGGGACGGCAGGCCCGGTCGGCTTCGAAGATGGCGCTGATCTGCGGCACGCCCACCCCGGCCACGACCCGCGTGGTGCAGATCGATCCGGGGCCCACCCCGACCTTGACCGCGTCTGCGCCCGCGTCGACCAGCGCCTGCGCCCCGGCCCGGGTGGCGACATTGCCACCGATCACGTCCACGGTGCCGCCCAGCTCGGCCTTGAGCGCACTGATCATCTCCAGCACTCCGCGGGAGTGTCCATGTGCGGTGTCCACGACGAGCACGTCGACGCCGGCCTCGACCAGTGACACGGCCCGCTGCTTGGCGTCCTCGCCGACCCCGATCGCAGCCCCCACGAGAAGCCGGCCGTCTGGATCCTTGGTCGCCAGCGGGTACTTCTCGGTCTTCACGAAGTCCTTGACGGTGATCAGGCCGCGCAGCCTGCCGTGCCCGTCGACGATCGGCAGCTTCTCGATCTTGTGGCGGCGCAACAGGCCCAGCGCCGCGTCCGCGGTGACCCCCACCTGTGCAGTGATCAAAGGTGGCTTGGTCATCACCTCCACCACCCGCTTGCCATGATCGACCTCGAAGCGGATGTCCCGATTGGTGATGATGCCGACCAGCACGCCCTCGGAATCGGTGACCGGCACTCCGGAGATCCGGTACCGGGCACACAACGCGTCGACGTCGGCCAGGGTGTTGTCCGGCAAGCACGTCACCGGATCGGTCACCATGCCAGCCTCGGACCGCTTGACCACCTCGACCTGCGCGGCCTGCTGATCGGCCGGCATATTCCGGTGCAGCACCCCCATGCCACCCTGGCGGGCCATCGCGATGGCCATCCGTGCCTCCGTCACGGTGTCCATCGCCGAAGAGACCAGCGGCACCCGCAGTGTGATGTTGCGCGACAGCTTGGTCGACGTGTCAACCGCCGCGGGCACCACGTCGGACTCAGCAGGCAGCAGCAGGACATCGTCGAAGGTCAGACCGAGCAGCGCGAACTTCGACGGGAAGCCGGGCGCGGTGAGCTCGCTGGTCATGCGCAGAGACGACCTTCCTGGCGGTGGGCGTTGGGGGCATGCCCTGGGGCACGTCGCAGAGCTTGACGGGTTTCGATTTCATGGTATCCGTCACCACGGCATTCGCTGGGCAGGTACGGTGCGAGCCGTGGCGCACGACTCACTTCCCCCCGACCCGTTCGCCGGCGACCCCGAAGACCCGGCATTGGCTCTCGAGGCTTTCGACGACTCCGATGATGCTGACGCGGGGCCGTTGGACGACGAGGAGCGGGCGGGTCTGCTCGCTGACCTCAGCGATCTGGCCGTCTACCAGGCACTACTGGCGCCCCGCGGGGTGCGCGGCATCGTGGTGGACTGTCCCGACTGTGCCGAGCAGCACTACCACGACTGGCAGCTGCTGCGGGCCAGCCTGCTGCAGCTGCTCGAGGTCGGCCGGATGCGCCCGCACGAGCCTGCCTACGACCCAGACCCAGCCGGGTACGTGAGCTGGGATTACTGCCGTGGGTACGCCGACGCGGTCCTCGACGGCGAGGGCGGCTGAACGGCATCAGCCACCATACGGTGGAGGTGGAACTGGCGGTGGCACTGGCGCTTGCGGCGTGGTGGTCAGGGTGTACGGCGGGGGGCCGTTCGGATTGGGCGGAGGGCCCTTGGGCGGGGGGCCATTGCGACGATCCGAGCGGGACGACACCGACGGTGGTGGCGACCATGACGAACTGGAGCTCGGGCTGGTACTCGCGCTCGAGCTTGCGCTAGCGGGTGGCTGAGTCGTCGTGGTGGTCGTCGTGGTACTGGTCCTCGTCGAGGATGTGACCGGCGCCGGCAATACCGGCGCGGCGGCGCCCGGCGTCGGCTCTTGACTGGTCCCGTTCAGCATTTTCTCGAGCTCATTGTGGCGGGCCGTAAGGTCGGTACGGCCCTCGGTCTCGGCGATCACCGCGAGCTGCTGGTGCGCGCGGTCCAGCGACGCCTTGGCCTTCATGGGCTTGCCCTCTTGCAACGCCGTGTTGGCCTCGTCGAGCTCGGTCTTAACCAAGGCCGCAGCCTCCACCGAGCGGGCGTAGTCGGAGTACAGCACCTGGGTCAGGCCCCACAGGTGGTCGCCGGGTTGCGCGGACTTGGCGACCAGGCCGACTCCGGAGAAGGCGATCACCAGCACCGCCGCGGCCGCCGCGACCGGGCCGAGCAAGGGGTTACGGTGGCGGGTGGGCCGCCGGCCCGCGCGAATGGCCGCCATAGCGGTGTCGGTGTCCACCAGCTCTTTGATCGAATCGGCGTACACATCGCGCCGCCACGCCACCAGGACGGACGCCAACTCGCCGTCGATGTCACTCGGCGTGGGGCCCCCGCCGCCGAGCATGTTCAGCAGCGCGTCGTCCGCCCGGACGGCGGCCAGATCAGCGGGCGACTCATGCGCCATTTCGGAACCGTCGCGGGAATCATCGATGGGGTAACCGACCGGCTCGTCATCGTCGCGTCCCGACATCTCAGATCACCCCCTCGGAAGTCACTACTGTGCGCAACTTTGCTAGAGCTCGGTGCTGCGCCACCCGGACCGCGCCGGGCGTCGATCCGACCGCATCCGCGGTCTCCTCGGCGGACAGTCCCACAACAACCCGCAGGACCAAGATCTCGCGTTGCTTCTCGGGTAGAACGCCCAACAGTTTGGTCATCCGCTCGGCCAACTCAACCTGCATGGCTCGCTGCTCTGGACCCTCGGCCAGCTCCGGGGAATCGGGGATTTCCGGAACCGGCTCAGCGCGATTGCGGGCCGCCGACCGGTGGGCGTCGGCCACCTTGTGCGCTGCGATTCCGTACACGAACGCAAGGAACGGCCGCCCCTGGTCGCGGTAGCTGGGCAACGCCGTGAGCACCGCGAGACACACCTCCTGGGCTACGTCGTCCGCCGAGGCGAACGTTCTTTCTTGTCTTCCAACTCGGGCCCGGCAGTACCGCACCACGAGAGGACGGACCCAGCGGAGCACACCCTCGACGGCAGCCTTCTCGCCGTCAACGGCCGCGCCAACAAGGACGTCGAGGTCGTCCCCCACAACGGTCATCGCAGAATGCAGCCTCGTTGTTACGCGGGACCGGCCGGGCTATGCGCCAGCCGGCGGTGGCCAACCCGCCGTCCCGGCCATCCATCACTATCCGAGACCACGGCACCTCACGGGGCACCGTAGTGGGCGACGGATTCAGCGCGGAACGGGGCATCCTTATCGCGCGCACCCCATGCCGCCCCATGCTGCACGAACAGAAACAGGACCGGTGGCGATGCCACCGGTCCTGTTTCGGGTCTGATCAGGCGAGTGTGATCAGGCGAGTGTGATCAGGCGACCAGACCGCGCCGGAAGCCGTGCGCGACTGCCTGAGCCCGGTCCCGCACGCCGAGCTTGCGGAACAGCCTGCGGGCGTGGGTCTTCACGGTGTCCTCCGAGAGGTAGAGCTCACGCCCGATCTGCCCGTTGCTCTTGCCCTGACTCATCCCGCGCAGCACCTGGAGCTCTCGCTCGGTGAGCTGGACGCCAGGGTCGGACGGGGGTCGCGGAGCCGGCACCGAGGTGCTGGCCAGCGTGTGAGCCAGGGCCGCGACGAGTTCCGGACGCGACGCATCCCAGCGCAGGTAACCCCGGGCCCCGCCGGCGATGGCGGCTGCAATGCTGCTCGCGTCGTCCGGTGCACCGAACACGATGACGTTGGCCTGTGGGTGCGCCGACACCAGCCGGCGGGTGGCCTCCACACCGGTCGGTACCGCGCGCTGGGTACCCACCAGCACGACGTCGACCGGTTGCCGCGAGTAGCGAGCTAGCAACTCGTCGCCGTGCGCCACGCAGTCGATCCGGGCGACGCCGGGAACCGCGGACATGACACGAGTAAGTCCCTCGCGGACACTTCGCCGGTCGTCGCAGATGAGCACCGCGGTCACGGGAGGGCTCCTTTCCTGCAGCCGAGTGATGTCCCCACCTCCCCTATCGGTCGCGCGGAGCCGAAACTTGACACGATCTGATGGAAATTCCATCAAGAGCCGGAACCACGCTACTCCGAACGGCAGCCGTCACCGGTCTGGAGCAACGCTCACTGTACCGAGTGTGAGCGGATCGCGGCAGTACTGGCGACGCGACATGCGGACCGCCGCGGAGTTTCGCCACAGGCGGTCGCCATGCGTGTTCGCCACGGGGCTCCGTTACGGGCAGATCAACGGACATGACACATCGTGGCTACCACGGCGGTAGCGACACCCCCGTACCTCGCCGGGGGAGATACGGGGGGTGTCGCGGCGATTCCGCTGAGGCTGGGCCTCGCCAGCTCAGAAGCCCGGGCCGTGACCGTGACCGTGACCGTGACCGGCATCGGCTGCGGGCGCATGCTGCTCCGGCTTGTCCACCACCGCGCTCTCGGTCGTGATCACCATCCGGGCAATCGAGGCCGCGTTGACGATCGCCGACCGGGTCACCTTCACCGGGTCGACTATGCCGGCGGCAACCAGGTCGCCGTAGGTCTCGGCCTCAGCGTCGAAGCCGTGACCCCAGTCCATCTCCCGAACCTTGGCGACCACGACGGAGCCCTCGAAGCCTGCGTTGTTGGCGATCCAGGCCACTGGGGCGGCACTGGCAGCCCACACAATGGCGACGCCGGTGGCCTCGTCGCCGTGCAGGTCGAGGCTGCCGACCGACTGAGCGGCGTGTATCAGCGCCACCCCACCGCCGGGCACGATGCCCTCCTCGGCCGCTGCCCGCGCGGCCGACACGGCGTCCTCGATCCGACCCTTGCGCTCCTTGAGCTCGGTCTCGGTGGCCGCCCCGACCTTGATCACCGCGACGCCACCGGCGAGCTTGGCCAGCCGCTCCTGCAGCTTCTCGCGGTCCCAATCGGAGTCGGTGCCCTCGATCTCGCGACGAAGCTGCGCGATCCGGGCGTCGACCTCGGACTGGTCGCTGGCGCCCTCGACGATGGTGGTGTCGTCCTTGGTCACCACCACGCGCCGGGCCCTGCCGAGCACCTCGAGTCCGACCTCGGACAGCGCGAGCCCGACCTCGGGGTTGATGACCTGCGAGCCGGTGACGACGGCGAGATCGTCCAGGAAGGCCTTGCGACGGTCACCGAAGAACGGCGCTTTCACCGCCACCACCGCCAGCGTCTTGCGGATCGCGTTGACCACCAGGGTGGACAGCGCCTCTCCCTCGACGTCCTCGGCCACGATCAGCAGTGGCCTGCCCGCCTGGCTGACCTTCTCCAGCAGCGGCAGCAAGTCCTGGATCGTGGAGATCTTGTCGCGGTGCAGCAGGACGTAGGCGTCCTCGAGCACTGTCTCCATCCGCTCACCGTCGGTGACGAAGTAGGGCGAGACGTAGCCCTTGTCGAATGCGACACCTTCGGTGATCTCCAGCTCGGTGGCCATCGTGGAAGACTCCTCCACGGTGATCACGCCGTCCTTGCCCACCGTGGTCATCGCCTCGCCGATCATGGCGCCGATCTTCGGATCACGCGAGGACACGGTGGCGACCTGGGCGATCGCATCCTGACCTTGCACCGGCGTTGCTCTGGCCAGCAACGCGTCGGAGATCGCCTCGGCGGCCACGGCGATGCCGTGACCGAGCGCGGTGGGATTGGCCCCTGCGGTCACGTTGCGCAGTCCCAATATGACCATCGCCTGCGCCAGCACGGTGGCGGTGGTGGTGCCGTCACCAGCCACGTCGTTGGTCTTCGTCGCCACGCTCTTGGCGAGCTGGGCGCCGAGGTTCTCGTAGGGATCGCTCAGCTCGATCTCGCGGGCGATCGTCACTCCGTCGTTGGTGATCGACGGGCCGCCGAACTTCTTGTCCAGAACCACATGGCGGCCGCGCGGGCCGAGAGTGATCTTGACCGCGTCGGCGAGCTGGTCGACTCCACGCTCCAGCGCGCGCCGCGCGGTCTCGTCGAACGTGATCTGCTTGGGCATTGCCTGCCTTCCTCCCTGGCGGAATCCGGTGGGCCGCCGGCGTCGCCGGGGCCGATAAAGGCGACCGCCCCGCTGACCCCGGAAGGGGCCGCGGGGCGGTCACTAAATCAGTTCATGCACGGTCGCACCGTTCAGTTGACGACGGCGAGTACGTCGCGCGCGGAGAGGATCAGGTACTCCTCACCGTTGTGCTTGATCTCGGTGCCGCCATACTTGGAGTAGATGATCACGTCACCGACGCTGACATCCACTGGGATGCGAGTGCCGGCGTCATTGACGCGACCCGGGCCCACGGCCAAGACCTTGCCCTCCTGGGGCTTCTCATTGGCCGTGTCTGGGATGACGATTCCGGACGCGGTCATCGTCTCGGCCTCGCTGGCCTGAACGACGATCTTGTCCTCGAGCGGCTTAATATTCACGCTCGCCACGGTGTGACCTCCACCTTCTGGGGTCTTCGAAGCGTTGGCAGGTTGTCTGATGCCGGCTCCTGCCACCCCGCCGTCGCGGGTGTCGAGGCGGCCCGGGCCGTTGCTGGCACTCTGACAACCAGAGTGCCAGCTGGCACTCTACTGCCCCGAGTGCCAGCACTCAACCACCCTGGTCCCAGCCCGGTGTGTAGCCCTTCAAGTACTACCAACCCGCCTCTGCGCGACCTCAAACCGCCACCAACCCCCATGGACCTGGTAACAGGGTTGGTAGCGGTTAGCAGCGCCGTCAACCCCGGTTGGTAGCTCTTGAAGAGCCGCCAACTAGGGAGGTCGTGGCCGGGAGGGATGGGTCGGCGGGGATTTCTAGCGGGGAGGGGGTTACGCCGGCGGCAAGTAGGTGGGCGCCGAGCGCGGCCACCATCGCTCCGTTGTCGGTGCACAGTCGAGGCTGGGGCACCCGTAGATGTACCCCTGCCGCAGCACAGCGCTGCGCGGCCAGGGTGCGCAGCCGGGAGTTCGCGGCTACCCCACCCCCGATGAGCAGGGTGCCGATGCCCCGGTCGGTCGCCGCCCGGATCGCCTTGGCAGTGAGCACGTCGACCACAGCCTCCTGGAAGGCCGCTGCCACGTCGGCGACCGGCACGGTGATCCCGCCACGCCGCAAAGCCTCGACGTGCCGGGCGACCGCGGTCTTGAGCCCGGAGAAGGAGAAGTCGTAGGGCGCATCGCCCGCTCCGGTCAGGCCACGGGGGAACCGGGCACTGTCCGGATCCCCCTCCCGGGCGGCCCGATCGACAAAGGGCCCGCCCGGAAAGCCCAGTCCCAGCAATCGGGCCACCTTGTCGAACGCCTCCCCGGCGGCGTCGTCGACGGTGGCTCCGAGCGGCTCCAGCGGACTTGAAAGCGAGGAGACCTGCAGCAGGCTGGAGTGCCCGCCGGAGACCAGCAGGGCCAGCGCCGGAGGTAGTGGACCGTGCTCGAGCGTGTCCACTGCGACGTGGGCAGTGAGGTGGTTGACGCCGTACAACGGGACGTCCCAGGCGACCGAATACGCCTTCGCCGCGGCCACCCCGATCAGCAGCGCGCCGGCCAGTCCCGGGCCCGCGGTGACCGCCACTGCGTCCACCTCAGACGGCCTGACACCCGCAACCCGAAGCGCGCGGCGCACAGTCGGCACCATCGCCTCCAGGTGGGCCCGGCACGCCACCTCGGGCACGACACCGCCGAACCTGGCGTGTTCGTCCACACTGGACGCGATCTCGTCGGCCAGCAGGGTGAGGGTCCCGTCGCTGGACGCCCGCACCACGCCTACGCCGGTCTCGTCGCAGGAGGTCTCGATGCCCAGAACTATCCCGGTCACAATGCCGCCTCCGCGGGACGCTGTAATGATGGCGCCTCAGCGGGAAGGAGTGCCTCGACGCGTACGTCGGCGGTCACAGCGAAGCCTCCCTGCGCATGGTGAATGCGTCGGCTCCGCTGGGCCGGTAGTAGCCGCGGCGGGTGCCGATCACTATGAACCCCTCACTGCGATACAGCTGGATCGCTGAGTCGTTGTCGGTGCGCACCTCGAGGAACACGGTGGCCCCTGCGGCGTGGTCGAGCAACGCACGCAGCAACGACCGGCCGATCCCCCGGCCCTGATGCGCCGGGTCAACCGCAAGGGTGTGTACTTCCGCCTCGCCGCCGGCCCGGGCGAGACCCGCGTAGCCGATCAGCTCGGCACGTTCCCGCGCAGCGAGATAGTGGTGACCCGCGGCGAGCGCTTGCAGGAACGCCGCCCGATCCCACGGGTCGTCGCCGCCGAACAACACCTTCTCCAGCTCGGTGCAGCGTCGCACGTCAGCGGCCAGCATTGGTCCGATCGTGACACTCATACCGGCGTGACCGGCTTGAGCGGTCCGGGTTCGAGCGCGTCGGGGCGGCGCAGGTACAGCGGGGTGAGCGGGCCGGGCGGCTGCCGAGCCCGCACCGCCGTCAAAGCAACGCCAACCAGGGCAGCGGGGTCCGGGTACGCAGGCGGCACCTCGGGCAGCCCGACGGCGCCAGCGGCAGCACCGGCCGCACGGGGAACGCCGCCCAGCGGCACGTCAGCAGGCCGGTCCACCCCCGGACCGCGGACCCGAACACCGGCCTCGTCATAGCGCGCCCAGTAGACCTCCCGGCGCCGTGCGTCGGTGACCACCAGCAGCGGCGTGCCGGCATCCACTCCGCAGCCTTGGCCGGCGAATGCTGCTTGCGCGATCGCGTCCAGGCTGCACACGGGGTATACCGGGACACTCAGGGCATCGCCCAGCGCCGCAGCGGTGACCATCCCGACCCGCAGCCCGGTGAAGGGACCTGGACCCACCCCACACACCACCGCGGCAAGGTCGCGCATTCGCATCCCGGCGGCCGCGAACACGTCGCGCACCGAGGGCATCAGCAGTTCGCCGTGCGCCCGGGCATCCACGGTAACCCGCTGGGCGAGCAGCTCGGGGAGGCCCAGCGCGGGTAGCCGCAGCAGTCCCGCGGTCACCGCGGGTGTCGCGGTATCGAGAGCCAGCACCAGCACGGGCGCCTAGTTTACGGATCCGGCGTAACAGACCGGCAGCAGCCGGGCCGGGCCGCACAGCTCAGCAACCCGGACGTCCTCGTTGTCGAGACAGCGCTGCAGCCGGATCAACAGGTGCTCGTCGGCCAGTCGTTCAGCCAGGCCCTCGCCCCACTCCACGACCACTGCCGCGGCGAGCAGATCGGTGTCCAGGTCAAGGCTGTCCAGCTCGGCCAGGCCGCCGAGCCGGTAGGCGTCGACGTGCACCAGCGGCACGCCCCGCCCACCGGGTAGTGCCGGGTGCTCGCGGGCGATGACGAAGGTCGGCGAGGTGACCGGCCCGCGGACCCCCAACCCAGCGCCGATGCCCCGGGCCAGCACCGTCTTGCCCGCGCCCAGCGGTCCGGACAGCACCACAACATCACCCGCGCGCAACAGCGAGCCGACGTCCCGGCCGAGGCGCTCGGTGTCCGCGGGGGCGGCCAGCTCCAGGACCAGACTCAAGCCGATCTCCGGCCGCGGGCCGGCGCCCCGGCGCATTGGGACAGCAGGTCCAGCAGGTGCTCGTTGACCCGCTCCGGCTGCTCCAGCATCGTCATGTGGCCCGACCCTGCCACTTGCACCAGCTCAACGTCGGTGAGCAACGCGGCGATCGCCTCGGAGTGCTCGTACTGAACCAACCGGTCACGGTCGGAACCGAGCACCAGCGCCTTGGCGTACTGCAGCCCGGCCAGCGCGGCGTAGCGGTTATGTGCCCCGAACGTGGCCAGGAAGTCGACCATGACGTCGAAAGGGGTTCCCCTCATCATCTTGTCCATCAGCTCGACCCGCGCCGGATCCACCGCCTCATCGCCGAATGCGAGCTTGTGGATCAGGCTCCAGATCAGATGCCCGCCGAGATCCCGCCCGCGCTCGACCGCCAGCGCGCTGGGCTGCCAGTGGGACAGCCGCTTGGCGACCGGCATGATCGGGTTTCGCCGAGACAGGAACGGCCTGGGCAGGCCGGACCGGCCGATGTCGCCGGCGCTGGTGTTGAGGAAGGCCACCCCGCAGATCTGCTCGGCGAACAGCTCAGGGCGGTGCTCGGCCAACGCCATGATCGTCATACCACCGAGGGAATGACCGATCAGCACCACCCGGCCTTCGGGCGCGGTCGCGCGGATCACCGCGTCCAGGTCGCGGCCGAGTTGCTCGATGGTGCACGCATGCCGGGACGAGGGGCCGGAACGGCCGTGGCTGCGGTGGTCGTAGAGCACCTGGCGGACCCGGGGGGCGCGGGAGTGCGCGAGGTGCTCTCGCTGGAAGAGCCAGGACCGCCGGTCGAGCGTGTAGCCGTGAATCAGGACGACGGTGAACTCGGGCGCCCCGCCATCGGCAGGATCGAGTTCCTCCACTGACAGCGGCACCCCGTCGTCCGCTGCCACCGTGAATTCACGATCCGGCGGCAGCACGACCGGGAGATCATCGTCGAGTTCCGCAGCAAGCCTCCTCAGCTTGGCGATGCGGTTGTGATGCGCGGCGCCGGCCACTGCCACGGTGCCCAGCACACTGCCAGCCACCCACCCTGCCGTCTTCACCATCGACGTCATCGGGGGCCTCGCGCCACAGCCGGGCGGCGACCATACACCGTCCGGGTCAACCGGGGCCGCACCATGCCCGCGACCACCTCGTAGTGAATGGTGCCCAGCTTGTCCGCCCACTCGGTCGCAGTGGGTGCACCGCCACGGCCGGTGCCGAAGAAGACCACCTCGGTGCCCTCGGCGACAGGATCGTCTCCACAGTCGACCATCACCTGATCCATGCACACCCTTCCCACCACCGGGCGGCGGCGCCCGGCCAGCCACACGTCCAACCGGCCGGTGAGCAACCGCGGCACGCCATCGGCGTAGCCAGCCGGAACCAGCGCCAACGTCGTCTCCCGGTCGGTATGCCACACGTGCCCGTAAGACACGCCCTCACCGGCGGGGACGCGCTTGAGCAGCGCGACCTGCGAGCGCAGGGTCATCGCAGGTAACAGATCATAACCCATCCCGGGTACCGGTGAGAGACCGTAGACGGCGATGCCGGGACGGACCATGTCATAGTGCAGGTCGGGCCGGGTCAGCGTCGCCGCCGAATTCGCCAGATGCCGCAGCGGCCGCAGTCCGGCATCGCGGGTCACCCGGTAGGCCTCCTCGAAGTGTCGCACCTGCTGCTCGATGATCGGATGCCCAGGATCGTCGGCATGTGCGAGGTGCGACCAGATCGCGACGACCTCGACGGCCCGTGTTGCCGCGGCAGCGCGGGCCAGGCCGGCCCACTCACCGCGGTAGGCCCCGCCGCGGGTCAGCCCGGTGTCGACCTTGAGATGCACTCGGGCGGTACGGCCGCTTCCGGCGGCCGCTGCCGCTGCGGCCTCGAGCTGGCCGATGGAGTAGACGCCGAGGTCGATCCCAGCGGCCACCCCGGCGGCGAGATTTTCCCCGGGGGCGTGCAGCCACGCCAGCACGGGGGCCTCGATTCCACCGTGGCGCAGGGCGAGCGCCTCGTCGACACTGCATACTCCCAGGGCGCTCGCGCCTGCCTGCAATGCGGCGCTGGCGACATCGACCGCGCCGTGGCCGTACCCGTCGGCCTTGACCACCGCCATGGTGGCCGCACCGGAGGCGGCTGTGGACCCGGCGAGGATGGCGACGTTGTGCCGGACCGCGTCGAGGTCGATCACCACCTCGACCCGCGGACGTCCGGAGCTGCCCTGCATCCTGGTCATCCTCGCACGCAAGCCACCGAACGGAGCGTGCGAATCGCGTCACTGAGGGCCGCCTGGATCGCCGAGGACGGAGCCGGCGCACCGGGCCCGCCCCGAGTGCCGCCCTGCGCGGCGAGGGTAGCGGCGAACTCGTGGGCATGGGCCGCGGCCGCCGCTGCGGTGGCGGGCTCCAACCCGGCGGCGAGCAGCGCACCGATCATGCCAGTGAGGACGTCCCCGGACCCCGCGGTGGCAGCCCAGGACGAGCGAGCCGGGTTCACCAACACCCGGCCATCGGGCGACGCGACGATCGTGGTGTTGCCCTTGAGCAGCAGCACGGCGTCGAAGCGGCGAGCCGCCTCCAGGGCGGCCGCGACCCGGTCGGGGCCGGGAGCGCGGCCGGCGAGCCGCTCGAACTCGCGGTCGTGCGGGGTGAGCACCAGCGGGGTGCCCGGATCACGACTGTCCGCCAGCGCGGGACGCCGGGCCAGCAGGGTGATCGCATCCGCGTCCGCCACTACGGGCACCCCCGCTGCCAGCACGTGGGTCACCACCTGGCGGGCGGCGGCGCCGGTGCCCAATCCCGGCCCGACTGCCCAGGCCTGCACCTGGCCGGCGTCGGACACCGAGCCGGTGGCCACCACCTCCGGCCAGCGCGCGCGGACCGCGTCGGCGGCGGTGCCGGCGAAACGAACCATGCCCGACGTCGCCAGCACGGCGGCTCCGGCACACAGCACCGCCGCCCCTGGGTAGTCCGCCGACCCTGCCGCGATCCCCAGGACGCCCTGGCTGTACTTGTCGCTGGCCGGGCCGGGCACCGGCCAGCAGGTACCGACCTCGGCGGCCGTCAGCACCTGCAGGTCGGGTTCGCCCAGCTCGGCGAACAGGCCGATGTCCACCAGGTGCACCGGGCCGCAGCGCCACGGCGCGAGCAGGTGCACCGGCTTGCGGGCGCCGAAGGTGACGGTCTCGGTGGCGGTGACCGCAGGGCCCTCGGCGGTGCCGGTGTCCGGGTCCACTCCGGACGGCGAGTCCACTGCGATGATCGGCACCCGGACGGCCTCGACGAGCCGGGCGGCCTCCGGGCGCAGCGCACCCTTGCCGGCCAACCCCACGACGCCATCGAGCACAAGGTGCGCCCGCGCGGGCAGGTGGTCCCCGATCCGCCCGCCGGCCCGTCGCAGCGCGTCCAAACCCGCTGGGTGCGCACGCTCCGGCGACAGCAGGACAGCGGTGACCGCCACGCCGCGGCGTCGCAGCAACGCCCCGGCCCACAGCGCATCCCCGCCGTTGTCACCCGCCCCGACCAGCAGCGCGACGTGGCGTCCCGACACCCCGCCGGTGCGCGCGGCCAGCGTCGCCGCCGTCCGGGTGGCCAGCCCGAACGCCGCGCGACGCATCAGCTCACCCGCGGGCACCCGCGCGAGCAGCGTCTCTTCAGCGGCCCGCACCCGCTGCGTGGACCACGCGCCTCGTGAGTGCGCAACAGTGTTATCGCACTCTTTGCCGCTCACGAGCGCCCCGCGCACGCGGGCGTCATTCGACTGTGACCGATTTGGCGAGGTTGCGTGGCTTGTCCACATCGTATCCGCGTTGCCGGGCGATCTCTGCGGCGAGCACCTGCAGCGGCACGGTGGACACCAGCGGCTGCAACAGGGTGGGCACCGCGGGTACCTCCAGCAGGTGCGAGGCGTAGGGCCGCACCGTGTCGTCACCCTCCTCGGCGATGACGATGGTCCGTGCGCCGCGGGCCCGGATCTCCTCGATGTTGGACAGCAGCTTGGCGTGCAGCACGGCGCGTCCCTTGGGCGAGGGCATCACCACGACCACCGGCAGGCCCGGTTCGAGCAGCGCGATCGGGCCGTGCTTGAGCTCGCCGGCGGAGAAGCCCTCGGCGTGCATGTAGGCGAGCTCCTTGAGCTTGAGCGCCCCTTCCAGTGCCACCGGGAAGCCGACGTGGCGGCCGAGGAACAGCACCACCTTGGCGTCGGCCAGTTCCCGTCCCAGGGCTCGCACCTGATCCACCGTGCCGAGCACCCGCTGCACCGCCGCGGGCATGGCCTCCAGCTCGGCGAACTCGCGGGCGACCTCGTCGGAGTACTTGGTGCCGCGCGCCTGCGCCAGCGCCAGTCCAACCAGGAAGTTGGCCACGATCTGGGCCAGGAACGTCTTGGTGGCGGCCACCCCGATCTCTGGCCCGGCGTGGGTGTAGAGCACGGCGTCAGACTCCCGGGGGATCTGCGCCCCGTTGGTGTTGCAGATCGCCAGCACCCGGGCTTTTTGCTCCTTGGCGTGCCGCACCGCCTCCAGGGTGTCCATGGTCTCCCCGGACTGCGAGATCGCGACGACCAGGGTGGAGCGGTCCAACACCGGATCGCGATAGCGGAACTCGCTGGCCAGCTCCGCTTCCACCGGCAACCGGCACCAGTGCTCGATGGCGTACTTGGCGACCATGCCGGAGTGGTAGGCGGTCCCGCAGGCGACCACGAACACCTTGTCGACGTCGCGCAACTCCTGGATATCCATCCGCTGCTCGTCGAGCACGATCCGGCCGTCGACGAAGTGCCCGCGCAAGGTATTGCTGATGGCACTGGGTTGTTCCTGGATCTCCTTGAGCATGAAGTAGTCGTGGCCGCCCTTCTCGGCCGCCGACAGGTCCCAATCGACGTGAAAGGGCCTGCCCTGCGCGGGGCCGCCATGGAAGTCGGTGACCTGGTAGCCGTCGCGGGTGATCGTCACCACCTGGTCCTGCCCGAGCTCGACGGCGTTGCGGGTGTGATCGATGAAGGCGGCGACGTCGGAGGCGACGAAGTGCTCCCCGTCTCCCACCCCCACCACCAGGGGGGAGGAGCGGCGCGCCGCGACGATCAGGTCGGGCTCATCGGCATGGGTGACGACCAGCGTGAACGCGCCGCGCAGTCGCCGGCATACGACGGAGACCGCAGCGGGCAGATCGCCGCAGCGCGTGTACTCGGCCGCGATGAGATGCACGGCGGTCTCGGTGTCGGTGTCGCTGGACAGCTCCACCCCGGCACGCTCCAGCTCGGCGCGCAGCTGGGCGTGGTTCTCGATGATCCCGTTGTGCACCACGGCGAGCCGCCCGGCGGTGTCGGCGTGCGGGTGGGCGTTGCGATCGGTCGGTGCACCGTGGGTGGCCCAGCGGGTGTGCCCCATCCCGGCCGTCCCGGTGAAAGCGCCGCGGCCGGTGGCGTCGAGCTCGCCGATCAGGTTGGCCAGCGGCCCAGCCTTGCGCCGCAGCGCCAGCATCCCAGCACCGTCGAGCACTGCGACACCTGCCGAGTCGTACCCGCGGTACTCCAGCCGGCCCAGACCCTGCAGGACGACGTCGAGGGCGCTTCGGCGCCCCACGTAGCCCACGATTCCGCACATGCCCGTCACGCTAGCCGAGCCTCGCCCCACTCCAATCGCCAGCACGATGGATCCGATAGCGTCCCGCTCATGGCACGCACCGACCCGGCGGTCCGGCGCTGCATCGATCAGCTGTCCTTGACGGGACCGCACCCGGTGCTGCGCGGTGACCTGGGTCTGGTCGGCACCCCCGGGGTGATGTTCACGCCGGAATCCGGGCTCGGGCTGCCTGCGGTCGCCTTCGGGCACGGCTGGCTGCAACCGACGTCACGCTACGAGGAGTTGCTGCGCCACCTGGCCTCATGGGGAGTGGTGGCGGCAGCGCCCGCTACCCAGGGTGGCGTGCTGCCCTCGCACCGTCAGTTCGCCGTGGACCTGCGCAGTGCGCTGGACTTATGCGTCGGGGTGCGGCTGGGCGACGGGAAGATCAGCATCGATCCCGGCCAGCTAGGCCTGGCCGGGCATGGAATGGGCGGCGGCTGCGCTGTGCTCGCCGCAGCGGATGACAATCGCTGCCGGGCCGTGGTCACGCTGGCGCTGGCCGAGACCCTGCCCTCAGCGATACCCGCCGCGGGGCGCTGCACCATGCCCGGCCTGCACCTGGCCGGGGGAAAGGATCGCATCGCGCCGCCGGTCGGGCATGCCGAGCCGGTGACAAGGGCGTGGGCGGGACCGGTGCAGCTGCGGACGCTGCCCAAAGCCGGCCATCTCGGTTTCACCCAGGGCGGCCACTGGACGGATCTGCTCGTCGACAGCAGCCCTGAGTACAGCACCCGCCGAGTCTCCCGTGCGCTGGTCACCGCATTCCTGCTTGCCCAGCTGACCGGGAACCCCGAGTACGACGCGCTACTCGCACAACCCTGACTGAAAGGCCTCGGCACGGGACAACGCCGCCGTTACCGACGCGGTCGCCTCGAGCCTCTGTGACCACCCTGGGCCCTCCCTCGTGCGTCCAACGGCCGACGCTCCGACGATCCACCCAGGTAGAGCGGGATCCCGCCGGGCTGCTGCGGTTTTGGCACCGGCGAGGCCCCGACGATCCGAAAGAACTCGCCGGTGAAGTCCACGCCGTCGTGGGCCCACACCGTGCGCAGCACCGACATGAACTCGGCAGTGCGGGCGTAGCGGCGGTCATGAGGCTCGTGGTCGCCGTCCATCGCCAGCTCCGTCGGCGAACCCCCGGTAACCACGTTAAGCGACACCCGGCCGCCTCGGCGGCGGCACCGACCTCGTTAATGTAACCCAGCGACCAGACCAAGTCGGCGCTGCGGCCGCCAATGATGCGGCCGTCTCCGTGTGTCGGTACATACCAGCAGAAACGGAGCACACTCACGCCTGCACCAGCCCCGGCTCGATGACCAGTCGCAGCCGAGCGGCCGCCTCGTCCGCGCGGGCCAGCGCCTCGGCGGCCGTGGAGGCGGTGAACAGCACGTGGCCGACTGGTGCGGTGTAGTCCCGGATCTCGGTGCTGACCTCACGACCCACCGCGTCCAGGTGTACCGCGAGGTGGCCGGGCAGCGCACCCAGGCCAGTCAACCCGTCGATAGCGGTGAGCTGGCCATTCTCCTGCGCGTAGACGTGCCGCATTGCCCCTGCCGACAACGGTTCGGGCACAGGCAGGCTGCTTGCGCAGGCGATCCGAGCGCTTTCGAGGTAATAGCGTATCCCGGTGGTGGAGCGTGTCATTAGTGTCGACCAGTCTTCTCCACCACCAAGGTTTTCACGGCCACCTGCGCCCACCTGTTGGTGCAACGAGGCGAGCTGGACTTGGACGCCCCCGTCGCCGACCACTGGCCCGAGTTCACCGCCACCGGCAAACAACACATCCCCGTCCGTTGGCTGCTGTCCCACCGCGCCGGCCTGCCCACCTCGACAAGCCCATACCCCTCGCCTGGCACCCCATGACCACCGCCCTCGCCACGCAACGCCCCTGCTGGCCGCCCGGCTCCGCGCACCGCTACCACGCCCAAACCTTCGGTTGGCTCATCGGCGAAGTCATCCGCCGCATCACCGGCTGCACTCCCGGCGCCTTCTTCGCCAACGAAATCGCCACCCCCCTCAACCTCGACGCCTACGTCGGCCTACCCCCAGCCCACCAGCACCGGGTCAGCCGACTCATCGAGCCCCCCGCCGCCCGCCACACAGACTCCACCGCACTACGCCGTGCCAGCGCCGTCACCACTCCCCGCATCGGTCCCAACGACCCAAGGGTCCACGCCGCCGAAATCCCCTCCTCCAACGGCATCACCACAGCCCGCGCCATCGCCCGTTTCTACAACGCCCTCATCGACCCCACCGACGGCTACCCCCTACTCACTCCGGCCACCGTCACATCCTTCTGACCCAAACCACCCGAGCGTCGAGTGCGGGCGTCAGCTGCGGCCTTGGGATCAGATGCTGGCGACGACTGCGGCGATGCGATGGGCGATGGTCGCGGCCGTGGGTTGAGTGGGTGCCTCGACCATCACCCGCACCAGCTGCTCGGTGCCCGATGGACGCAGCAGCACCCGGCCGGTCTCGCCCAGGTCGGCCTCCGCAGTGGCGATGGCGTCGGCCACTTCTGGTGCCGTCGCGACGGCAGCCTTGTCCGCGACCGGCACGTTGACCAGCACCTGCGGCAGCCGCGTCACCACGCTGGCCAGATCCGCCAGGGTCCGCCCGGTCGTGACCATCCGCGCCATGAGCCGCAACGCGGTCAGCAGGCCGTCGCCGGTGGTGGCATAGCCGGGCAGCACCACGTGCCCTGACTGTTCGCCACCGAGTGCGAACCCACCCGCCCCCAACGCCTCGAGCACATACCGGTCGCCCACCGCGGTGGTGTGCACCGTGACCGCGTGCTCGCGCATCGCGAGGTGCAAACCCAGGTTGCTCATCACGGTGGCGACCAGGGTGTCGGAGAGCAGCTCGCCGCTCTCCCGCATCGCCAGCGCGAGGATGGCCATGATCTGGTCGCCGTCGACGATGTCGCCGGTGGCGCCCACGGCAAGGCAGCGGTCGGCGTCGCCGTCGTGCGCGATCCCGATCGCGGCGCCGTGCTCAAGCACCGCCTTGCGCAGCGGGTCCAGATGGGTGGACCCGCAGCCATCGTTGATGTTGAGGCCGTTGGGCTCGGCGTAGAGCGCCACCACATCTGCGCCAGCGCGCCGGTAGGCCTCTGGTGCCACCTGGGACGCCGCGCCGTGCGCACAGTCGACCACCACCCGGACCTGCTCCAATGAGTGCGGTGTGGCCAGCAGCAAGTGATCCACGTAACGCCCAGCGGCCGCTGGCTCGTCGCGCACCCGCCCAATCCGGGCGCCGGTGGGACGCGCGGCGTCGGGCCCGGCCAGCCGGAGGGTGATCTCGTCCTCCACCGCGTCGGGCAGCTTGTGCCCGCCCGCGGCGAAGAGCTTGATGCCGTTGTCCGGCATCGGGTTGTGCGACGCCGAGATCATCACGCCGAGGTCAGCGGAGAACTCGGCCACCAGGTGGGCGATCGCGGGGGTGGGCAACACCCCGACCCGGAGCACGTCGGCGCCTGCCGAGGCCAGACCCGCCGTGACGGCGGCCTCCAGCATCTCGCCGCTGGCCCGGGGATCCCGGCCCACCACGGCAACCGGGCGATGGCCGAGGCCGTGATCGGCGAGCACCCGGGCCGCCACGCCGGAAACGGCCATGGCCAGCTCCGGGGTGAGCTCGGAGTTGGCCAGACCGCGAACCCCGTCGGTGCCGAATAGGCGACGTGTCAACGCTTTGAGTACTGGGGCGCCTTGCGGGCCTTTTTCAGGCCGTACTTCTTCCGCTCCTTTATCCGGGCGTCGCGGGTGAGGAAGCCCGCCTTCTTCAGCGCCGGACGGTCATCGACGTTCAGCTCGATCAGGGCCCGGGCGATGCCCAGCCGCAGCGCGCCGGCCTGGCCGGAGGTGCCGCCACCGGACAGGTTGCCGATCACGTCGTAGGACTCGGGCTTGTTGACCGTGACCAGGGGCTCCCGCACCAGTTGCTGGTGCACCTTGTTCGGGAAGTACTGTTCCAAGCTCTTGCCGTTGAGCGTGAAGACACCGCGGCCGGGTATCAGCCGCACCCGCACCACCGCCTCCTTGCGGCGCCCGACGGTCTGCGCTGTCCTATCGCTGATCACTGGGGCCGGTGGCACGATCGGTGCCGGTGGTGCGGCAGCGGGCGGTGCGGTCTCTTCTTGTTGCGGGATCTGCGGGGTGGTCACAGGATCTCTCGGGTCCTCACTGGGGGTGGGCACTGGGCTCGACGGGGTCACTGGGCTTGACGGGATCACTGGGCGACCTGGGTGATCTCGAACGGCTGCGGGCACTGCGCGGCGTGGGGGTGCTCCGGGGCTGCGTAGACCTTGAGCTTGCGCGCCATCGCCCGGCCCAGCGTGTTCTTGGGGAGCATGCCCTTGACGGCCCGCTCCACCAACCGCTCCGGCTGGGTGGCGAGCATCTCGGTGAACGAGCGCTGCTTGAGCCCGCCGGGGTGGCCGCTGTGCCGGTATACGAAGCTGCGATCACCCTTGTTGCCTGACAGCGCCACCCGCCCAGCGTTGACGATCACCACAAAGTCGCCGGTGTCGACGTGCGGGGCGTAGGTCGGCTTGTGCTTGCCGCGCAGCAACGTGGCAGCCTGGCTGGCGAGGCGCCCCAGCACCACGTCCGTGGCGTCAATGACATGCCAACAGCGCTCGACCTCGCCGGGCTTGGGACTGTACGTGCGCACGGATCTACCTCGTCATCACAGTTCGTCAGGGGTGCCAATGCGGCCAGTGACAGCGCAGCGAGCGCCGCGCGCCTCCGCATAACAACGCGCGACGATACCGGCCGCCACGCAACACGGTCAAAACGGGGTCACCGCCGGCAAGACCCCAGCGGCGATCGGGAGGGCGACTAGGTCCAGCGGTTCCTGTTGGCCGCCTCGCCGGCCTGGTAGTTCTCGTTCGAGGCGCCCAGCGCCACGCCGATCTGGTTCAACACCTGGTGCAGGTCGGTCGCCGACCGGTCCCACTTCGCCTGGTGGGCTTGGTAGGCGCTTGACGCATCGCCAGTCCAGGTCTGCACCATCGGCTGCAGGAACCGCTTGAGGTCCTCCATCTCCCGGTTGATATTCGTCCACGTCATCTGGATCGAGCTGCGCGCGTTCTCGAGCTCGCCGAACGTAACCAGGATCGTGCCATCACTCATCTGTCTATCTCCTTGGTGTCTGGGTGTGGGAGGTGTGGCGGGCTCAGTTGCCCAGCGCCTGGCTGATCCGCGAGTAGGTCTGGTTCTCGGTGTCGTCGGCCTGGGCGTAGGTGGTGCCCGATCCGCGGATCTGCTCACCGATGCTGTTGAGGGCCTCGTTGAGATTGCGAGCGTCGCTGTCCCAGCGCTCCATCAGCAGGTGAAAGGCGGTCGATGCCTGGCCCTTCCACGCCCCCGCCAGCGGCGCCAGCTGGCTGCGCAAGCTCGCCAGCTGACCCTGCACGCTCTGGTTCACCTCGGCGACGTGGTTGGCT
>DATDHI010000483.1:0-28320 GCA_036521655.1 Pseudonocardiaceae bacterium | reverse complement strand
GGTGGAGGCCAACGCACTGGCCGCCACCGTCGGCACCGTGGTCGCGGTCTTCGGTGGGATGTGTGCGATCACGCTGCGGGGTGTGGCGGGGACCGGGAACACCGCGTCGGCGTGGGTGACGGCCTGGGCGGTGCTGGGTTCACTGTTGGCGGCGGCGGTCACCGCCGGCTTCAGTGGCGGCCGCCTCGGGCCGGACCCCAACAACCAAGGCACCCCGGCGGACCAGCCCACGCTGGCAAGAGGGCTGCGTGACGGGGTGACCGCGGCGGCCCGGGTGCCCAGCGTGGCCGCGGGCCTGGTGGCGCTGGTCGCGCACCGGCTCTCCTTCGGCATCGCCACCATGGTGACGCTGCTGTTGTACCGCAACTCCTTCACTTCCGACGGGCTACTGCGGGCGGGGCTCGCCGGCGTCTGCCAGGTGCTCGTCGCCGGAGCCGCCGGAATGCTGCTCGCAGCGGTGCTCACCGGGCCGCTGGTGGCCAGGTTCGGCCGGCGGCACACGGTCCGCGGTGCACTGCTGGCCGCCGCCGTCGTGATCGTCATCCTCGGCCTGCCGATGATCAAGATTACGATCCTGGCGGCCGCGTTCGCGCTGGCCACGGCCGGCCAGGTGGTGAAGTTGAGCCTCGACGCAACGGTGCAGAGCGACGTCGGGGATGACGCGCGTGGCCGGGTGTTCACCCTCTACGACACCGTCTTCAACGTCGGCTACGTGCTGGCAGTCGCCCTGGCCGCAACCGTGGTCCCTCTCAACGGCCACGCCCCCCACCTACTCCTCCTAGCCGCCGTCGCCTACCTCATCGCCGCCCTCGTATATGGCCTCATCGACCGGCCCCCAGCGCATTCAGCGGGCTCAGCGGGGCTATCGCGCAGCTGATAGCCCCGCTGAGCCCGCTGAATGCGGGAGGTCAGGGGAGGTGGTCGGCGGCCCAGCGGTGGAGTTCGGCTTCGGCGTCGGCGCGGGAGAGGGGGCCGCGGTCCAGGCGGAGCTCTTTGAGGTGGCGCCAGGCTTGGCCGACCTGGGGGCCGGGCGGCAGGCCTAGTAGCTCCATGATCGCGTTGCCGTCGAGGTCCGGGCGCACCCGGGCCAGGTCCTCCTCTGCCTGGACCTGCGCGATGCGGGCCTCGAGGTGGTCGTAGCTGCGCTGCAATGCGGCCGCCTTGCGACGGTTGCGGGTGGTGCAGTCGGCGCGGACGAGTTTGTGCAGCCGCGGCAGCAGATCACCGGCGTCGGTGACGTAGCGCCGCACTGCGGAGTCGGTCCATTCGCCGCTGCCGTAGCCGTGAAAGCGCAGGTGCAGGAACACCAGCTGGGCGACGTCGTTGACGACGTGCGTGGGGTAGCGCAGCGCGCGCAACCTCTTGCGCACCAGCTTGGCCCCGACTGCCTCGTGGTGGTGAAAGCTCACCCCGCCGCTGGCCTCGTGCCTGCGGGTAGCCGGCTTGCCGATGTCGTGCAGCAACGCGGCCAGCCGCAGCACCAGGTCCGGCTCGCCCTCCTCCAGCGCGATCGCCTGGTCGAGCACCGTCAGCGAATGCACGTAAACGTCCTTGTGCTGGTGGTGCTCGTCGATCTCCAGCCGCATCGCCGGCACCTCGGGCAGCACGTGGTCGCCCAACCCGGTGTCCACCATCATCTCGACACCCCGCCGCGGATGGGCGCCCAGCAGCAGCTTGGACAGCTCCGCCGCAACCCGCTCAACGGTGATGCGGCGGATCTCCGGTGCCATCTCCTCCAGGGCCGCTCGTACCCGTGGGGCAATGCTGAAGCCCAACTGGGAGACGAACCGGGCAGCACGCAGCATGCGTAGCGGGTCGTCGGCAAAGGACTCCTCCGGCGTCGCGGGCGTGTCCAGCTCACGCCGGGCCAGCGCAGCCATCCCACCGTGCAGGTCCACGAACCGGCTGCGGTCGCGCACCGGCAGCTCCACGGCCATCGCGTTCACCGTGAAGTCGCGACGGGCCAGGTCGCCCTCGAGGGTGTCCCCGAAGACCACCTCGGGATTGCGGGACACCCGGTCGTAGCGGTCGGCCCGGTAGGTGGTGATCTCGCAATGAGTACCGGCCTTGGTCGCGCCGACGGTGCCGAAGGCGATCCCGGTGTCCCACACGGCGTCGGCCCAGCCATCCAGGATCCCGCGGGTAGTGTCCGGGCGGGCGTCAGTGGTGAAGTCCAGGTCGCTGCCCAGCCGGCCGAGCAGGGCGTCACGCACGCTACCGCCCACCAGATACAGCGAATGACCGGCCGCGATGAACCGGGTGGCGAGCTCATCAGCCACCGGCGCAATCCTGAGCAACTCCACAACCGCATTCTGCTGTGCCATGCTCACGGACGAGACCCGGTTTTCCACGGCGAAGGGCGAAGGCGACACGGGGAGCCAGCGTAACGGCACCTGTGCTGACCAGCGCAGCCCGCCGCCGCGGATACCATCATCGTCATGCCCCCGCCCTCCGGAAGGTCCGGTCGTGACAAAGCGGCCCGCGAGACGGCTGGGCAACACAAGAAAAGGCAGCGCAAGGGCCGCCGGCACCGGCCCAGCCCAGGCAGTACCGGCCAGGGGGGAGCTGAGCAGGGCGACGTTGCCGCTGACGGCGGTCCGGCCAGCAGCCGCCAGGAACCGAGCAGCAACCCGGCCAACCCACCGCAGGCCGGCCGGCGGAGGAAGCCCCAGGGCAAGGACCAGCGTACGAGCAACAGCAGGCGTCCCGAGACCGCGCACAAGCCAACCCCGGTCCCGCGCGGCACCCCTGCGTCACAGGGATCAGGGAAGGGACGCCCGGCGGGCCGGATGCGCACCGTGGATGAGACCTCAGCGGGCGGGCTGGTAGTGGACACCGAGACCGGGCGAGCGGCAGTGATCGGTCGGCTGGACCGGCGGGGCCGGCTGCTGTGGTCGCTCCCCAAAGGCCACGTCGAGAATGGCGAAACCGTCGAGCAGGCCGCAGTACGCGAGGTCGCCGAAGAGACCGGGATCGACGGCTCGGTGGTCGCTGCCCTGGGCAGCATCGATTACTGGTTCGTCGCCGACGACCGCCGGGTGCACAAGACCGTGCACCACTTCCTACTGCGCGCGGTGGGCGGCGAGTTGTCCGACGCCGACGTGGAGGTCACCGAGGTGGCCTGGGTACCGCTGGCCGACCTGCCGGAGCGCTTGGCTTATGCCGACGAGCGGCGCCTGGTACTGCGCGCCACCACCATGCTGGCGGATCCCGCGTGACGCGCCGGGTCGTTGCGGCACTCCTGGCTGCTTTTCTGGGACTGCTGCTGCCGGGAACCGCCGGAGCACAGCAGCTCCACTCGCGGCAACCCGAGCTCCCCAACGTCCTGGCCCGGCTCGATCTCGCCGACATGTCACCTCGGGTGGTCACCGTGGCCAGCTCGCCGGTGGTCAAGGTGACCGGCCAGGTGGTCAACGTGGGGGACCGGCCGATCACCAAACTCGGGGTCCGGCTGGAGCGCGGAGAGCCAATAGCCTCGGACAAGGCGGTCTTGGCTGCGGTCACCGGGCTGCCCGAAACGCTCCACGTCACGAGGTTCCGTCCGCTGCCGAGCGATCTCATGCCGGGCCAGAGCGTCCCGTTCCAGCTCGACGTGCCCTTGCGTGGCGGCGCGGACCTGGAGTCGTTGCAGATCAGCGAACCGGGCGTGTACCCACTGGTGGTGAACCTCAACGGCAAGCCGGACTTCGGCGGCGTCGCGAGGCTGGCGTCGGTCCCGCTGCTGCTGCCGATGCTCGGCATCCCCCCCGTCGCGCCTGGCCAGCCGCCTGGACCGGTGCTGCCCCAGCCTCCGCAACCCAGGCAGCTGACCGTGGTGTGGCCATTGGCCGCGGAACCCGCCAGGCTGCCCACCGGTCCCGGTGAGCCGATCCTGATCCGCGCTGACCACAACGGGACCGATCCGGTGGCCGCCGAGATCGCTCCCGGTGGCCGGCTCGACGGCCTGCTCGCTGCACTCGAGCAGGCCGTGCCGCCCGGGTCGCCACTTGCCCCGGCCGTCTGCGTGGCTATCGACCCGCTGCTGCTGGAGACCGTCGACGGGATGAGCCGCGGCTACCGGGTGGCGCGCCCCGGCGGGACCACCGTGGGCACCGGTGCGCGGGACGCCCGGAACTGGCTCGATCGGCTGCGCGGGGCCGTCCAAGGCCGGTGCGTGCTGCCGCTGCCCTACGCCGATCCCGACTTGGTGGCGCTGTCCCGGGCCGGGCTCACCGACTTGGAGGCCCTGGCCAACAGCACCGGAGTCCGGCTGGTCGGCGACCTGCTGGGGGTGCAGCCGCTGGCCGGGGTGAGTTGGCCGGCGGATGAGGTGCTCGACGAGCGCACCCTGGCCGATCTCACCGCACTGGGGACGCACGCCGTACTGCTGGATCCCCGCAGCGTGTCCCCGAACCCGTCCGGCGGCGGGACCGCTCTAGCACCTGGCGGGATGGGTCCAGCCGGCGCTGCCCCGGTCGGCCTGCTCGTGGATCCCCTGCTGACCGGCGCGCTGGGGCCGCACCCTGCGGTGGTCAAGGACCCCGAGCTACCGCAACCCGACCCCACCCTTGCCTCCCGGCCGACGGGCACCGCCAGCGCCCTGGCCGCCCAGGACGGGCTCGGTGCGCTGGTCTACCGCGCCGCCGTCGACTCCGACCGCCGGCCCGTCATCCTGGTCCCGCCGCGTCGCTGGCAGGCCCGCGGCACCGAGACCCCCGAGCTGTTGAGCACCGCCCGGCGGCTGCTGGAGGGTGGCTTCTTCACCCTGCGCGAGCTGCCGGCGCTCACCAACGTCCACCCCTCCGGCACCACTACCACGGTGAGTTACCCACCGCAGGCCGGCGCCGAGGAGATCCCGCAACCGGTCACCGCCGACGTCCAGCGGGCCCGCGATGTCCTGCGGGATCTGCAGGTCGCCACGGTTGCGGACGCCACCACGAACCTGGAGCCAGCCGCTCTGCTCGACCCGCTGCGGCTCGGGCTGCTGCGGGCGGTGTCCACGGCCTGGCGCGGTGAGCCGAGCCGGGCCGCGCAGGCGACCGGCGAGCTGCGCACCCGGCTGGACGAGCTGCGCCGGTCCGTGCGGATCGTGCAGTCGTCCGGCCCCTACAGTCTGGCCGCTGCGGACGCCCCACTATTGATCACTGTGAGCAACGAGCTGCCGGTGAGCGTGCAGGTCCGGCTGAACCTGTCGCCGGCCGCCGGGCTGCGCACGGGGGCGGTGGGGCTGCAGCTGATACCCGCCCGCAGCACCCGGCAGCTCGTCATCCCGGCGAAGGTGAGCCGAACGGGCCAATTCAGCGTTGACGTCCAGCTGAGCACCCCGGGCGGCACCCCGCTCGGTGAGCCGAGCACTCTGCAGCTGCGCTCCACCGCGTTCGGCACCGTGACCGTCGCGCTCACGGCGGGAGCAGGTGCTGTCGTTCTCGTGCTGCTGATGGCCCGTGGAGTCCTACGCCGAGTACGGGGAGCCAGGTGAGGTTTGGTTCACTCGCCGTCCGCTCCGAATAGCTCCCGAACAGCCCCGGTGAGCCGTATTCTGACAATTGTCCGTGGCGTCGCGTCGGTATCGCGTCGGGGGCGGGCTGCGTGGCAAAGCGTGGGGGGAAGGTGACAGAGCAGGTGAGCGAGGAGTCAGCGGGAACAGGGACACGCGGTGCCAACCCCCCTTGGCCGACCCCGGGTTGCATTCTGGGCCGCGGTCGTTACCGGCTGTTAGCGGATGTTGGCCGTGACGACCGCTGCTCCGCGTCCCTGTGGCGGGGTCGCGACCTGGTGTTGGAACGCGACGTCGCGCTCACCTTGTTCATCGCCGCCCCGGGGGACGGCGGGGCCGATCGGCTGATGCGCTCGGCCGTGCAGCGCGCCCTGCGCTCGGCCCGGCTGGAGGCGCCGGGCGCGGCGCGGGTGCTGGACGTGCTGGAGCCCGAAAATGGGGGCGGTCGTTCCTTCGCGGTCGTCGTCGCGGAGTGGACCCCCGGTGGCACCCTGCTCGAACTGGTGAGCGACGGGCTACTGCCGCCCTCGGTGGCGGCCGGCGTCGTGGCCCCCCTCGCCGATGCAGTCGATACCGCGCACCGCGCCGGTCTGATCCTCGGCTGCGACCATCCACACCGGATCAGGGTGACCCCCGACAGGCAGGCTCGACTCGCCTTCCCCGGGCCACCCCCGACGGCCGGGTCCCGGGACGACATCCGCGGTCTGGGTGCAACGCTCTATCTGCTGCTCACCGGATACTGGCCGCTGCCCGACGGGCCAAGCAGCCTTCCAGCCGCGCCGATCGAACCTGACGGCTCGCCGGTCAGCCCCCAAAAACTGCGCCCCAAGGTGCCCGTCGAGCTGGCCACCCTGGCGCTGCGCAGCCTGGCTGATTCGGGGATCGGCGGTGGCGTGCACACCGGTGCCGCCGTGCGACGGATGCTGGAGTTCAACGCATCGGCTGCTACGGACACCGACGCAGGCTCGGCGGTCAACGCCCAGGGTCGCGCCCGGCCGGTCAACCCGGAACAGACCAGCCGGCAGCGGAAGGTGAAACTAGGCATGTCGCTAGCGGTGCTGGTCACCGCCACGCTGTTGATCCTCGGCTACGCCGGCATGCAGGTGGTATCGGTGTTCACCGACGTCGGCGGTAAGCCGCTGATCGTGGCCGGTCCTGCTCCCGCCCCGGCCCCCGCCGACGCTGCGAAGCGGTCGGTACCGGTGGTTCCGTCGTCACAGATCCGGGTCGCCGGCTTGACCGTCTACGATCCCTCCGGGCTTGGCCCTCCCGACCACCAGCGGGATGTCGGCAAGCTGCTCGATGGCGATCCGAACACTGGGTGGTCCACCGACTCCTACGCCCAGCAGTTCCCGCTCTACAAGAAGGGGCTCGGCCTGATGCTGAGCTTCGAGCAGCCCGTCGCGGCGGCCTCGGTGAGTGTGATCTCGCCGAGCCCGGGCACCGTGGTCGAGATCCGCACGGCTGCGTCGCCGAATGCGCCGCTGGCGCAGACCACCCTCGTCGGCACCGCCACCCTCAACCGCGGCACTACCGAGATCCCGCTCAGGTCCGGGCCGCCGACGCGATACCTGTTGTTGTGGATCACCGGGCTGGGCGGCGGAGGAGATCACAACCAGTCCAAGATCAGTGAGATCGGGGTCCAGCAGCGAGCCACCTGACCCGTCCCCTCAACCCCCCGCGTGTCGTCTCTGGGTGCACGGTGTGTACGCCGCTGGTGCACGTCCGTAGCGGCGGCACACCACCCACCGAGCACGTTGGGCGCCCTTCAAGGACTACCAACCCGCCGTTTCACTGTCTGTAACGGCTACCAACCAGCCGCTCAGTGCTGCGGGTGGCCCACCACGAAAGACCCGACGTTGTAGCTGTTAACAGCGCCCGTCACCGGGGTTGGTAGTACTTGGAGAGCGACCAACTGGGCGGGAACATCGGTCCGTAGGATCGGGTTGTGTCCAATGTGAGCGAGCGCATCCGGGATGTCATCATCATCGGCTCGGGGCCGGCCGGCTACACAGCGGCGATCTACACCGCACGGGCCCAGCTGGAGCCGCTGGTCTTCGAGGGTAGCCAGTACGGCGGCGCCTTGATGACCACCACTGAGGTGGAGAACTACCCAGGGTTCCGCGACGGGATCATGGGTCCTGATCTGATGGAGCAGTTCCGCGCCCAGGCTGAGCGCTTCGGCGCCGACCTGCAGTCCAAGGAGGTCACAGCCGTCGACCTGACCGGTGACATCAAGAAGGTCATGGTCGACGACACCCCCTACCTGGCCCGATCGGTAGTGCTCGCGATGGGCGCGCAGGCCCGCTACCTGGAGGTACCAGGAGAGCAGGAGCTTCTCGGTCGTGGAGTGAGCTCGTGTGCCACCTGCGACGGCTTCTTCTTCCGCGATCAGGATATCGCGGTCGTCGGCGGCGGGGATTCCGCGATGGAAGAGGCCACCTTTCTGACCCGCTTCGCACGGTCGGTCACCGTGGTGCACCGACGCGACGAGTTCCGCGCATCGAAGATCATGCTCGAGCGCGCCCGCAACAACGACAAGATCCGCTGGCGCACCGGGGTGACCATCGACCGGGTGCTCGGCGAGAACGGTGTCACCGGCCTGGCGCTGTCCGATGGTTCGACGCTGGAGGCATCCGGGCTGTTCGTGGCGATCGGGCACTACCCGCGCAGCGAGCTGGTCCGGGGCCAGGTGGACACCGACGCCGAGGGCTACGTGCTGGTCAACGCGCCGGGTACAGCCACCAGCCTGGACGGCGTCTTCGCCGCCGGCGACCTGGTGGACCACATCTACCGGCAGGCCGTCACCGCCGCGGGCACCGGTTGCGCGGCCGCCATCGACGCCGAGCGCTGGCTCGCGGAGAACGCACTAGACCTGCATGCCGAGGTGGCCGCCGAGTTCGTCGGTGGCGGCTACGGAACGCATTCTTGAGCACCGGGCACACCCAGATAGGACCCTGACAGGAGATGACATGGCTGACAAGTCGACCGTGATCGTGACCGACCAGTCGTTCGCCGACGAGGTGCTCGGCAGCGACAAGCCGGTGCTGGTGGACTTCTGGGCGACGTGGTGCGGCCCGTGCAAGATGGTGGCACCGGTACTCGAGGAAATCGCCCTGGAGCACGTCGACAAGATCACCGTCGCGAAGCTTGACGTTGACCAGAACCCCAGCACCTCGCGGGACTACAAGATCATGTCCATTCCGACCATGATCCTTTTCTCCAAGGGCGAGCCGGTGAAGCAGATCGTCGGTGCCAAGCCCAAGGCCGCGCTGCTGGCAGACCTGGCCGACTACATCTGATAACCCGACAGATCAGCGTTCATCGGCGCGGGGCACAATGGGTGACACGTCCCGCGCTGACGCACCGAGGAGCCCGGCGCCAGAGTCGAAGTGAGGGTGCATGCAGCTGCTGCGCCGGGGCGATGTAGGGCTGGCGGTGGCGGAGTTGCGGGGGATGCTGGCCGCGCAGGGACTGCTGCCCCCGAAACCAGGGCCGGACATCTTCGATATCGCGGTCGAGCACGCCGTCCGGACATTCCAGCAGCGCCGTGGGCTGATCACTGACGGTATCGTCGGGCGCGCCACCTACCAGGCGTTGTGCGACGCACGCCTGGAGCTCGGGTGCCGCATGCTCACCTACATCGTCAGCCACCCGATGCGCGGCGACGACGTGTGCACGCTGCAGGAAAGGGTGCTCGAGCTGGGCTATGACGCCGGCCGCGCGGACGGAATCTTCGGCCCGCAGACCGAGACAGCGCTGCGCAACTTCCAGCGTGACTACGGCCTACAGGTGGATGGGGTGTGCGGGCCGGGCACCTTGCGCGCCCTGCGCCAACTGCAGCCGAAGGTCCGAGGTGGCCGGCCGGTGCTGCTCCGCGAGCAGGAGCGGGTCCGTCGGGCGGGTCCGGCGCTGCGCGGCAAACGGATCGTCATCGACCCCTGCCATGGCGGGCGTGACCGGGGCATCGTGGTGAACGGCGCAGCCGAGGCCGACCTGATGTGGGATCTGGCTCAGCGGCTGGAGGGCCGGATGGCCGCCACCGGGATGGAGACACTGCTCTCCCGCGGTCCGGACAGCAGCCCCACCGAGGCCGAACGGGCCCTCTTCGCCAACACTGCGGGCGCCGACCTGGTGCTCTCCATGCACGCTGACAGCCACCCCACGCCGCTGGCGCAGGGGGTGGCAACGTTTCACTTCGGCACCGGGAATGGCACGAGTTCCACGGTGGGCGAGGCCCTGGCCGAGTTCATCCAGCGCGAGCTGACCGCCCGGACCGGGATGCTCGACTGCGGCACCCACCCCAAAACGTGGGAGCTGCTGCGGATGACGCGGATGCCCGCGGTCCGCATCGAGGTCGGGTACCTGACCAACCCCCCCGATGCTCGGCAGCTGCTCGACCCGGCGTTCCGTGATGTGGTCGCCGAGGGTGTGCTGGTGGCCGTCAAGCGCCTCTACCTGCTGGGGCAGAACGACCAGCCCACCGGCACCTTCACCTTCGCCGACCTGTTGCGCCGGGAGTTGAACGGCTGCGCCTCGTGAGTGCGTGATTCATGAGGCGGGTTGTGGCACCGTGATCGTCACCGACGTCAGCAGCCGCTCCAATGCCGCCTCGACGTCTTCCTTCCAGGTCAGTGCGGTGCGTAGCTCCAGGCGCAGCCGCGGCCAGCGCGGGTGCACGCGCACGGTCTTGAACCCGACCTGCTGCAGGAACTCGGCGGGTACCACGCAGCTGGATTCTTCAGTGGGCCGCGCGTCACCGAAGGCCTCGATCGCCTTCACGCCCCGCCGGGTGAGGTCCTTGGCGACCGCCTGCACCAGCATCCGGCCCAGGCCACCGCCGCCGAACTCGGGCACGACCTTCAGGGCGGTGAGCAGCGCCGCATCGGCGCTGACCGGTGAGGTGGGAAACGCCGCGGCCCGCGGCACCGCGCCCGGCGGTGCGTACAATGCGTAACCAGCTGGAACGTCCCCCACCATGACGATCCGCCCGCAGGAGCCCCATTCCAGCAGCACGCTGGAGACCCAGGCCTCCTTCTCCAGGTCGGTCTGGCCGAAGTCCTCAGCCTGCTCCCGAATATGCGGGGCCAATTCCCAGAACACGCAACGACGGCACTTCTTGGGCAGCAGATCGAGATTGTCCAGCGTGACGCCGACCACTCGACGTGACAACAGGCCTCCCTGAACTGCCGGCGGATACTGCGGCCCGAACCGGCCGCGGCGCCTCGGGCAGCATATGCCGCTGGCCACCAGCCGTGAAGCAGACAAGTGCCCGCGGGCTGGGCCGTACACTCCTAGGGGACCCGACACGCAGCAAAGGCGCCGCCGTGATCCCCAGCAGGCCAGGCCAGGCCAGAAAACCAACTCAACGCGACCTCGACCCGCACCTGCGCCGGTACGCCAAGCGCACCGCGGGCATGTCCGCCTCCGAGATCCGCGCTCTGTTCGCGGTGGCCAGCCGCCCCGAAGTGGTCTCATTGGCGGGCGGGATGCCCTACCTGCCCGCATTGCCACTGGACTCGCTGGCCGACGAGATCGCCCAGCTCGTGGCCACGGATGGGATGACTGCACTGCAGTACGGTTCGGCGCAAGGCACCTCGGAGCTGCGCGAGCAGATCTGCGAGGTGATGGCCCTGGAGGGGATCCGGGCCCACGCCGACGACGTCACGGTGACCGTCGGTTCGCAGATGGCCCTGGACATGGTCACCCGCATCTTCTGCGATCCGGGGGATGTGGTGCTCGCCGAGGCTCCGTCCTACGTGGGGGCCCTGACCACGTTCGCCTCCTACCAGGCGCAGGTGGTGCACGTGGCGATGGACGACGAGGGTTTGATCCCTGCCGAGTTGGCCGCAACGCTGAGGTCGCTGCGCGCCATGGGTCGCACCCCCAAGTTCCTGTACACCATCCCGAACTTCCATAATCCGGCCGGTGTCACGCTGGCCCTGCCACGTCGCGCCGAGGTGCTCCAGCTGTGCGCCGAGTACGGCGTGCTGATCATCGAAGACAATCCGTACGGGCTACTCGGATTTGAGGGCCAGAGCTATCCGGCCTTGCGGGGCAACGAGCCGGACAACGTGGTCTACCTGGGCTCATTCTCCAAGACCTTCGCGCCGGGCCTGCGGGTCGGCTGGGCCCTGGCCCCGCACGCGGTCCGGGAGAAGCTGGTGCTGGCGGCGGAGTCGGCAACGCTGTGCCCCCCGGCGTTCACCCAAGCCGTGGTGTCCCGCTACCTGGCCCAGCACGACTGGAAGGGCCAGATCAAGAACTACCGGGAGGCCTACCGGGACCGGCGGGACGCGATGCTGGCGGCGTTGGCGCACTACCTGCCGCCGGGGTGCCGCTGGACAGTGCCCGCCGGCGGGTTCTACGTCTGGCTGACGGTGCCTGAGGGTCTGGATACCAAGGCGATGCTGCCCCGGGCGGTAACCCAGCGGGTGGCCTACGTTCCGGGCACCGCCTTCTACGCCGACTCCGACAAATCACAGGGGAGCAGGCAGCTGCGGCTGTCGTTCTGCTACCCGACACCGGAACGGATCACTGAAGGCGTACGCCGGCTGGCGACCGTGCTGGACGGCGAGCTCGAGCTGCAGCGCACGTTCGGTAGCGTTACCCACCGCGCGGTTTCTGGCCCGCAGTCCCCGGCACCGGACACCGCCTGACCTGGCCAAGGAGTTCGTGGGTGACCGACCGCACTGTAGCCGTGCTGTCCGGCGGGTTGTCGCACGAGCGCGACGTATCGCTGCGATCCGGGCGCCGGCTGTCCGCCGCCCTGCGGGACGCCGGCCTGCAGGTGGAGGTGTGGGACGCCGACGCCACGCTGGTGGGTCGGCTCACCACCCGTCGACCGGACGCGGTGGTGGTGGCGTTGCACGGCGGGGAAGGGGAGAACGGCGCGGTGCAGTCGGTGCTGGAGATGCTGCGGGTCCCCTATGTGGGCACTGATCCGCGGGCCTGCCGCCGGGCCTGGGACAAGCCAACGGCCAAGGACGAGCTGGCTCGCGCGGGGCTGACCACCCCGGATTGGGTCGCGCTACCGCACGCCATATTCCGCGATCTCGGGGCGCAAGCCGTGCTCGACGCGCTGATCGCCCGGCTCGGCCTGCCGTTGGTGCTCAAGCCGGACCAGGGTGGCTCCGCGCTGGGAGTCCACGTGGTGCGTGAGGTGACCGAGTTGCCAGCCGCGATGGTGGGCTGCCTGGCCTATGGGGACACGGTGCTCGCCGAGACGTTCGTGGAGGGGGTCGAGGTCGCGGTCACCGTCGTGGACGAGACCGACGGTCCGCGGGCACTGCCGGCCGTGGAGATCGACGCTGAGTCCGGCTTCTACGACTACGCCGCCCGCTACACCGCTGGGCTCGCCACCTTTCACGCCCCAGCCCGGCTGGAGCACGCGGCGGCGGCCGCAGTAGCCGATCTCGCGGTGGGCGCGCACCGGCTGCTGGGGCTACGCGACGTGTCCAGGACCGACGCGGTGGTGACGCCGGACGGGGTGGCGCACTTCCTTGAGGTCAACGTGGCTCCAGGGCTCACCGAGACCTCCCTGCTGCCAATGGCGATCGACTCGGACGGTGCGGAGCTGGGCGCGGTATATGCCGAGCTCGTCGAGCGGGCAGTCGCCCGCGGCTAGACGGCGTATGGGGCCATCCCTGGGTTCTTCCCGGGGGCCATCAGCGCGACGATGCGCTCAAGATCGTCGACAGATCCGAACTCGACCACGATCCGACCCTTACGTTGGCCCATCTCCACCTTGACCCGGGTGTCGAAGGCATCGGAGAGGCTTTCCGAGAGCCTCTCCAGCCCAGGTGCCCGCGTCGGGCGGCGCGCCGGGGCCTTCGGGGGAGTCCGAGGCTCGCTGCGGCTTAGCGTCACCGCTTCCTCGGTCGCCCGGACGGACAGCCCCTCAGCGACGATGCGCGCTGCCAGGCCCTCCTGAGCGACCGGCTCGTCCAGGCTGAGCAGTGCGCGGGCGTGCCCTGCGGAGAGGACTCCGGCGGCCACCCGGCGCTGCACAGCAACCGGTAGCCGGAGCAGCCGGATGGTGTTGGTGATGACCGGCCGGCTGCGCCCGATCCGGGACGCCAACTGCTCGTGCGTGACCCCGAAGTCTTCCAGCAACTGCTGGTAGGCGGCCGCCTCCTCCAGCGGGTTGAGCTGGACCCGGTGAATGTTCTCCAGCAAGGCGTCGCGGAGCATCGCGTCATCGGCGGTGCTGCGCACGATCGCCGGGATGCGGTCCAGCCCGGCCTGCTGCGTCGCCCGCCACCGCCGCTCACCCATGACCAGCTCGTAGCGGCCATCATCGAGCGGGCGGACCACGATCGGCTGCATCAGCCCGAACTCACGGATCGAGTGTTCGAGCTCGGCTAGCGCTTCCTCGTCGAAGGCCTGCCGGGGCTGCCGCGGGTTGGGCACGATGTCCCCGGTGGGCAGCTCCCGGTAGACGGCACCCGCAAGATGGCCGTTGGAAGTGTCCGAGCGATCAGGCCGGCGCTCGAACGGCACCGGCTCGGTCACCGCAGTGCCGACCGGTCCGGTGGGGATCAACGCCGCCAAGCCACGACCAAGCCCGCCCCTGCGCTGGGTTAGTCCACCGTGCGGGAGCGCACTGCTGGCGGCCATCAGAGACTCACCTGCCGGGCACCAGAGTGGCTGTCTCGCAGGGCGATCTCGCGCGCAGCGTCCAGGTAGCTCAACGACCCGCGGGAGCCCGGGTCGTAGACCAGCACGGTTTGCCCGAAGCCCGGGGCCTCGGAGACCTTCACGCTGCGCGGGATCACCGTGCGCAGCACCTGCTCGCCAAAGTGGTTCCGGACCTCGGTGGTGACCTGGTCAGCCAGCTTGGTGCGCCCGTCGTACATCGTCAGCAGGATCGTGGACACCGTCAGTGCAGGGTTGAGGTGTGCCTGTACCAGCTCGATGTTGCGCAGTAGCTGGCCGAGCCCCTCCAGCGCGTAGTACTCGCATTGGATGGGGATCAGCACCTCGGGCGCGGCGACCAGCGCGTTCACGGTGAGCAGACCCAGCGACGGGGGACAGTCGATGAAGACGTAGTCGACCTCCAGCTCATCGAGGTCAGGGCCGTACAGGGCCGCTTTGAGGCGAGACTCCCGGGCCACCATGGTTACCAGCTCGATCTCGGAACCCGCTAGGTCGATCGTGGCGGGTACGCACAGGAGATTCTGCGACTGCGGACTCACGGCAACCGCGTCTGCGATCCCGATCTCCCCGAGCAGCACCTCGTAGACCGACTGGGCGCCCGAGCGGTGCTCGACTCCCAGCGCGGTGGAGGCGTTTCCCTGCGGGTCCAAGTCGACCACCAGCACGCGCAGCCCGTTGAGGGCCAGCGCAGCGGCGAGGTTGACCGTGCTCGTGGTCTTGCCCACCCCGCCCTTCTGGTTTGCCACCGCGAGCACCCGACGTTGCGCTGGGCGGGGTAGCTGGTCGGCGGGGTGCTGCACCCGGGTGGCGCGCTCCGCCTCCTCAGCGATCGGCGTCCAGCCGGCGTCCGACGGCGCCGCAACGACCGGGGGAGGGGAGAGCCGCCGGGCGCCGCCCCCCGAATTTCGCTGCAGCGCAGTCGGCTGCGGGTCGGGGATGACGGCGCGCCGCGGCGCGGTTTCACGTGAAACAACTCGACCCGACCCGGCTTCGTCCAACCTGTGCCGGTTCGACGATGCCTCATCGCGCCACGTGTCCTGCCAGATGTCATCCGGCCAGGTGCCGTCTTGCCGCTGGGGGCTCACGATCACCGATCCTTCCTCCTTCGTGCGCTCATGGGACGGCTGACACGCTGGGCCCGCCGGAAAACCACGACAACTGTTGTCGGTGGTCGCACCACCGATTCGCCACACTCCACGATCTCCACAGCCCCGCCTCCAGCCTTCCGCACCGCCAGCGCGTCCCGACTGGCCTCGTCATGCGCACTCGCACCCTTGATCGCGAGCAACCGTCCACCCGATGCCACCAACGGGAGGCACCAGCCTGCCAACCGCCCTAACGGTGCGACTGCCCGGGCCGTGACGACGTCTGTCCCGCCCAGCTCATCCCGTACTTCCGGGTCGTCGGCGCGGCCGCGATGCACCGAGACTGGCAGACCGAGTTGCCCGATCACCTCCCGCAGCCACGCCACCCGCCGCTCCATCGGCTCCAGCAGGGTGATCGCGAGGTCTGGCCGGGCGAGCGCGAGCGGTATTCCCGGCAGGCCCGCGCCGGAGCCTACGTCCAGCACCCGAGCGCCTTCAGGGAGGAGCTCACCTAGCACCGCAGAGTTGAACATGTGACGGTCCCAAAGCCGATCCGCTTCGCCTGGACCAATGAGGCCTCTGGTCATCCCGGGCCCGGCAAGCAGCGAAACGTACTGC
Organism: Pseudonocardiaceae bacterium; assembly: GCA_036521655.1. GTDB lineage: Bacteria > Actinomycetota > Actinomycetes > Mycobacteriales > Pseudonocardiaceae. The sequence goes on along the minus strand of DATDHI010000483.1, from coordinate 12,483 downwards.
TCAGCCAGCTCGTGCCGATCACCGAACACCGCCTCCGCGGTTGCCCGAAAGTCCACCCGAAAGTCCACAGCGACGTTCACCCATGCTCTCTGTTGTTTCACGTGGAACATTGGGGTCACGTGAACCTACCGCTCTCATGCCACGGGCCCCGCGGACCCACTGAGGGTCCACGGGGCCCGTGCACAGGAAATCAAGCAGAGCAGAAAATCACGACCCGACGTCGCGGCTCCTCGCCCTCGCTTTCGCTCTTCACACCGTCCACGGCGGACACCGCATCGTGCACGATCTTCCGCTCGAACGGGGTCATCGGCTGTAGCCGGGCCGGCTCACCACCATCCCGCACCCGTTCCGCCGCCGATCGTGCCAGCTTACTGAGATCACTGCGCCGAGCGGACCGCCACTCGGCGACATCGAGCATCAGACGGCTCCGCGCGCCGGTTTGTTGCTGCACTGCCAGCCGGGTCAGCTCCTGTAGCGCCTCGAGTACCACGCCGCGAGGCCCGACCAGCTTCTCCAGGTCCTCGCCGCCATCAATGCTCACCATCGCCCGCCCAGCCTCGACGTCGAGATCGATGTCACCGTCGTAGTCGACGAGATCGAGCAACCGCTCGAGGTAGTCACCGGCGACGTCGCCCTCTTGAACCAGCAGGTCCTCACTCACCGGGCCATGGCGTACCGACCGTCCAGTCCCGCCCTCAGCAGCAGGGGCATCGGGCGCATCCTCCGATGGCCGTGTCTCGTCAACCAATGCCCCGGCAACCTCCTCAGCGGCTGCCTCGGTCGCTAGCGTCTCGGCCACAACTGTCTCCTCTCCGGCGGACCACGCCCTCAGCGGCGCTTCCGGTTGGTCTTCTTCCGCGCTCGCGGCCGAGGTTGGATCATGCCAGGCGTTGCGGAGCTGTCCGATCGCTGCGCGCCGTCGCCGTTGGACGACACATCCGGCCCGACCTGACTCGACCCGTTCGCCGCCGCCCCCCCTTCAGGGCCTCCGTCGGTCGCGGTCTCGGGGAGGCTGGTGGGCTCCTTCTTGGGCCGGACCGGCTTCTGGCCGGGCCGCGGCCCGAGCGACTGCCGCTGCGCGATGGCCGCTTCCTTCTGCTCCGCCTCCTCGGCATCGATCCGCCGGTAGACCACTCGCTGCTGGGCCAGTGTCCAGAGGTTGTTGGACAGCCAGTAGAGCAGGATCGCCAACGGGAAGAACGGTCCGCCGGCCACGACGCCAAGCGGGAACAAGTACACCATGAGCTTGTTCATCATGGCCGCTTGCGGGTTGGCGGCCTGCGCAGGGTTCTGCCGCTCCACCGAATGCCTCGCGGTGAGGTGGGTGAGGATGCCGGCCGCGATCGTCAGCGGGACGGCCACCAGCGCGATCTGCCACCGCGTGATGTCCCCGTACCGGCTCAGCAGCTCCATGGGCTCGGTGATGTACGCCGAGAGCGGCACCCCGAACACCCGCGCGTCCAGGAAGGACTGCACATCCACCGGGCTGAAGAAGTAGTTGCCGGTCAGGCGGTTCTTCTCAGGGGTCAGCTCGACCCGGTTGAATGACCGCAGCACGTGGAACAGGCCGATGAACACCGGGATCTGTACCAGCACCGGCAGGCAGCCGCCGAGCGGGTTCACCCCATGCTCGGACTGCAGCTTCTGCATCTCCGACGCCATCTTCTGGCGGTCGTCGCCGTACTTCTTCTTGAGCTTCTGGATCTCCGGCGCGAACTCCTGCATCTTGCGCATCGACCGGACCTGGCTGACGAACGGCTTGAAGAGCACCGCACGCAGGGTGAACACCAGGAACACCACCGCCAGCGCCCAGGCGAACCCGTTGCCTGGACCCAGCACGTAGCCGAAGACCATGTGCCAGAACCACAGGATGGCTGACACTGGGTAGTAGATGAAGTTCAGCAAGACGACTCACTCTCGGCGTCGGAGCGGGGCGATCTCGGCGCAGGCACCGGGTCCACCCCTCCAGGGTGCCAGGGTGCGCAACGCAGCAACCGCCGCACGGTCAACCACGATCCGCGCAGCACCCCATGAACGACCAGCGCCTCGACCGCGTACGCGCTGCATGTGGGGTAGAACCGGCAGGTGGGTGGCAGGGCCGGAGAGATCCACCGGCGGTAGAACTGCAAGACAGCCACCAGCATCCGAACCACCGGTCCCGCCCGGCGCGTTACGGGAGTCGTCGTTCCGGGAGTCAGCGCAGCGCCCGTCATCGCAGGCTGCCGGAGGAGTCCCTGTCGGCAGAGGCTTCCCTACGTGCCGAGCGCGCGGCTGAACCCGTAAGCCGCCGCAGGGCCCCATCGAGGGCTCCACCGAGGTCGTCACCCAACGCTGCACTGCTTGCACCAGCCGCGGCCGGCAAGGCCCGCACCACCACCAGCGCCCCGGCGGGCAAGCCCTCCAGCCGGCCTCGCATCAGATGACGCAGCCGGCGCTGCACCCGGTTGCGGACCACGGCACCGCCGACCGTGCGACCGACTACAAACCCCACCCGCGGCGCTGCGTTCATGTCGCGGCCGCGGGCCACGTGCACCACGACCGCACCACGTGCCGCCCGGCGGCCCTGCCGGATCGCCGTCGCGAAGTCCTCGCGACGGGTCAGTCGGGCGGCAGCGGGCAGCACCGTCGGTGATCCGGCAGCGAGAACGGTCAGGCCGACAGCTCGCTGCGGCCCTTACGGCGCCGTGCTGCGAGGATGGCGCGCCCAGCGCGGGTACGCATCCGCAACCGGAACCCATGGGTCCTCGCGCGGCGGCGGTTGTTCGGCTGGAACGTGCGCTTACCCTTGCTCACGGCTGTCGTTCTCCCGGTGATCGGTCATCGTCCGCAGCCCTCAGACTACGGGAAGTCAGGTCGTCCGCTCCCAGCACCGGCGGCGCCACCGCGAGCGCGCGACCCGAATCGGGCCGTGACCCAGACACGCAAGTCTCAGACACGCAGGGATACCCGCCGGTGGGCGGGAGACCCCTTGAGATTAGGCGGCCGGTGCCACCGCCGTCAAAACGAGCCTGTCCCGTCACCACGGGCGCGACACGCCGTTAAGCCGTTGGTGCTTGCTCTTACGGGCTTCTTGTGGCACCGCCCGAGGCTTGTTAGCGTGCCATCTCCCGCGGTGTCGGTTTTCAGGGGAGACCGGCACCGCTGGCCGGCACATCGGGGGCCGGGGATAGGCCGACCTTCTCGGCGTACCGTCATGCACAGCTGTGGATAAGCTTGTGGACGCACGGCGCTCCTCAAGCCCGCCCACCGGCTGGAGGGGAGTCAGCGGCGTGTCAGAGCGGCCAATCGACCTCGGCCAGGTGTGGAACGAAGTGGTCCGCGAGCTCTCCGCCGGGACGCTGTCCCCCCAGCAGCGCGCCTGGATGCGGGTTACCCGCCCGATCGGGCTGCTGGATGGCACCGCGCTGCTGGCCGCACCCAGCGACTTCGCCAAGGACGCCATCGAGCGCGCGTTGCGCGAGCCGATCAGTGCGGCGCTGTCCCGGCACCTGGGCAGGCACGTCTCCCTGGCCGTGAAGGTCGACCATCCGCTCCCGCTGCCACCACAGCTGCCGGCCTCGACGGGCGCATTGGACGCCGACCCCGCTGTAACAGCCAGCACTTCCGGACCCGGCAGCGCTTCCAGAGCTGGCAGCGCGTCCGGAGCTGGCGACTCGGGCTCCGGCGGCTCGGGCCCGGGCAGCGCATCGCCGGTGGAGAACCCGGTGGAGAACACCGCCAACGGGCACCCCGGCGACCCGGTGCAGCGCGACGGCAACGCGCTGGCCACTGTTCATGAGATCTGGCCCACGCTCACCGGTCCGACCGCCCCGGTGCCGAGCCGCCCGTCGACATCTCAGACCAAACTTAACGAGAAGTACACATTCGACACCTTCGTCATCGGCGCCTCCAACCGCTTCGCGCACGCGGCGGCAGTGGCGGTGTCCGAAGCTCCCGCGCGGGCCTACAACCCCCTGTTCGTCTGGGGCGAGTCCGGGCTGGGCAAGACGCACCTGCTGCACGCCGTCGGGCACTACGCGCAGCGGCTGTTCCCCGGCATGCGGGTGCGCTACGTCTCCACCGAGGAGTTCACCAACGACTTCATCAACTCCCTGCGCGACGACCGCAAGGTAGCCTTCCAGCGCCGCTACCGCGATGTCGACGTGCTGCTGGTGGACGACATCCAGTTCCTGGAGGGCAAGGAAGGCACCCAGGAGGAGTTCTTCCATACCTTCAACACGCTGCACAACGCCAACAAGCAGATCGTGATCTCCTCCGACCGCCCACCCAAGGGACTGGGAACCCTGGAAGACCGGTTGCGCACCCGCTTCGAGTGGGGCCTGATCACCGACATCCAGCCGCCCGAGCTGGAGACCCGGATCGCCATCCTGCGCAAGAAGGCCGTCGGTGACCGGCTGGCCGCGCCCGACGATGTGCTGGAGTTCATCGCCGCCCGGATCGAGCGCAACATCCGCGAGCTGGAGGGGGCACTCATCCGTGTCACCGCGTTCGCCTCGCTGAACCGTCAGCCAGTGGACAACCAACTCGCCGAGATCGTGCTGCGCGACCTCATCCCTGACGCCCAAGCGCACGAGATAGGCGCGCCGCACATCATGGCAGTGACCGCTGAGTTCTTCGGGGTCACCATCGAAGACCTGTGCGGGCCCGGCAAAACCAAGCATCTCGCCCAGGCCCGGCAGATCACCATGTATCTCTGCCGGGAACTGACCGATCTCTCGTTGCCCCGGATAGGCCAGACCTTCGGCGGCCGCGATCACACCACGGTGATGCACGCCGACCGCAAGATCCGCAAGGAGATGGCCGAGCGCCGCCGCACTTACGATCAAGTGCAGGAACTCACCTCCCGGATCAAGCAGCGTGCCCGCTCCTGACCCCCAGAGATCTTTATTGGAGCACATCGACTCCCTTTGCGTTACAGTCCTATTCGGGGTGGCTCTCGGGCGCCCTAAGCAGGAGGGCCGCTCCACTCGGCAACCGGAGATGCGACATGGTGCGGTTCACGAAGTGGCTTAGAGGCAACGCCGACGGCGTGGTTGCGCTGTTGCTCGCGGTGACGGTAGGCGTCCTTGCGATCCTTGATGTGCTCGGCGCCGAAAAGGTCAACGCCGCCATCCTCCTCGTGCTGGCGCTGATCGCCGCGACGCTGCTTAAGGACCGGCAGTCGACATCAAAGGCGCTGACCGATGCCTTCGCAGTGCGCCAGCTCAGCGGCGTAGAGGTCGGTCAGGAGCATGCTGAGGCGCGCCGCCATACCGAACAGTGGATCTTCAAGGGGGGCACCGGAACCTACCTGCGGGCGGTGACGCTCAAAGGCTGTGTCGAGCACGCGCGGGCAGAGCAGCGCCCGCTGCGCATGCAGCTGGAGATCATCGACCCGACCGATGATGCACTGTGCAAAGCGTACGCCGAGTTCCGCTCGTCACTGTCGCCCGGCCCGGACGGCACCGGGGAAACGTGGACCTTCGAGCGCACCCGCAAGGAGTCGTTCGCCACGATCCTGGCCGCCTGCTGGTATCGCGAGCACTTCACTTTCCTCACGATCGAGGTAGGCCTGTCCAAGGTGATGACCACGTTCCGCTGGGACCTTTCCTCGCATAGCGTGATCATGACCCAGGATGACCCGTCGGGCCCAGCGTTGATGTTCGCGAAGGGCCAGCCTTACTACCGCGCCTACAGTCGGGAGCTGGTGACCAGCTTCAGGCAGGCCCGCCGGGTGGATATCGACAAGGCCAGCGAACTGCAACTCGGTGTAGAACCGACCCTCGACGATACCCGCACCCTATTCACCATGCTGGGGCTGGAACTCCCGCACTCGTTCACCGAGCGCGACGTTTCCGACGTCATCGCCAAAGCCCTCCGGGCCAAGAACCCCTACCGGTGATGCGATGACGGGGGACTATGAGAGCTTCCATCGAGCCATTCTCGGCGACAGAGCCCGGGCGAGCGTACCGCGGTGGGCATCCGATGTCCTCGGCGAGGTCGCTCAGAACCGTACAAGCCTCGCCGGTGTGCGCCATCCTCTGGGATTCGTGTGTCTTCCCGTCCAGCGAACGGGCGGGGCTGGAATCTGCGTACACGTGTGGAGCGATAGCCTTCCGCGCGCGAGCCCCACAACATCAATGATACATGCCCACAGTTGGGACCTGGTCAGCTACGTGCTGTACGGCAGCGTGCACAACGAGCTCATCGACGTCACCGATGTGCCAGACGAAGCCGCCTATCGCGTCTTCGAAATTCGCAGCGCCGAGGACGTCGACGAGGTCCGCGAGACCCCCCGACTGGTCCGCTGCGAGATCAAGGCCGCTGAACTCAACCGCCAGGGCGACCGCTACTCCCTGGCCGCGGGTGTCTTCCATACCACCGTAGTCCGGGGTGAGGCCGCCACGGTGGCACTGGGCAGCAGTCGACCGGGAATGGTCGATCTCTCACTTGGCCGGATCGACAAGAAGACCCATCGGGTACAGCGGCAACGCTGTGGTCGCGATGAGACCGCCGACGCGGCCCGGGTGGTCGCCGACCGGCTCGCGAGGACCTGTACCACCGACCAGGAGGACCGATGGCACCCATGAAAACCGTGACCCCGACGGACATCGAGCCTGCGCGTAGCGTCGCGGTGACCGCGGCCGAAGCGGCAGGAGCTCTGCTGCGCAACGCAGCCACCACGGACCTCGGCGTCCGCGTCAAGGACGCCAGCGGCGATGTCGTGACCGACCTCGACGTGGCTGCGGAGCAGCTCATCGTCGGGAACCTCCGGGACGCCTTTCCCAGTCACCGGATCACCGCGGAGGAATCCGGCCTGTTCGATGCCGTCGACAGCCCCTGGGAGTGGCTGGTGGACCCGCTGGACGGCACCAACAACGTAGCCATCGGCCTCAGTGCCTACGTCGTGGGCATCGCCCTGTGCTACAACAAGTTCCCGGTACTCGGCGTCGTCCACGATCCGGTGGCTGGCCAGACCTGGTCTGCGGTCCGCGGTCGCGGAACTCGCGGCCCACACTGCACGGCCGAACGCCCGCCCTACCGGCCGGCCGCGCGCGGGCCGGTGCTGGCGTGGACGCAGGGCCACGGCGTGGAACCCACCAACGCGACAGCGAGGGCGATGCGAATGGTCCTCGAGTCGGGCGCAAGAAGGGTGCTCCAGCTGTGGGCGCCGTTGCTGTCCTGGGTGATGCTGGCGCGCGGCGACATCGACGGGTTCGTGGGCTACCAACCCGAGGCGATCGACCTCCCCGCCGGCCGTCTGATCGCGCAGGAGGCCGGCATCATGGTGCGCGGCCTGGACGGCTCGGCGTCCGACGAGCACATCGACATGCCTAAGGAGCGCCGCAGCTTTGTGGCCGGACGCCCGGAGGCCATCAGCGACCTGGTAGCCCTGGTCGGCACCGCGCAGCGGGTCAAGATCGGTGGAGTCACCGCGTGAGCAACAGCGCCCCGACGCTCACGGCCAGACCCACAATCGCCAGGCCGAGGCCGGTGAGGACGAACTTGCGCAGCGGGACACGAAGGCCGTGATCACGGCAGGACTCCAGGCACAGCAACGTCGCCAGTGATGCCCACGGAGTGACGATTGGCCCCACGTTGGTGCCGATGAGCAGGGCCAACAACTGATCGCGATTCCCCGCCGGGATGACCGCCTCTCCCGCGGTATACGCGGGCAGGTTGTTGAGCACATTGGATAATCCGGCGCCGGCCGCCGCGGCCCGATACGACCCGACCGCGTTGTGATCAGTGCCGATGAGCGCGATCATCACCTCATTCAGGCCGTACCGGCTCAGCGTGGGAACCACCAGGAACAGCCCGGTCACGAAGACCAGCAGTTGCCATGGGATCAGGTGCAGCCGCAGCGCGCTCCGATCGAGCACGGCGAAGGCAACAACCGCGATCATCGCAGCCGCCGCTGCGGCATACCCGATCTGCTGGTGGATGAACGGCACGGCAAGGATGAACAACAGGCAGGCCGCCCCGGCCACACCGAATAGGGTGCGTTGCTTGGGGTGGTCAAGCCTCAGCGGCGGCGGCGGAAGGTAGCGATCGGCGCCCCGCTCACCCCGGCGCCAATAGAAGACCCAGAGAAAGAGCATGGTCGCGGTGACCGCGGCCAACTGCGGCAGCCACATCCGGGCCGCGAACGCCGGTGCCGCGAGTGCCACCCGTTCAGCGGCCAGCAGGTTGGTGAGGTTCGAGACCGGCAGCAGCAGGCTCGCGGTGTTGGCCAGCCAGACCGTTGTCATCGCGAGCGGCAGGGCTGCGATCCGCGCCTTGGGCGCAAGGGCCAGCATCACCGGTGTGAGCAATATAGCCGTTGTGTCCAGGTTGAGGAAGACCGTCGTGAGGGCGGCAAAGGCCACCGAGAGCAGGAACAGTGCTGCATAGTTGCCTCGCCCCACGATCGCCATCCTGGACGCGATGACGTCGAAGACCTGAGCCTGCCGGGCAAGCTTGGCCAGCACGATCACGCTGCCCAGGAATAGCAGCAGCGGCGCGATCCGGGACAGGTTGTCCTTGGCTTGCGCAGCCGGCAACAGCCCGGTCAGCACGCACAGGACGCCGGCGATGAGAAGCCCGATCCTGATCCAGTCGAGCATGCTGGGCTTACGCAGCATCGCAAGCAGGTCCTGAAACCACTGGGCGGCACCCACCGGAACGACGTCCTCCTGGACAGCATCCTCCTGGACGGGCCTGACACGGCCGGGCCCGGATGGCGTCGTCATGGGTCGCTTTCGTTAGCGCAGCGTGTTGGTGCGCACGTCATACTGATGGTATGCCGTGGCGAGCAGACAACCCGAGCACCCGAACAGGGGCGAGTTGGCCAGCCTCGGATCCTCCCATCGACTTCTTCATCAGCTACTCACCGGCGGATGAGCGCTGGGCCAGCTGGGCCGCCTGGGTGCTCGAGGCAGCCGGGCACCGCACCCTCATCCAGGCCTGGGACTTCGTTCCCGGCACGGAGTTTATCGACTTCATGGATCGCGGCGTGCGGGATGCGGCCGTGGTCGTAGCCGTGCTGTCCCGCAACTATCTCGAGTCTCGATACGGGCGCATGGAATGGCAGGCGGCGTTGCGCACCGACCGCGCGAAGCTCATCACCGTCCGCATCGAGGACTGCCCGCTGGTGGGCCTGCTCTCTACGATCACCTGGGTGGATCTGGTAGGCGTCACCGACCCTGGTGTGGCCAGCAATGTGCTGCTGAGCAATCTCCGGCACGCGCTGGCCGGGCGAGCCAAGCCCGCACGGGCACCGGGGTTCCCCCCACATACGGCGGCCATAGTCGACGTGCCGCAGCCCGAGGAGGGCGGGATACCCCCGCACGAGCCGGACGCCCGCCAGGCAGGCGACTCAGCGCAGTCGCGCGAGCTGGCACGCACCCGCCGTACCCCGGCCACACCACCTCCCTACCCGCCCGCCAGCCCTGCGCCCCAAGTCCGGCGCGAGGCAATCACGCTGCTACACGTGCCAGGACCCCGATTCGGGAGGGGCATGGCTGCGCCCCCCGACGCCCAGCCCCTCAACGCGAGTGACCTGCAGTCGCGTATCTGGGCCAATGTCACCCACCTGACCAATACCGGTGCGCCTCATCCGGACCTGATCCTCGTCACCGGCGACCTGATGGAGTCCGGCCGGCCGAAGGAGCGGGACGAGGCGCTGAAGTTCCTGACCGGGCTGCGGGTGGTGCTAGGGCTGGAACCCGACCGGTTGCTCATCGTGCCCGGCGGCCACGACGTGTCCAGGATCGCCTGCCAGGCCTACTTCTTGCAGTGCCAGTCCAAGGACGAGCAGCCACTGCAGCCCTACTTCCCCAAGCTGGAGCTCTACGCTCAGTTGTTCAGCGAGCTCTACCAGGGTTTGGACGGGCCGCTGTTCGACATCGCGCAAGCGTGGACGCTGTTCGCCGTGCCCGAGCTCCGGGTCGCCGTTGCAGGCCTGAACTCCACAATGGCCGTCACCCATCGGCAGGGAGACGACTACGGCTGGATCGGCGACGCACAGGCAGCCTGGTTCGCCAAGCGGCTGCGGCCGTTCGAGGACTCCGGATGGCTGCGGATCGGTTTCGTCCGCCACGACCCCGACCCCGGCAGCGGAGCGGTCGGCGCCGACCCCCTCCTGTTACGTGACGCCGGCACCCTTGACCGCCTGCTTGGGCCCCGCCTCAACCTACTGCTGCACGGTCCGGGCCCGGGTGGCTCGACCGTCGGCTTCCTCGGATCGGGCCTGCCGGTACTCCCCGCGACCGGTCCTGGTCAGGAGGAAATCATCCAGGTGACCGCCGAGGGTCTGCGGCGCTTCTCGGCCTACGGGGGCGCTGCGGGAGCCAGTCCGGTCCATGTCTCGCGCTCGTGGCACGCCGTCGACGGTGTCTTCCCCCCAGCCGCGACGGAGGAACTGGTTCCGGGCAGCGAGGAACCCGCGCCCGCGCTGGAGCGCCTGGGGCTGATCCCCACCGCCGACCCGCAGAGCCTGCTCCTTGACCGCATCAGGGAGGTCTGCGAGAGCCGTTACGAGCGGATCAAGATCCGTTACGTCGAGACGGATCCGCCGCACCTGCTGATCACCCGGCAAGAGGACGACTTCAACCCGCAGTGGCGGGTCGGCGCTCACGTCGGAGAACTGAGCCGGGATGTCCTTGACGGATTCCTCCACTACGAGCCTGGCCCTGGTTCGGAACTGGTCTACGAGGGCCACGCACCCGCGCGGGAACTCCGGGAGGAGGCGCTGCGCAGGGGAGTGCGGCTGCGCAGCTTCCTCGAGTTCCAGGGTCTGCTGGACCTGAACGGCTACCTCACCAGGCAGACGGACCGGCTGTGCAACGATCCCCTCTACCTCCCGGACCTGTACGTGCCGCAGCGCTTCCGGGAGCTGGGTCCCGGCGATCAGGCTATTCGCGAGGACCTCGCGGACGAGCTCGTGCGCCTGGTCACGTCCGACTACCCGAGGTTCCTGCTGGTGCTGGGCAACGCCGGGCGTGGCAAGACGTTCCTGCTGCGCGAAGTGACCCGGCGCATCACCGAGAATGCCCCCCATCTGATCCCGATCCTGATCGAGCTACGGGCGCTGGACAAGACGCACACCGTCCGCGGGCTGGTGGCCGCGCACCTGGCCAACTACGGCGAGGGACTGCCCAACCTCAAAGCTTTCGACTACATGCTGCGCGAGGGCAGGATCGTCCTGCTGTTCGACGGCTTCGACGAGCTGGTCACCCGGATCACCTATGACCGCGCCGCCGAGCACCTTTACACGCTTCTGGAAGCCGCCCAGGACCGGGCGAAGATCATCGTGGCCAGCCGGACGGAGCACTTCAAGTCAGACGCGCAGGTGTTCACCACGCTGGGCGAGCGGGTCGGCCTGATGCCCCACCGGCAGATCCTCGCCGTCGAGGGCTTCACCTCCACCGAGATTCGCAGGTACCTCGTCAACCGTCACGGCGGAGATCAGCGAAGGGCCGATGCCCGCTTGAACATGATCGGGAGGATCCCGAACCTGCTCGATCTCTCGCAGAATCCACGCATGCTCAGCTTCATCGCAGACCTGGATGAGGACCGGCTGCGCGCGGCGGCCGACGCGCGGCACACGATCAGCGCGGCCGGGTTGTACCGGGAGATCCTGCAATCCTGGTTGTCCTTTCAAGCGAATCGGATTTCGGGGGTCCGTGGCGCTCCGGTCGGCCTGCCCGTCGAGGACCTGTGGCAGGCCGTGACCACGCTGGCCGTGCGCCTGTCGGAGGCTGGCGAGTCCCAGCTACGGCTCGCCGAGCTCACCGAAGTGGCCGGGACGCTCTCCGGCCTCGCCGACCGCCGGTTGTCGCCTGACGAAACAGCCCTCGCCATCGGCGCACGAAGTCTGCTGGTGCGCACCAACGAAGGCCTGTTCGGTTTCATCCACCGCTCGGTGGGAGAGTGGCTGGTCGCCAACATGATCGCTGAGCAGCTCAACTCCGGCGTGGCCGCGCCCCCGCAACTGCACCAGCGCCTGCTGTCCCAGTTGAGCATCGAGTTCCTCTGCGACCTTGCTGACACCCGGGCCTGCGAGACCTGGGCGAAGTCCGTGACCGGCGCCAACGAGGTGGCACAGGCCAATGCCAGCAAGGTGAGCGCCCGGCTACGCACCGCACCGACGGCCGACCTGCGCGGCGCGTGCTTGAAGGGCGAGGACCTCTCCTACCGTGACCTGCGGGAGGTCGATCTCACCGATGCCGATCTCAGCGGTGCCAGCCTGGTGGGGGCGAATCTGAAGCGGGCCACCTTGCGCGGGACCAGTCTGGTGGGCGCCCGCCTGGACGAGGCGCAACTCACCGGGGCTGACCTGAGCGGTGCCGACTTCAGCCGGGCGCGGCTGCTCCGCACTGATCTCACCAGCGTGACCATGACCGGGAGCCGATGGACCAGGGCGGCGCTCATCGACGCAAAGGGTGTTCCTGACGCTCCGGAGCTGCGCGGGGCGGCCGTGGCGCCCGGTGTCCCGATCAACACGGAGTTCTCCCCAGCATC
>DATDHI010000482.1:0-5200 GCA_036521655.1 Pseudonocardiaceae bacterium | reverse complement strand
AGGTCCGCCGTAGCAGCGGTGCGATCGACCGGGAGGACGCACTGACCGATGTGCAGGCGTCCCAGGCGCTGGCCGCTGGGGTCGCGATCGCCGACGAGGAGGTGGACCGTGGCGCCGACCTGCTGATCGCCGGTGACATGGGGATCGGCAACACCACCCCCGCTGCGGTGCTCGTGGCGGCGCTCACCGGGGCGGAGCCGGTCGCGGTGGTCGGCCGCGGCACCGGGATCGATGATGCCGGCTGGATGCGCAAGACCGCGGCGATCCGCGACGCGCTGCGCCGGGCCCGCCCCCTGGTCAGCGACCCCGTCGCGCTGCTGCGCACCGCCGGGGGTGCCGACCTCGCCGCGATGGCCGGGTTCCTCGCCCAGGCCGCGGTGCGGCGTACCCCGGTGGTGCTTGACGGTGTGGTCATCGGAGCAGCGGCAATGCTCGCCGAGGAACTGGCACCCGGGGCGCGGCAGTGGTGGGTGGCCGGGCACCGTTCGGTGGAGCCCGCACACACCCTCGTGCTGGAGCACCTGGAACTGGAGCCCCTCTTGGATCTGGGGATGCGGCTGGGTGAGGGCTCCGGTGCGGTGGCCGCGCTGCCGCTGGTGCAGATGGCGGTCCGGGTGCTCGCCGAGATGGCCACCTTCGACGATGCCGGCGTCTCCGGACCCGCTGGTGATCCAGTGTCCACCCGGTGAGCGGGGGGCTGCGACTGGCGGTGTCCTGGCTGACCATTGTGCCGGTGGGTGCGCCTCCCGAGGTGGATCGTGCCTTGGCTCGCCGCGCCCTTTACTGGGCGCCGCTGGTCGGAGCGGGGCTGGGCGCGGTGGCGGTCGGGGCGCTGGCGGCCCTGGACACGCTGGGCACCCCGCCGTTGCTCGCCGGGCTGGCCGTGGTGGCTGCGCTGGCCGTGCTGACCCGCGGGATGCATCTCGATGGGCTCGCCGACACCGCCGACGGGCTGGGCTGCTACGGCACGCCGGCACGGGCCCTGGCGGTGATGCGGGACGGGTCGACCGGGCCTTTCGCAGTGGTGGCGCTGGTCCTGGTATTGACCACCCAGGCGGCGGCGCTAGGGGCCCTCACCGGCACCGGCCGACTGCTCGCTGTGCTGCTAGCGGTGACCGCTGGGAGGGTCAGCTTCGGCTGGTGCGCTCGGACCGGGGTGGCGGCGGCCCGGGCAGACGGGATGGGGGCACTGGTGGCCGGCAGCCAGCCGCGCACCGTCCCGATGGCCTGGACGGCCGCCCTACTCGCGGCCGGACTGCTAGCAGTGCCCGGCCGCCCGTGGCAGGCCCCCCTAGCGATAGCCCTAGCCGCCGCGATGGTGGTGGCGGTGTCGGCGCACGCCCACCGCCGCCTAGGCGGCCTCACCGGCGACGTCCTGGGCGCGGCTTGCGAGCTGGCCACCACGGTGGTGCTCGCAGCGTGCGCGGTAGGGCTTCCGCATTCAGCAGGCTCAGCGGGGTAAACCGGTGCCCGATAACCCCGCTGAGCCTGCTGAATGCGGGGGCGGGGGTCAGGTGGTGAGGGGGGTCATCCAGGCGTGGTGGTCGGGAGCGGCGCCGCGTTGGATTGCGGTGAGGGCGGCACGCAGTCGGGTGGTGACCGGGCCGGGGGCGCCGGTACCGATGGTGAACTCACCACCGGAGTAGGCGGCGCGGCCAACCGGAGTGATCACTGCGGCCGTGCCGCAGGCGAACACCTCCGAGATGTCCCCGGATACCACGCCCTTCTCCCACTCCTCGATGGAGATCCGGCGCTCCTCGACACCCAGCCTGTGGTCCCGGACCAGGGTGAGTAGCGAGTCGCGGGTGATGCCGGCCAGCAAAGCGCCGGTGAGCGCCGGTGTCACCAGCCGGGCTTGATCGCCCTCCCCGAAGACGAAGTAGAGGTTCATCCCGCCCATCTCCTCCACCCAGCGCCGCTCCACCGCGTCGAGCCACACAACCTGGTCACAGCCCTTGTCGGCGGCCTGCTGCTGAGCAAGCAGTGAGGCGGCGTAGTTCCCGGCGAACTTGGCCTCCCCGGTCCCTCCGGGAGCCGCCCGGACGTACTCGGTCGACAACCACACGCTCACCGGCTTGAGCCCGCCGCGGAAGTAAGGGCCGGCGGGAGAGGCAATGAGGAGGTACCGGTAGGTCGCCGAGGGGCGCACCCCGAGGCCCACGTCCGAGGCAAGCAGAAAAGGTCGCAGGTACAGCGACTCCTCGCCGCCCGGGGCTGGCACCCACTCGACGTCGGCCTGCACCAGCTCACGCAGCGAGCCGAGGAACAGCTCGTCGGGTAGCTCGGGCATCGCCAGCCGGCGGGCCGAGCGGCGGAACCGGGCGGCGTTGGCCAGCGGACGGAAGCAGGCCACGCTGCGGTCTGGCTGCCGGTAGGCCTTGAGACCTTCGAAGATCGCCTGCCCGTAGTGCAGCACCATGGCAGCCGGGTCCATGGCCAGCTGCCGGTAAGGGCCGATCTCGGCATCGTGCCAGCCACGCCCGGCCGTCCAGCTGATCTCTACCATGTGGTCGGTGAAGTAGAGCCCGAAACCTGGCGCGGCCAGGACCTCGGCCCTGCGTTGCGGTGTGGCCGGACGCGGGTGCGGCAGGCGGGTGAACAGCGGCGCGGCACTCATGACAGGGACGATATCCCGCCGCACACGGAAATGGTAGGACGTCCCACTACCTCACCTGTGCGCCATCCTGACCGCGTGAGAGAGCAGCGAACCCTCGCCCGGATCACCCGCACCCGACTGGCCGACGGTCGTGCTCTGACCTACTACGACGACCGCGAACCCTATGCCTCGGGCGCAGCCACCCGCGCGCTTCACGACCGCCGCGACCTGTCCCCATCGCAGGCCCAGCCCACGATGCGGCTGGACGTGCTCACCGGAGAGTGGGTCATCCTCGCGCCACACCGGATGCAGCGCACTCACCTGCCCACGGCGGGAAGCTGCCCGCTGTGCCCCAGCCGAGGGGGCGTGGTGACCGAGATCCCGGCCGAGGACTACGACGTGGTGGTGTTCGACAACCGGTACCACTCCCTGGGGCCCGACCCGGGACCGTTACCCACCTTGGTGGACGGTGATCCGCTGTGGCCGCAGCGGCCGGCAACCGGCCGGTGCGAGGTGGTCTGCTTCAGCAGCGAACACGGAGGCTCTTTCGCCAAGCTCACCCCGAGCCGGGTTGCAACGGTGATTGAGGCGTGGGTCGACCGCACCAGCACATTGTCCAGGATGGACGGCGTGAGGCAGGTGTACTGCTTCGAGAACCGTGGCGCGGAGACCGGGGTGACCCTGCACCACCCGCATGGCCAGATCTACGCCTACCCGTTCTTGCCGCCGCGCACCGAGCGGTTGCTCGCCCGGGCGGTGGCGCATCGCGATCGCACGGGCTGCGACCTGCTGTCGGACGTGCTCGCCGCCGAACTGCGGGCCGGGACGCGGGTCGTGCACAGCGGGGCGGCGTGGACGGCGTACGTGCCCGCCGCCGCGCGGTGGCCGGTGGAACTGCACCTGGTGCCGCACCGGGCGGTTCCCGACCTCGCTGCTCTGGACAGCGTCGAGCGCTGCGAGCTCGCGACCCTCTACCCCGCGCTGCTGCGGCGGGTGGACGGCTTCTTCGCCGACCAGGGCGATCCGGGACCGGTGCCGTATGTCGCAGGCTGGCACCAGGCCCCGGTCGGTCCAGGGCGGGACCTCACCCGGCTGCACCTGCAGCTCTTCTCGGTGCGCCGCGCCGCCGGGAAGCTCAAGTACCTCGCCGCTTCCGAGTCCGGAGTGGGAGTCTGGCTCAACGACACCACCCCCGAACGGATCGCGCACCGGCTGCGGGAGCTGGCATGAGTACCGGACTTCGGGCCGCCTTCCGTGCCGCGTTCAGCCGCGACCCCGAGGGCCTGTGGGCGGCGCCGGGCCGGCTGAACCTGATCGGTGAGCACGTCGACTACGCCGAAGGGCTGTGCTTGCCACTGGCGCTGCCGCAGCGCACCGTGGTGGCGGCGACTCGGAGCGACGGCCTGCTCCGGCTGCGGTCGCTGCGCCGCGATGCGAAGCCCTGGGATGGCTTGCTCGATGAGGTGGGTCCCGGCCACCCGCAAGGCTGGGCGGCGTATCCAGCGGGCGTGATCTGGGCGCTGGGGCGCCCAGTCGGCGGGCTCGACCTGCTCGTCGGTGAGACGGTGCCACCGGGGGCCGGGCTGGCCTCCTCCGCCGCGCTGGAATGCGCTGTCGCGTTGGCGGTGGACGCGCTATGCGGGCTTGGACTGGCCGCAACCAGCGCTGGGCGGATGATGCTAGCGGCGGCGTGCCGGCGCGCCGAGAACGTGGTGGTGGGCGCGCCGACCGGCGGGATGGACCAGGTCGCGTCACTGTGCTGCACCGCAGGACACGCCTTGCTGCTGGATTGCCGGGATCAGGGGATGCGGCAGGTGCCGCTTGATCTCCTCGCCGCTGGTCTGGACCTGCTCGTGGTGGACACCCGGGCACCGCACCGGATCGTGGATGGTCATTACGCCGCGCGCCGGCACAGCGCGGAGCAGGCCGCCGCGGAGCTGGGACTGCCCAGCTTGCGCGAGGCCTCGCGGGAGCAGGTGGACAGCCTGACCGATCCCCTGCTGCGCAGGCGGGCCCGGCACGTGGTGAGCGAGATCGCCCGGGTACGGACGGTGGTGGCACTGTTGGAGTCAGGCCGGGTCCGGGACATCGGACCGCTGCTGACGGCCTCACACACCTCGCTGCGCGACGACCTGGAGGTATCCAGCCCGGAGCTGGATTGCGCGGTGGATGCCGCCTGCGCCACAGGAGCGCTGGGTGCTCGGATGACCGGCGGCGGGTTCGGCGGCTCTGCTCTGGTCCTTCTCGAGCGCGCCGCCACCGCCGCGGTCACCGACGCCGTGCTGGCCGCAGCCGCGAGTCACGGCCACCCGGTACCCGTGCCGCTCGTGAGTGCGTAACAGCGTTATGGCACTCAATGCCATTCACGAGCGGACGTGGGAGGGCACGAAGGGGGGTTTGACCACCTCGCAGGGCAGTGTGCGGCCACGGACGTCCACCTCGACGGTGTCCCCAAGTCGCACCGGGGAATCGAGCAACGCCAGGGCGATGCCGTTGCGTAACGTCGGGGAGAAGGTGCCCGAGGTGGTCTCCCCCAGCGGGGCACCTGCCTGGGACCGCACCGGCATGTGCGGCCGGGGCACCCCGCGCTCGGTGGCCCGCAGA
>DATDHI010000481.1:0-9497 GCA_036521655.1 Pseudonocardiaceae bacterium | reverse complement strand
TGATCATCCAGGGCGCTATCGGAGGGTGGTCAGCTGTGCGCGGAGACGACGAGATTCTCGCATTGCTCAACGAGCAGCTCACCAGTGAGCTGACCGCTATCAACCAATACTTCCTACACGCCAAGATGCAGGCCAATTGGGGGTTCACCAAGCTCGCTGAGCATACGAGGGCGGAGTCCATCGAGGAGATGCATCATGCGGAGCGGATCACCGACCGCATCCTGTTCCTCGAGGGTCTGCCGAACTATCAGCGGCTGTTCTCGCTGCGAGTGGGGCAGACCGTGCGGGAGCAGTTGGAGTCGGATCTGGCCGTCGAGATGGAGGTCCTCGCCCGGCTGCGTCCTGGTATCGCGCTCTGCCGGGAGAAAGGTGACATCACCACCGCCAACATCTTCGAGGACATCCTCGCCGACGAGGAGAACCACATCGACTACCTTGAGACCAACCTGGAGCTGATGGAGAAGCTCGGCGAGCAGCTCTACCTCAGCCAACTCGTGGACCGGCCGCCGACCAACGGCTGAGCGACTACCCTGGTCGCTGTGGCGCCGCGCCGATTGTTCGAGACAGCTGAGGCCCGTGCGCTGATGCCGGAGGTGCGTGGGCGGGTTGATGCTTTTGTTGCCGCCCGAGCGGACCTCGCCGAGCTGTCGGTCGACCTGCGCACCGGCTCATCGTCGCTCGGCGGTATCGCGGAGATGAAGGCGTTGCAGGCGCGGCTGGACGACATGCTCGAGTGGTTCCCCGGCCAGGGCATCGAACTCAAGGGATTCGCGCCATTCCTCATCGATTTCCCTGCCGAGCTGCACGGGATGTCGATACGGCTGTGCTGGCTGGAGGGTGAGCGCGAGCTGGAGTGGTACCACCGGTCGGACCTCGGCATCGCTGGCCGCCGCCGGCTCCCCGGCTGACGCCAGCTGTGCATGACGCCCTGACACAAGGGGCATGAGGGTTCGACACGCGGGGGATGAGAGCGCGACACACTGGCATGAGAGAGCGACACGCCGGGGGTTTAGGGCCGGGGTTAGTGCAGGGGGTGGAGGGCCAGTTCGGAGCTGATCTGGGTGATCACTGGTTGGAGCAGGATCGGTGAGGTGCCGCTGAGCAGGTTGCGCTCGGCGATCTCCAGCACTATGACATCGCCGCCGGCTAGCAGATCGCCGGACGGCCGAGGGGTGGCTGCTGCGGTCTCGGGATGTACCACGGTGATGTCGGTGAACACTGCCGTGAGGTAGCGGCTGGCGAACTGGGTGAACGAGTCAGCGATCATGCGCACCGGCTGGCCGACGGTGCCCGCGGCGGGCTCCGCAGTCAGCCGCAGGGGCGCCCGGAAGTCGCTGGCGATCGGGCGGGTGCGGTCCTGCCGCCCGTCCGGCGCCAGCGAGTATGTCGGGATCATCCGCTGGCCGCTGCGCCCGATCAGCGGGCTGATGTCGTCCGACCACGGAGTGTAACCGGCCGGGCCCACTTGCCAGGTCCGGGTGATGCCCGGCTCGATCCGGTCCGCCAGCGCGTAGGTCATCGCCAGGCCACCCTCCTGGCTCCAGTGTGTGTCGGCCGGGTAGTAGACCGGTGAGCCCTTGCGCCGGGCGACGTCGGCCAACGCCGGCCGCAGGTCGATCGCACCGGTCTCGGCGCTCAGCCGGCGCCAGAACTCACTCCTGGCCCGCGAGGCGCAGTCCCGTCCGAGGTATTGCGCGGGCAGGTGCTCGGGCACCATGGTCGTCTTGTCCGGGGCCACCACCAGCACGAACCGCCGGCCGGAGCTCTCCACCGCCCTGCGCAGCCGGCGCAACGAATCCAGTGTGTCGTCCAGTGAGCGAGACGGGGCGCACGCGCCACTGACATCCGCGCCCAGGTAGAGCCATCCGTCGCGGCCCTCGATCACCGCGGGGTATGCGGACACCGGGAGCCGCGGGCCGTCCGGGGGGGCGGCAGCGGGCGCGACCGGGCCGTTCGGGCCAGGCCGGGACGGCGATCCGGACAGGGGTGCGGGCTCGCCGAATACCCCCCTGCTCAGGGCGTCCACCGTGTGGACTGCACGGTCCCGCATCGGCAGATGATCGGCCGCCCAGGCGGGAAGGCCAGCGAGCCACCCCCAGCCCTGCCGTGGATCGCCGAACGCGGCTAGCGGCCGGTTCTCAAATGGTGCGGACTGCAGGCCGGCGCTGGAGGCGATGGTCGGGCCGAGGAAGAACAGGCCCGCGCAGACCAGCGCGGTGAGTCGGCGGCCGCCCCGACGGGGGCGCTGCTCCCGAAGGCGCCACCCGTCGTGGACGCGGCTCCGGTCGGTCACCGACATGGCGTGCACAGTAACCAGGTAGCTCCGGGGGGTGCGTCGCGCAGCACCCTAGGTAGCCTGCATCACCCGACCCGCCGAATGTGGGGAGACGCGAATGGATGACGACGTCCGGGCCCCAGCGGAGCGCCGCATCGAGTGGACTGGTGAGCGCTGCGTGCCGTGGACTGACGACCTGCAGGTCGTCTACGAGCACTACCACCGGTACGCGCTGGCGGCCCGCTTCACCACCGGCGCGCGGGTGCTCGATCTCGCCTGCGGCGAGGGTTACGGGCCCGCGCTGCTGGCCGCCGGGGCCCGCGAGGTGGTGGGCGTCGACATCGACCCGCAGACGGTGGCGCACGCCGCCGCGAACTACCCGCGGGAGAACCTGCGTTTCACGGTCGGGTCGATGATCGATCCTGAGCTGCTCGCCGGTGCCGGGCAATTCGACGTCATCACCTGCTTCGAGGCCCTGGAGCATGTCGAGGACCACGACATGCTGGTCGCGGTGGCCCGCGCGCTGCTGACGCCGGGCGGCCTGTTCCTCACCAGCACGCCCGACGTGACGGTGTACAGCCACGAGCACGGCAACGACAATCCCTACCACGTCCGGGAGCTCACCGCGGCGGAGTTCCGTACGCTGCTCGGCGACTCCTTCCGGCACATCGCCGTGCTGCGCCAGAACGTCGCCGTCGGATCGCTCATCACCGGTCCAACCGGGACGGTGTCGGCGCAGTCGCTGCGGCGGACACCTGAGGGCGGCTGGCAGGTGGCGCAGGAGGCACCGCACACCTACCTGCTCGGGATCGCCAGCGATGTGGCGCTGCCGGCGCTGCCCCAGCTCAGCGCACTCATCGATCCCGACCTGACCCTGGTGCGGGACGCGCAGCGCGCCCTGGCCCGGGAGCGGGATCGGGCCGCTGAGTACTCCGACCGTGCCGCGCGCCGGGATGGCGAGCTGGCCGCGACCCGCCGTGAGCTGGCCGAGCAGCAGCAGCGGGCCGCCGCCGAGCAGGCCACTACCGCGCAGCTGCTGCAACGGCTGACCGGTGACGTGCAGCGGCTGGATGCCGAGTTGGCCAGGGCGCGGCGACGCGTGGAGCGGGCCGAGACGCTGTCGTCGTGGCGTCAGGAACTCTGCACCTCGGCCGAGCGACGGGCCGCTGAGCTGGAACGGGAGGTGTGTGCGTTGCGGGCCGAGCAGTCGGCCACCGCGCAGCGGCTGATCTCCCGCTACCGTGGCGTGATCGAGCGGACGGCGCCGCGCGGGACGCTGCGCCGCGACCTCTACGAGCGGGCCTGGGGCCGTGGGCGCAGCGCTACCGCCCCGACGTCACAGGGACCGGTGACTGTGCACACCAGTACGTCGCCGCTGGTGAGCGTCATCGTGCCGGTGCACGGCAAGTGGGACTACACCCAAGCGTGCCTGGCCAGCCTCGAGCAGCACCGCCCCGGGGTCCCGTTCGAAGTGCTGGTCGTCGACGACGCCTCACCCGATGGCACCGCCGAACTGGTGGCGGCCAGCCAAGGCGTCCAGCTGGTGCGCACCGAGCGCAACCTCGGCTTCGTCGGGGCGTGCAACCTCGGTGCCAGCCACGCCCGCGGGGCCTACCTGCTGTTCCTCAACAACGACACCGAGGTGCGGCCCGGCGCCCTGGACGCGCTGGTCGGCGCCGCCGACTCCGACGACCACATCGGCCTGGTCGGCGCGGCGCTGGTGTACCCGGACGGGCGGCTGCAGGAAAGCGGCGGCATCGTCTGGGCTGACGGCTCCGGCTGGAACTACGGCCGCGATCAGGACGCCGGCGCGCCCCAGTTCCAGGTGCGGCGCGACGTCGACTACTGCTCGGGAGCGGCGATCCTGGTGCGCCGGGACCTCTTCGAGAGCCTCGGCGGGTTCGACCAGCGCTACGCGCCCGCCTACTACGAGGACACCGACCTGGCCTTCGCCATCCGGGCGGCGCAGTACCGCACGATCGTCGAGCCGGCCGCGGTGGTGATGCACCACGAGGGTGCCTCCAACGGCACCGACCTGACCAGCGGCGTGAAGCGGTACCAGGAGATCAACCGCGGGCTGTTCGTGGAGAAATGGGAGTCCGCTCTGGCCGAGCACCTGCCGGCGGCCAGTGAGCTCAACGTGTGGCTGGCCCGCCAGCGCGGGCCGGCCGGGCACCGGGGAGGCCTGGTGCTCGTCGCCGACCACCAGGTCCCGATGCCCGATCGCGACTCCGGATCGATGCGCATGCATCAGCTGCTGCTGGCGCTGGTCGAGCTCGGCCAGCGGGTGGTGTTCTTCCCGGCCAACGGCGCCCTGCTGGCGCCCTACACCGGCGAGCTGCAGCGCCACGGGATCACCGTGATCCCCGATGCCGCCGGGCAGGAAACCTTCCTGCGCGAGGCGGGTGCGGGGCTCACCCTGGCCATGCTCTGCCGCCCGCAGGTGGCCTGGACGCTGCTCGAGGAGCTGCGGATGCACGCGCCGCGCTGCCTGGTCGGGTATGACACCGTGGACCTGCACTTCCTGCGCTTGCAGCGGCAAGCCGAGCTGGCCGCGTCGACGGGTGATGAGGAGGGTGCCGCGCGGCTGGCGGGTAAGGCGGCCGCGTCCAAGGAGCTGGAGCTGGGGCTGGTCCGGGCGAGCGATCTGACCTTCGTGGTCTCCGATCACGAGCAGCGCCTGCTGCACAGCCTGGTCCCGGCGGCGGATGTGCGGGTGCTGTCCAACGTGCACCACCCGGTGGACGACGTGCCTGGGCCGCACGGGCGAGCCGGGCTGCTGTTCGTCGGCAGCTTCGACCACCTGCCCAACCGGGACGCGGCGGCTTGGATGGCCCGCGACGTGCTGCCGCTGGTGCACCTGCGGCACCCGGCAACGGTGCTGCACGTCGTGGGCAGCAACCCCTCGCCCGACGTGCTGGAGCTGGCCTCTGACACCATCAAGGTGCACGGTTGGGTGGCCGATCTGGCGCCACTGCACCAGCAGTGCCGGCTGTCGGTGGCGCCGCTGCGGTTCGGGGCCGGCGTCAAGGGGAAGGTGGGCGAGAGCATGGCCGCCGGACTGCCCACTGTGTGCACCCCGGTAGCAGTCGAGGGGATGGGTCTGACTCATGGGCTGCACGTGCTGGTCGCCACGGATGCCGCCGGGTTCGCCGACCGGGTGGTGACCCTGCTCGAGGATGACGTGCTGTGGGGAACCCTCTCCGAGGCCGGGGCCAGCGCGGTCACCGAACGGTTCGGCCCGGACGTCGCCCGCGCCGCCCTGCAGGACGTTCTGGACACCGCCAGCAAGCTAGCGTAAGGCCCGGACCGTTGGCGGCGCGTAGGTCACCTGCTGGCGGATCAGGGAGTCGAAGGTGGCCTGCACGGCTTCACGATCCGGCCCCATCGTCTCGAAGAAGATCACCCGGTTGTAGAGCACGTAGACCGCCCGGTACACCGTGGACGGGGAGCTCGGGTCGGTACCCAGCACCGTCACACCCTGCTGGGCGCGGTTGCCGTCGTCCTTGAGCCCACCGTCGCGCTGCACGGAGACGATCGTGTTCGCCACCCCCGTCGCCGCCTGCTCGTTGCGCAGCGTGAAAGCGAACATACCGATCGTGTTGGCGCCCTCGGTGGTTGTCTTGAGCACGCCGTCAGTCATCCCGCCGGCCCGCAGGGCACTCAGGATGGGCCGAGGCACCAGTTTGCCGCTCTCCACCAGGGGCAGGTCCAGCAGCCCACCACCGCCGCGGGTCTGGCCGGGCGGGTCGATGAGGGCCTGCGTGGTGTCCACCGGAGCCGCGCGCGGGGGCGGCGGCGCCGGTAGCACGCGCTCGGGCTCGTTTGGCTGGTTCGGCTGGTTCGGCTGGTGGGCGAGCGGTACGGTGCTCGCCTGGTTCGGGGAGCCCTTGCTCAGGGAGTAGGCCACACCCGCGACCGCCAGGCCAAGCACGAGCACCGCGACCACGGCGATCCCGACGATCTGCTTGGACCGGGACTGCATTGCAGGCGTCGCGAACACCTCGGGACCCTGCCGCATCCAGGCGCTCTGCTGATCAGCGATCGGCGGTAGGTCCGAGCTGGCCCAGGGTGGCGCCGAGTTGTCAAGGGGCTGGAACAGGTCCTTGACCTGGCCCTGCTGGTAGGAGGGTGCTGGGCGCCCGCCTTGTTGGCCTGGCACCACCTGGGTGCGGTCAGAGTCCTGGACGTCGCCGGTTCGCACCACCTGGGTGGTGTCTGCAGGGTCGTTGGTGTTCCGCGGGACCGCGGACATCACCTGCGTGGACGCCTCGGGGGGCGTGCCGTCCCAGCTGAACGGCGGCGGGAACGGGTTGGCGGGCTGCGCGGGTCCCTGCATCAGTTCGTCGCAGCGCCGGGCATGCTCCTCAGGGGACAGCAGCCCCGCAGCGAGGTCCTCGTCGAGCTGATGTATTCCGTCCGGCCAGGTCACTCTCTGCTACCCCCTCTAGACATCGGGTGAGGGCACATTGTGCACAGCGGCCATGCAGGGCACGCGACCGACTCCCCCGTCGGGTGACCCGAGTCGAGTGACCCGCTCTTGGGTGCCGGGGGATGGACCTGCCCGGCCCTGTTAACCTCCCGCGCTGATGAGTGGTACCGAGCACGCGAGGGATGGTCGATCTACCCGCGCGCCGCTGACCATGAAGGCGCATCCGAACACCGGTTTTGCGTGGCTGCGGATGATCGGCGCGCTGACCGTCGTGGTCGACCACTCGGCGCCGCTGACCGACTCGTCACGCCTGACGGTCTTCCCCATCTCGTGGAACCTGTCGCCTGGCTATATCGCCTTGATGGGATTCTTCGCGATGAGCGGCTACCAGATCAGCGACAGCTGGCGGCAGGATCCGTCCTGGTGGCGCTTCAGTGCCAAGCGGGTGCTGAGGCTGTGGCCCCCGCTGCTGTGCGTGGTATTCTTCACAGCGCTGATAATCGGACCACTGGTCACGCGCTACAGCCTACGGAAGTATTTCTCGGCCAGCGAGACGTGGGGATACATCGTCAACAATGCGGGTCTGTACACGCTGCAGCATCGGCTACCCGGGGTGTTCGACGGCAATCCCTGGCCGTGGTCGGCGAACGGCTCCATCTGGACGCTGTCCATGGAGTTCACCGGGTACCTTCTGGTGCTGGCGCTCGGCGCATTCGGGCTGTTCCGTCGAGCGCCGTGGATGACAATCGTCCTGACGCTGGTGCTCATCGCGCTGGACCGCCGCTTCGAGGCCGGCATCGGCAACCCTGGACACGGCGGCTCGTTCCTGCAGGTGCCGATCGGGTCGATGGTCGCTTTCCTCGTCGCGTTCAGCATCGGAATGGTGCTGCACGCCTACCGGCATCAAATTCCACTGTCCCCATTCGTGGCGTGGTCACTGGTTGGGCTGCAGATCGCGGTCCACACCACCAAGGCCGGGGCCTTGACTCTGCCGTTCATGGCCGGGTACGGGGCGATCGTGCTGGCCTTCCATTGGCCCGCTCGGCTCGAGGGCTACGATTCCTGGGTATTCGGCAGCTACGGCTTGTACGTATGGGCGTTCCCGGTGCAGCAGTTACTGATCATGGCCGGTGCCAGTACACAATGGTTGCTCACTGTCACCGCCCTGCCGCTGTCCTACCTGTGCGGTTGGCTATCCTGGCGCTACATCGAACAACCCACCTTGTCCCTACGCCGCTACCTCCGGCGCCCCAGCAGCGACAAGCATCCATGTGGTCCTCCAGGAGGGCCTCCGGACAGCGACAAGCATCCATGTGGCGCTGTAGGGGGGGAGCCTGCGCGGGTGGGCTCGGCGTAACCTCGGTGGTATGGCGCTGTTCGGACGCGACAAGACCCGTATGGTGACTCCCGACGAGGCGCTGCCCGGACGCTCCACCCCGGTGCCCGTGTCAGAGCGGCACGCTGTGACGGGCCACCGCATCGTGCCCCCGTTCCCAGATGGACTGCGCACCGCGGTGTTCGGGATGGGCTGCTTCTGGGGTGCCGAGCGGATCTTCTGGCGCACCCCCGGGGTGTACTCCACCGCAGTGGGCTACGCCGGCGGCCACACCCCGAACCCCAGTTACGAAGAGGTGTGCTCCGGGCACACCGGGCACGCCGAGGCCGTGCTGGTCGTCTTCGACCCTGCGCAGATCTCCTACGCAGAGCTACTGCGGGTCTTCTGGGAGGGCCACGACCCGACGCAGGGGATGCGCCAGGGCAACGATCGCGGCACCCAGTACCGCTCGGCCATCTACCCCACCGATGCTGAGCAAGCTGTCGAGTCTGCGTCGAGCCGGACCACCTACCAGCAAGCGCTCACCACCGCCGGCCGCGGCCAGATCACCACCGAGATCGCCCCGCTAGCCGAGTTCTACTACGCCGAGGACTACCACCAGCAGTACCTGTCCGACGCCAAGAACCCGAACGGCTACTGCGGCATCGGAGGCACGGGTGTTTGCTTGGGTGACCCTTCGGAGGGATCCACGGCTACGCAACATCATGGCGGCTCCTCTTCGAGTCTTTAACTAGCCGGAATACCGCCGCGATTCGATCGAGGGCGGCGGGATCTTCGATAGTCGAAGGAAGTCCCTGGTCGGCCCGAGTTCGAGCAACGGCCGCGCGTAGGAGATCCCTCTCGTCATCCGGCCGTTCTATATCGGCGTTCCGGCGCTTTGTCATCGCCCGCCGTCCTGGTGGTACAGCGCCGCAGGACGCTCGGTGGGACGAGCCGGGACGGCAGGACGAGACGTCTCCGGGATGGGCAGCGGGACGTTCCGCGCTGACGTCTCGGGAGGGGCGCCTGTCGGTTCTGGCGGCTTGGGTCGGCCCGCGGGTTGGGTTGCCGGCGTGGGGTCAGGTCGAGTCATCGGGCCGTGCTGGGGTGCCGCGGTGGGTCGACCGGCCGGCCGGTCCGGGTTGATTCGGCGGACCGTTTTGCGGGTCGACCCGGTGGGGTGAGTTCCGACCGGTTATCCGGGTCGATCTGGGACCGGTGGTGGATGTGGTCCGCGGCCGGGGTGTGAGCTTGACCCCCGAGCACGGACACCCCGGGTGTGGGGTCAGTGATCGTCCTGTGTGGACGTCTGGTCGGTGTAGAGGGCTTCGAATTCAACCGGCCGGAGCATTTCGAGGCTGGAATGTCGGCGTTGGGTGTTGTACCAGCATTCTATCCACTCGAAGATGGCGTTGGCAAGTTCGTCGCGGGTTTCCCAGATTCTTGTGTCGAGGACTTCGAGTTGCAGCGTTCCC
>DATDHI010000480.1:0-10203 GCA_036521655.1 Pseudonocardiaceae bacterium | reverse complement strand
TGGCACGCTCGACCACGAGCATCCGAGGGTGCCGCAGGACGTCGTCGACCGCGTCCGCCGCGATCTCGACCGGCTTCCCACCCGGCTACGCGAACTGCTGCTGGCGGTCAGTCTCGGTGCAGTGATGGACACCGACGTTCTCGCCGCGGTGCTCGAGCTTGATCCCACCCCGGTCGCCGACCTGCGGTCGCAGGCGCACGCCGCCGGCCTGCTGCTGGGCGATGACCCGGGCGGGAGCCAGGGTGGGGTCGTCCCGCTGGTGGCACAAGCGGTGGTGGCCGGCAGGCCTCCGGAGACCAGGCGGGCGGTCCAGCAGCGGGTGCTGACCGCCCACCTGCAACGCAACCGTCCGGTGCTGGACTTGGCCCACGAACTGGTCGAGGCCGGTGCCCGCGGCAGCGACCTGGTGGCCGTTTTCGAAGCCGCTGGCGACGCCGAGCGCTCCGATGCAGCTCGATCGGACGCCGCATCGCGCGCCGCGCGCCTGTACACCCAGGCCATTACGGCGGGCGCGGACCCCGCCTCGCTGGCGGCCCGGCGGGCCGAGGCGTCGGCTCTGGCGGGTGACCTGGACGGTGCACTGCGGCTGGCTGATCAGGCCCTGTCCGATTCCTCGGGTCCCGACGTGGCCAGGGGTGGCAGCGTCGCTGCCGCGGTCTTAGCCCAGCGCGGTCTGCTGGCCCGCAGCGCCGAGGTGTATCGCTGGATCGGCCCAGCCAGGATGGGATCTGCCGCACCGCTGGCGGCCCTGGCCTTACTCGGCACCGGGTCGCTGGCCGAGGCGCGTGAGGTGCTCGCCGCCGGGGTCGGCGACCGACCGCCTACCCTGCTGGCCGGGGCAGAGTCGCTGATGGCCACCGGGGTGCTGGAGTCCGTGGTCGGCTCGCCGACCGCCGCACTGTCCACCCTGACCCAGGCCGCGGCTCTGCTGGAAGCGGGCGGGCGGGTCGCGCTGCTCCCGGATACCCCAGCGGCGCTGGCGGCGATCGTGGCCCTGCACTCCGGCGAGCTCGACGTCGCCGTATCGGTCCTGGAGCGGGCTCTAGGCTCCGGCGCCGGCGGGTCGTTCGCGCGGGCCCGCTACCAGCTGCTGCTGGCCTGGACTGCGATGATCCGGGGCGATACCGCGACGGCCCGGCGCTGGCTTGCCCGCTCCATCCCGGACACCGGCGCTCTGGAACCTCGGGAGGATCTGCTCGCTGCGGCGCTGGCGGTCGGCCTGGCCCGGCGGGAGAGCGACATCCCCACGCTGGTCACCGCCTGGGGTGCGGCCCGAGAGGCGATCGTCCGCCACCCGGCCGACCTGTTCGCCCTGCTGCCGCTTGGTGAGCTGGCAGTCGCCGCTGCCAGGCTCGGGGAGTTCGACCGGGTGGCGCCGCACCTGGAGCAGGCCCGCATCCTGCTGGAGGGTCTGGGCGACCCGCCGCTGTGGGCTGCGCCGCTGCACTGGTACGGCCTGCACGCCGCGATCCTGCAGGAGCAGCCGGGTGCCGCCGAGCCCCATGCGACCGCGCTGATGAAGGCCGCGAAGAGCAGCCACTACGCCGCAGTGCTGGCAGCCGGCGGTCGGGCTTGGATGCAGGTGCTTGCCGGGGAGGTCGACCCGTCCGAGGTGGAGTCCGCGGCGCGGGGGTTGCAGTCGATCGGGCTGGCGAACGACGGCTCCCGGCTGGCTGGCCAGGCAGCGATCCGCACCACTGACCGCAAGGTCATGGTCGCGCTGCTCGGATGCGCCCGGGCACTGCAGGCAACCGGCCCCGGGGCGTCGAGCTCTCCGATGGACGATGGCCTAGCGAAAGGTGGCCCGGCGCAAGGCGGCGTAGGCGATCCGCCTGCGCGAGTGCCCGCAGCGGCCGACTCGCGCCCGGATGCCGGGCCGCCCATGCTCAGTGATCGGGAGCGGGAGGTGGCCGAGCTCATCCTGACCGGCCTGACCTACCGCCAGATCGGGGAGCGGTTGTTCATCTCGGCGAAGACCGTCGAGCACCATGTGGCCCGGATGCGCCAGCGGCTGCAGGTGTCGAGCCGCGACGAATTGTTCGCGCAGCTGCGGGTGCTCACCCGTTGACCGGACCAAGAACCAATGGGTGCGCCACGGGGGTCGGCTGCCCTAGCCTCGGATGTGATCCCGGACCCGCCGGGGGGTGCAACTGGGGAGAGGGGTCCGAGCCATGAGCGACAGCGTGTACCGGGTTACCGAAGTGATCGGCGTAAGCACCGAGTCGTGGGAGGCCGCGGCGGCCAACGCGATCAAGACCGCAGCCAGAAGCGTCCGGGATCTTCGGGTCGCCGAAGTGGTCCGCCAGGATGTGACCGTCGAAGACGGCCAGGTGGCCAACTACCGGGTCAGGCTGAACCTGTCTTTCAAGTACGACACCGGGTCCTGACACCCACGGGTTCGTAGAGGGTGGTGCGCTGGGCGAGTGGGCGGCCTAGGGGGGTGACGATCGACTGGAAGCCGGCCTCGTTTAGGCCCTGCCCATGGCTGGCGCCGGCGGCGCGGCTGATGTTCTCGTCCATCAGCGTGCCGCCGAGGTCGTCCACCCCGGCCTGCAGCAGCTGGCGGGCACCGGAGGCGCCGATCTTGACCCAGGACGCCTGAACGTGGTCGATCAGCCCATGGAAGGCGATCCGGGCTACCGCGTGCACCAGCAGCACTTCCCGCCAGGTTGGCCCGCGCCGGGACGCCCGCTTGAGGTACATCGGGGTCGCCATGTGCACGAAGGGCAGCCCGACGAACTCGGTGAACCCGCCGGTCTGCGCCTGCAGGTCGCGGGTGCGCAGCAGGTGCCGGGCCCAGTGCACGGGCTGCTCGATGGCCCCGAACATCATCGTGACGTTGGAGCGCAGTCCCACCGAGTGCGCCACCCGGTGCGCCTCAAGCCACTCCGCGGTGGTGATCTTGTCGGGGCAGAGCACGGCGCGGACCTCGTCGTCGAGGATCTCCGCGGCCGTGCCGGGCAACGACCGCAGCCCTGCTTCGCGCAGCCGGGTGAGGTAGCCCGCCAGCGGTTCGCCCAGCCTGCGGGCTCCCTCGGTGACCTCCAGGGCGGTGAAGCCGTGGATGTGGATTGCGGGTGCCGCCTCGTGGATGGCCCGGCACACCGTGAGGTAGTACTCGCCGTCGAAGCTGGGGTGGATCCCGCCCTGCAGGCACACCTCGGTGGCGCCTAGTCGCTGCGCCTGGAGCACCCGCTCCACGATCTCGGGCAGTTCGAGCAGGTACGGCGCCCCCCGCAGGTTCAGCGACAGCTTGCCCTTGGAGAACCCGCAGAACCGGCACCGGAACGTGCACACGTTGGTGTAGTTGATGTTGCGGTTGGCGACGTAGGTGACCGTGTCGCCGACGGTGGCGGCGCGCAGCTCGTCGGCCAACCCGGCAACGGCGGGAACCTCGGGGCCGCGGGCACGCAGCAGCGTCACCAGCTCCTCGATCCCGGGCCGCTGGCCGGCGCGAACCCCGTCGAGCACCTCATGCACCGGGCCAACCGCACCGGCCGCGGCGGGCAGCAGCGCGGGCGGCGCGAGGTCGGTACCGGAATACCAGGCGGTGGAGCGGCGGCCGGACAGCAGCACCTCGGCGCCGTCGCCGACGTTGGTGGCCTGCTGGGCGTGTTCGGGGAACACCGCGCCCGGGTCGTCGCGGCCCAGGCCCTCGGCGTCGGAACGGTCCAGCACCCCGAAGCGCACTGCGTCGTCCAGCCACCGGTGCGGGTCCAGGGCATAGTCCGGGTACACCGTGAGCCGGGGCGCGAGGGTGTGCCCCGCCGCCTGGGTGGCCCGGCGCAGCTCGTCCAGTGTGGGCCACGGTCGCTCAGGGTTGACGTGATCGGCGGTGCTGGGGGAGACACCGCCCCAGTCGTCGATGCCGGCTGCCAGCACACCCGCCGGGTCGTCGGTGAGGTTAGGCGGAGCCTGCACGTGCACCTCGGGCGGCAGCAGCAGCCGGGCCAGCGCGATGGCCCGCAGGTGCTCCTGCGGCGGGCAGGGTGGGGTGTGGCGCATCGCGGTGCCCGGTTTGGGCAGGAAGTTCTGCACGATCACTTCCTGCACGTGCCCGTACCTGCGGTGGATGCCGGCGATCGCGGCGAGGGCGGTGACGCGATCAGCCTCGGTCTCGCCGATGCCGACCAGGATCCCGGTCGTGAACGGGATCGACAGCTCACCCGCGGCACGCAGGGTGGCCAGCCGCCGGGCCGGGTCCTTGTCCGGTGCGCCCCGGTGCGCGGCCAGGTCCGGCCGCAACGACTCGATCATCATCCCCTGGCTGGCCGTCACCGGGCGCAGCATGGCCAGCGCATCGCGGTGCATCGCACCGGCGTTGGCGTGCGGGAGCAACCCGGTCTGGGCGAGCACCTCACGGCAGGCTGCCACGAGGTAGTCCACGGTGGAGCTGTACCCGTGGTCGGCCAGCCAGCGCCGCGCCTCGGGATAGCGCTGTTCGGGGCGCTCGCCGAGGGTGAACAGCGCTTCGTGGCAGCCCAGCTCCGCACCCCGGTGAGCGATCGCCAGCACCTCGTCGAGCTCCAGGTAGGCCGCCGGCAGCTCGCGGGGCGCGTGTGCGAAGGTGCAGTAGCCGCAGCGGTCCCGGCACAGCATGGTCAGCGGCAGGAACACCTTCGGTGAGTAGGTCACCCGCCTGCCGTGCGCGGCATCACGCACCGCGCGAGCCCGCTGCAGCAACTCCCGCGTCCCCAGCCGCCCGAGCTCCATGCTTCTAGAGTGCCCCCAGCGTCCCGGTCACAGTGTCCCGGTCAGCGCGTGGCGAGATGTACTCGGTCACGGCCGGCGGCTTTGGCGGCCATCAGGGCGCCGTCGGCGGCCAGTAGCAACCGGTCGAGCTCCTGGCCGTCGTCGGGACTGACGGCCGCCCCGATGGACACTGACATGCCCCCCACCGTGACCGGCTGGCCTTGCGGGCCGTGGACGACGACGCACAGCCGGCTGATGCGCTGGCGGATCCGATCCGCAACGGGCTCGATCTGGGCGGTTCCCACCCCCGGCAGCAGGATCACGAACTCCTCGCCGCCGAAGCGCCCCACGAGGTCGGAGGGGCGGGTCTCGTAGCGGAGCTCGTCGGCCACGGCACGCAGCAGCTGATCGCCGACGAGATGCCCCATCCGGTCGTTGAACGATTTGAAGTGGTCCAGGTCGAGCATCAGCACCCCCAGCGGCACGGCCAGGCGGCAGGCCCGTTGGAGCTCCCGGCCGGCGACCTCGTGCCAGAAGCCGGCGGTGAGCAGGCCTGTCTTGCTGTCGGTGCGGGCGGCCTGCTGGAAATGCGGCAACAATAATGCGCGGTGCAGGGCGACAACCGTGATCATGAGGA
The DNA here is from genome assembly GCA_036521655.1 of Pseudonocardiaceae bacterium. Lineage (GTDB taxonomy): Bacteria > Actinomycetota > Actinomycetes > Mycobacteriales > Pseudonocardiaceae. Next base: position 4,874 of record DATDHI010000480.1, on the reverse strand, counting down.
CGGTGATCAGCCACGGCTCCCAGACCAGCATCGCGGCAAGCGCGACGCTCAGCCCGAGCGAGGCCGCCACCACGACCTGGTCACTCGGGTTGCCCAGGGCCTGGCGGGCCGGTTGCAGCGGGTCGGACAGGATCACAGTGCCGACCACCAGCGCGTAGTTGACCAGCCAGTACACCGTCCCGGCGCCGACCAGCACGACAAGCCCCAGTGGGCCGTGCGCAATGATCGGATATCCGGTGGGCCGGACCAGCTGCAAGACCGCGACGGCGGCCGCGCCCGCCAGCACCATGGTCGCGGCTGAGAAAAACCTGCGATGAAGGCTGCCGGGACTGCTCCGATACCAGGAGTGCAGGTATACCGCTGCGGTCAGGGCGAAGACCAGCGGCAACGGGACCGACAACACGGCGGCGAAGATCCACAACGACTTGAGGTTGGTGTGCAGGCCGTTGCCGACAGCCCGCTCACGGAGAATCTCGATCTTGCGAACCGCCTCTTGGTGGGCGAGCGCCCCCGCGACCAGCAGACTGAACCGGAACAGGTCACCGGAGTGCACCGGCACTGCCGCGATCACCCCGACGGCCAGCGCGACTGCCACGATATCGACGGTGAGGACGTAGCCGACGACGGCCCTGCGCTCCCGCCAGAGCTTCCACCGCCGCGGGCGCAGAGGTGTCAGCCCGGTTCGAGGTTCGACGCGATCAAGTTCGTGGCTCACACTCACTAGGTGCCCCCGGTGGTGACGTTGAGCTATCTCTCCCAGCGTAATCGGGCGGCGACTCGTTGTCATCCCTCCGAACGGAGGGACACATATAGGGGAATCTCAGTAACGTTCAGTGATCTTTTGTCTATATAGTGCGAGGAACGGGAATGAACATCACAACAGGCGCGAATTTCGGGTAACGACTCGGTCGGGTGCCTTCGGTGTCGGGAGCGCAGACGGTGAACGGCTTGGACTAGTCGCTGAGCGGCAAGTCGTGGCTTCACCCCGGTCGGTCACGGCTGGTAGGAACTGTGTCACTCAACGTTGCCCCACGTAGCAGGCGAGGGAGTGGTGGATATCGGCCAGCGCAGGAGCGTGCTGTGGCAGGTGCTGGCGCTGGTCCTCGTCCTGCTGCTCCCTGCGCTGCTGTCCTGCTCCAGCTCTGCTGCCCCGCCGGTGGTTCCTCCAGACCCGCTCGAATCGGAAAGTCCGTCCAGCTCACCCAGTCCGTCGCCACCACCAACGCCACCGGTGTCGCCGTTCACCGGACTGGCCACTGACCTCGGTGCGCCGGTGCTCTGCGTCAAGATTGACAACGCCGCACCGGCTCGCCCGCAGACCGGACTCGCGGCCGCAGACCTCGTCTACGTCGAGCCGGTCGAGGGCGGCATCAGCCGACTGCTCGCGGTGTTTCAGTCCCACTTCCCGCCAGTGGTGGGTCCGGTGCGCAGCGCGCGGATGAGTGATCTGCAGCTGCTGGCCAATTTCGGCCACCCGGCGCTGGCCTTCTCCGGCAGTGCGGCCGAGGTCGGCGCGATGGTGACGCAGGCACCGGTGCTCGACGCCTCGGCCCCGAGGCGGCCGGGCGACTACTACCGGGACCGGAGCAGGCCGATACCGCACAACCTTTATGCCGACACCAACCTGGTGCGCCAGGGAGGCGCGCCGCCGCGGGATATCGGGTTCCGCTTCGGTCCCACTCCTGCGGGCGGCAACCCCGTGCCGGCAACGAACGTCCACTACCGCGCGACGAACATCGGAGTGCAGTGGGTGCCGGCCGAGTCGAGGTGGGTGATCTCCATGGATGGCGCCCCACTCACCTCGGCCGCTGGACCGCGGCCCGGTGCGGCCACCGTGGTGCTGCAGCGAGTGGCAGTGCGCGACACCGCGGTACACGACGCCGCCGGAGCGCCGTCACCGTTCGCGTCGACCATAGGTACCGGTGATGCGGTCGTACTTCGCGACGGGCTGTCCTTCAACGGGCGCTGGTCGCGCCCGGCGGCCGACGCGATCACCACCTTCACCCTGCCGGATGGATCCCCGCTCACCTTTGCACCTGGCCCGGTATGGGTGGTGCTGGTGCCGCCCTAGCTCCGGCGTCACGGCTGCCACACGGATATACCGGAAGGGGGTATCGTGCAGTACCTAGCGGGGGTATAGGGCAGGCTCGGGAGAGGACAGCGAGTGGCGAGCTACGCCAAGGACCGGGACGCCCATCTCAAACGGCTCCGCCGGATCGAGGGCCAGATCCGCGGGCTGCAGCGCATGGTGGAGCAGGATCAGTACTGTATCGATGTCCTGACCCAGGTCGCGGCCGCCAGCAAGGCGCTGCAATCCTTCGCGCTGGTCCTGCTCGAAGAGCATATGGCCACCTGCGTGGCCGACGCCGCGGCTGACGGAGCCGAGCCCGGCATCAAGGTCAAGGAAGCTGCCGACGCGATCGCCCGGCTGGTCCGTTCTTGACGCAACGTGCAGGCCACCTGAACAACTATGAGAGAGGTCACGACGTGGGAGACACTGCCACGATCAGCGAGTACATAGTCACCGGGATGGTTTGCCAGCACTGCGTCGACGCGGTGACCGATGAGATCGGCCTGATCGTGGGCGTCACCGGTGTGCAGGTCGACCTGGATACTGGCCTGGTCAGGGTCATCAGCCACCCGAAGGCGGACGATTCAGCGGTGCGCGCCGCCATCGACGAGGCGGGCTACGAAGTCTCAGCGACCTGAGCAAGTCAGCCGGGATCGATCAGCCGGGTACCTGCTGGCCGTGCCCTGCGGCGCGCAGCGCTGAGCGCACGGCGTCCGCAGCCGCGTCGAGGTCGGCCGGATCGGGATCGTGGTCGGCTTTCGCGAAGTCGAAGTCGTCGATGCCCCACGAGGGGAACACATGCACATGCAGGTGGGGAACCTCGAACCCGGCGATCAGAAGCCCGGCCCGCGGCGCATCAAAGGCAGTCTTCTGGGCCGCTCCGATCTGTTTCGCCACCAGCATCAGCGCGGCGACCATGTCGTCATCTGCGTCAGTCCACTGGTCGACCTCGCGGCGGGGGACGACCAACGCGTGCCCTAGCCGCAGTGGGGCGATGGTGAGGAACGCAACGCAGCGTTCGTCGCTCCAGACGAAGCGGCCCGGGATTTCACCCTGGATGATGCGGCTGAACAAGGTAGGCACGGGGGTTCCCTCCAGTGCATTGCGGGTACTCCGTACCGGAGCGTAGGGCTCACGGTGCGAGGACCTCCCGGGCACCTACGGGGGCTTTCTCCCATACCGCCTGCAGTACCCGAACGTATCTGCGGACCCGAGGACGCCGGATCCGGCAGGAGGTGTGCCGTGCAGGAGGAAGGCGCGATGGACTTCCAGGTCAAGAGCAGGTTCCGGGCGGCCGCTCACCATGCGAAGCGGGCCTACCCGGGAGCGGTCGGGGAGCTGCTGTCCCGCGAGATCCTGTCGTGGGAGCAGGTGGGCTACCGCTTGGGCGGCTGGGCACTGATGTCCCAGGTTGTGGACCAGGTGCTCGAGCAGCCGACATCTGACGGGGAGGCCGCATAGCTCAACCAGGACCGCAGCTGCGCGCCGCCGTCGGCTGCCGGATCAGTGGCGGTGATCCGGGGACCGGTGAACGCTCGTGAGCGGCTGGAGGCCCGGCCGACCAGGAGTACCGGGCCGGGGTGCCGTCGCGCCAGTTGGGCGAAGTCCCCGTCTCCGGTAGCCAGCAGGAGCGGCCGGTCGTCGGCCCGGTATGAGCGGGCCAGCAGCAGGTCCGCGCCTTGCCAGCCACTTGCCGGTAGCACCTGCGCCGCCGTTGGCCAGTCGAGGGCGTCCAGCGCGGTAGGTGCGCCGGCCACCACGATGTCGGCTGCCACCGCCGTCTTCAGGGCCGTGACGAGCAGGCGCAGCCGCGCAACGTCCAGGTTGTCCGCATCGACCAATACTTGCACGGTGCGATCATGCCTCGGATCACACCGCACGCCCAGGGGGGCTTGTCGCTGTCCAGCGGCGCTGGTGTCAGATATGCAAAGCTGTCTACGGGGCGAGGACGCGATGATGGGCTGAATGCTGTTCATGCGCGCAGCGCCAGACTGCATACTGACTGATCGGGGCGCGATGGCAGCGGATCGGCTCACCGGACTCGACACGGCGTTCCTCAGCCTCGAAAGCCATGCATCACCGATGCATCTCGGCGCGTTGGCGATCTTCCGACCGGTGGGCCCCGGGCCACCCGGCCATCCTGGGCGAGTGGCCGCGTTGGTGGCCGACCGCCTTGCGCAGCTCCCGCAACTACGTCAGCGGGTACAACCCGCCTGGTTTCCGCTGGGCACGGCGACATGGGCCGAGGATCCCGAATTCCGCGTTGAGAACCACATCCACCGGCATCATCTCGGCGGTCGCGGCTGCCGTGACCAGGCGGCCACCCTGGCCGCTGCGCTGATGGTCCGACCGCTGCCACGCAACCGCCCGCTGTGGGAGCTGCACCTCATATCCGGCCTCGGCGGGGGTCGTTTCGCGGTGCTGTTCAAGATGCATCACGCATTCGGTGACGGGTTGAACGCACTGGAGATCGGGTACGGTCTGCTGGATGGATTCAGCCCGAAGCATGGCAGGCAGTTCGACAACTCACCGGCTGTGACGGGGTCGAGCGCGCTGCCCCCGCCGGTCCGGTTGACCCGCTATGTGAGCGATGTGCGCGATGCGGTCGTGGGTGGCCTCGGCCAGCTGGCCGAGGCGCTTGGCATCGCCGGCGCGGTGCTCGGTAGCGCCCGGCTGCCGTCACCGGGCTCACCGCTGGTGATCTCATCCTCGGACCAGCGGGCCTTGGCGCTGGCCCGGCTCGATCTCCGGCAGCTACATCGGGCCCGGAAGTATTACGGCGGCACGGTGAACGACGTGCTGT
>DATDHI010000479.1:0-10000 GCA_036521655.1 Pseudonocardiaceae bacterium | reverse complement strand
GGAGGCTGACTCGATGATCAGCGTGCCGCAACCGAGGAGTCGCTGGATGAAGCTGTGCTGAAACTGCACACTGTTGATCCGGTTGATCGGGATGTCGATGCCGCTGCGCGACAGCACGCCCTCACGGACCAGCACCCGCCTACTGGTGAGCACGAAGTGCGTGGTGCGCCAGCGCAGCAGCGGCGACACGGTCAGCCACAGCACGCCGACACCACCGAGCACAGCCAGCGCGACCCACCCGTAGAGCTCCCAGGAATTCCCCGCGACCAGCCCGGCGAGGTAGGCGCACAGCGCCACGACGACAAAGAAGAAGAACACCGGCAGCACCAGCATCTTCCAGTGCGGATGCTTGTGGACCACCACCCGCTCATCACCGCGCAGCAGATCTTCTGGATAGGGCAAGGCTCCTCCTCATCGCCACTGATCACGGTACCGCTGCGCAGGCGTTGCGACGGGGTCCCGGCAGGCGAGTCAGCCCGGCGTGGCCGGTACAGTCCGGCGGCGCGCGGGAGCGCAGGACCGCGCGGGCGTGGCCACTAACCGGTGGAGGCGAGGCCGTTGCTACTCCAAGTTGTCGGGGCGATCGCGGGTTGGATCGGGCTTGTCGCGCTGATCATCTTCCTGGCACGCGGGCGTTCCCGGTTTTGGGACCGGCAGCATCTGGCCGCCGACCGACAAGCGCACCGGCAAGCCGAGCAGCGTCTGCAGCAGGCCCTGCAGACCGTGCCAGGGGCCCAGTTGATCGTGGTGCAGCGGGTCATTTCCTCCTCGCGTCGAGGCACTCGGGCGGTCGTGCTCTGGACGTCGACCGGGACCGAGTACGAACTGTGGTCGGCCCGGGCTGCCATGGAAGCCGGGGACCGCCTCGCCGTCGTTGGCGTGGACCCGTCAACCGGTCAGCTCGACGTGAAGAACGTCCTCGCGCGGGTATCGGCGTTTGTCGCTGCCCGCATCGAACAGCTCAAAAGAAAGGTGTCATGATGCGAAACCCGACCCCCGACTTCGCCGGGATGGACCCGGGTCAGGCGGGTCAGGCCCTGATCGGATGGGCCGAGACGCTTCAACGGAAGGCGCAGACCTACCGCGACCTGCAACACGAGATGTCCCAGCTCGCGGTGACCGAGGCCTCAGTCGACGGTGCGGTTCGGGTCACTGTGGACTCCCAAGGGGTACCCACCGAGCTCACCCTCACCGAGCGCGCCCGCGGAGTGGACCCGGCCAGGTTGTCCGCGGAGTTGATGTCCTGCCTGCGACGAGCCCAGAGCACGCTGGCCGCCCGCGTAGACGATCTCGTCACCGGCTCAGTTCCCGACAGCGCCGACGACGCTGGCGCGCGGATCGTGGCCAGCTACCGCGACCGCTTCCCCGCCCCGCCCGGGGACGAGCCACCCCGGCGCACGCACCGGCCACGTCCGCCCGACGACGATGACGAGCTGGCCCCGCAGTCCTTCCTTCACTGATCAGGAGGCTCCCACACCATGGGTGACGGTTTCCACGTCGCAACCGACCAGCTCCGCGACCACGCCACCGATGTCGCCGGCTTCGCCACCCGCGCCGGCACCGCCGCCGACGCCGGCCTGCAGGTCGCCAGCATGCACGCCGCCTACGGGCTGCTCGGCTGGCCGATCGCCCTGGCCCTCCAAGGGCCGCAGGACCGGTGCGCCGATTCGCTGGGCAAGGCGGCGCAGGCACTGCGCCGGATCACGAATGACCTCAATTCCTCCGCCGACGCCTATGAGCGCATCGACGGCGCCGCCGCCTCGAACCTCGCGAAAATCGGCGATCAGATATGACCAACCCGTTGATCGACCGCAACACGGACATCCACAACATCTACCAAGATTCCAATCCCCTGAGTGGCGGTATCGTCCAGGCAGGCGGGTGGGAAAAGGGCCTCACCGCAGTCGAGGCCGGCCAGGAGATCGGTGACGGCATTGCGAAGGGGGACTGGGCGAAAGTCGCACTCGGCGGCGTAGGCGCCGGGCTGGACATGCTGAGCGCCGGCACCGACCCGATCGGCTACTTCTCCGGTCAGCTGGCCTCCTGGATGATGGAGCACCTGGAACCGCTGCGGAAGGTCCTGCACGGGCTGACCGGCGAGCCGGACATGATCAAGGGCTACGCCGCCTCCTGGGGCAACATCGGCAAGGAGATGGGCGCGGTCACCGCTGACTTCGCCGCGGCAGCCGATGGCACCAGCTGGTCCTGGGGCGGCCAGGCTGGCGACGCCTACCGGTCCCAGGCACACCACGTGGCCGAGCTGGCCCACGCCGCGGCGGGAGCAGCCGAGACCTTGAAGACGGCCGCCACCATGGCCGGGGAACTTGTAGCCGGCATCCGCATCACGGTACGCGACCTCATCGCAGCTCTGGTGGGGTACCTGGTCGACTTGGTCGCGGAAGAAGTCTGCAGCGCTGGGCTTGCCACCCCTGTGGTGGTCGCTCAAGGAGCTGAGGAGATCGGTCGGGTCACATTCAAGGTCGGCACGTTCCTGGTCAAGCTCGGAGACGCGATCTCGAAGCTGGCATGGCTGCTCACCGCGCTGCGGGACATGCTGGACGGCCTGCATGCCGAGTTCAGTGCCCTGGCCGAAAGCAAGCAGGCCGCCGCTGAGTAGCAGTACGAGGAGCGTGGGTGTGAGCAGATTCGAGCAGGCCGGTGCGCAGCTGACCGGTGTCGCCCAGCAACAGACCTCCCTGGCGGCCGCGGTGGCCGCCGGGGACCTGTGGATGGAAGCCAGTGTCGCCGAGCGGGCCGCCGCCCGCTGCGAGAGGGCGGTCCGAGAGATCGACGACTTGGTGGCCAGCGCGCGTGTACTCACCGTCAAGCGCAAGTTCGGCGACAACGAGGACGGCAATGCGGCCGCGGAGCGATTCGCTCAGGCCGGCTATGACTACATCGACACGATGAAGAACGCCCAACGGGTGTTCAGGAACATGGCGGCCACCTATCGGGCCGCCGGGCGCACCGTCACTGAGACCGATGCCGCGAACGAGCAGATGCTCCGCGGCCAGCGCGGATGACACGCTGTGCAACACCGTCAACGGCCGGGCCGGGATCCACCTGTCAGTGGACCGTGACCGCACCGATTGCACCCAGCTGATCGATGGCGGCCCGGTGTCACTGTGGGTGGCGGTGGTGCCGCGTTCAGCCGGAATCCTGCGCCGCTCGATTCGTGCGCCGAGGCGTTGCGGATTGCGCAGCTGATCGAACCTCGACTACCGAAAGCGGCGAATTAGCATGGACCGATCCGAGTGAGGCATCGCGCTGTTCTGGCGGTCGCGGCGGGGCTGCTCGCAGCTGGCTGCGGGGTGCAGCGAGCGCAAGCGCCCGCGCCGCCCGCCGTCGCCGACGCCAGCCGGGTGGACATGTGCGCGATGCTCACCGATGCCGAGCTGACCGGGCTGGGGGTCCGGTTGGACAGCCGCAAGCAGATCAACCAGTCGGGGGTGGTCGGCTGCCGGTGGCAGGGCAAACCTTTCACGCTGAGCCTCGCGCGGGACAACGACACCGTGGCCGGGTACCGGGCTCGCCGCAATGATCCGGGGATTCTCAGCTTCGCAGACAACACCGTGAACGGCCGGGCCGGCGCCCATCTCGGGGTGGACCGTCGCGGCTCGCAGTGCGCTCAGCTGATCGATGGGGGACCGGTGTCGCTGTCAGTGAGTGTGGCGCTGGCAGCCAACCAGGCTGGTACGCGCCCGATCGATCCGTGCACCGAGGCATTGCGGATCGCGCAACGGATCGAGCCACGGTTACCTACCGTGGGAAGCTGACCGCAGGCCGGACATGCGTCACGTCACCGGCCGACAGTGCTGACCGCTGGCCTTCCGATGACACGACCAGCCGGCCTTCGGTGTCCACGTCCACGGCGGTGCCGGTCAGCGTGGCGGGTCCCGGTAACTCCACCCGGACCTGCTCTCCCACGGTGGCACAGCGGTGCAGGTAGGCCTGCCGCAAGCCCGCGGCGTCGGGATCACCGTCATGCTCGCACCACACCCGAACCTCGCGGTCCAGAGCGCGCAGCAGGGCTCGCAGCAGCGGGTCGCGATCGGCACAGGCGGCCTGCTCGATCGCCATCGAGGTAGCGCGCGACGCCGCCGGCAGCTCGTCCGGACGCAGGGTCACGTTGAGCCCGATTCCGACCACGACGGCGGGGCTGTCGGGGACCACTTCGGCGAGGATCCCGGCCGCCTTGCGCTGGTCCGCGCCCAGCAGCAGGTCATTGGGCCACTTCAGCGCCGTTGGCAGCTCGCCCAGCGTGCTGACGGTCCGGCACAGCGCTACCCCGGCCAGCAGCGGCAGCCAGCTCCACCGGGGCTGCGGCACCTCGGGTCGCAGCAACACCGACAGCGCCAAGCCCGACCGGGCCGGGGCGACCCAGCTGCGCGCCGCCCGTCCACGACCCGCGGTCTGGTGCTCGGCGATGAGCACAGTGCGATCCGGCGCCCCGTCCCGGGCCGCGGCGGCCAGCGCGGTGTTCGTCGACGCCACGCTGGCGACTACGTCCAGCGCCGCGTAGGGCCCCGCCGGTGCTACCAGCGCCCGGCGCAGCGCGTCGGTCCGCAACGGGGCTCGCTCAAGATCAGACCACACGATCCCGGACGTTACTCGGCCCCGACCGGCCGCGACGGTCCGGTGTGACTGCGGTCGCGGCCGGCACTGCGGCTGTCGCGACTAAGGTCGACAGCCATGAGCAGCGGGGCGATCTCGGGTGACGAGCCGGACATCCACACCACCGCGGGCAAGCTGGCCGACCTGCTGCACCGCAACGACGAGGCGGTGCACGCGGGGTCCGCCCGCGCCATCGAGCGCCAGCACGCCAGAGGTCGCAAGACCGCCCGGGAGCGGATTGATCTGCTGCTGGACCCCGGATCGTTCATCGAGCTCGACGAGCTGGCCCGGCACCGCTCCACCAACTTCAGCCAGAACGGTAACCGGCCCTACGGCGATGGCGTGGTCACCGGCTACGGCACCGTCGATGGTCGCCCGGTCTGTGTGTTCAGCCAGGACGCCACCATCTTCGGAGGCAGCCTGGGCGAGGTATACGGCGAGAAGATCGTCAAGGCGATGGACCTGGCGATCAAGACCGGTTGCCCGATCGTCGGGATCAACGAGGGCGGCGGTGCCCGGATCCAGGAGGGCGTGGTCTCGCTGGGCCTCTACGGCGAGATCTTCCTGCGCAATGTGCACGCGTCCGGGGTGATCCCGCAGATCTCCCTGATCATGGGTCCGTGTGCGGGCGGGCACGTCTACTCCCCCGCGCTGACCGATTTCACGGTGATGGTCGACCAGACGTCGAACATGTTCATCACCGGGCCAGACGTGATCAAGACGGTGACCGGCGAGGAGGTCGGTTTCGAGGAACTCGGCGGCGGGCGGACGCATAACACCAAATCCGGTATCGCGCACTACCTCGGCGCCGACGAGGAAGACGCGCTGTCCTACGTCAAAGAGTTGCTGTCCTTCCTGCCGTCGAACAACCTCTCCGAGCCGCCGTTGTTCGACCCGCCCGACGACCTCAGCCAAGGGTCCGTGGCCGACACCCTCACCGATTCCGACCGGGAGCTGGACACGCTGATTCCGGACTCGGCGAATCAGCCCTACGACATCCACGAGGTGATTACCCGGGTCGTCGATGACGCGGAGTTCCTCGAAGTGCACCCGCTTTTTGCGCGCAATATCGTCGTCGGCTTCGGCCGGGTGGAGGGCCGCAGCGTCGGCATCGTGGCCAACCAGCCCACCCAGCTCGCGGGCTGCCTGGACATCGACGCCGCCGAGAAGGCAGCCCGGTTCGTGCGGACCTGCGATGCGTTCAACGTGCCGATGCTCACCTTCGTCGACGTGCCCGGCTTCCTGCCCGGCACCGACCAGGAGTGGAACGGCATCATCCGGCGCGGCGCCAAGCTGATCTACGCCTACGCCGAGGCCACCGTGCCCAAGGTCACGGTGATTACCCGCAAGGCCTACGGCGGCGCCTATGACGTCATGGGGTCCAAGCACCTGGGCGCGGACATGAACCTGGCCTGGCCCTCAGCGCAGATCGCCGTGATGGGTGCCTCGGGCGCAGCGAACATCCTGTACCGCAAGGAACTCGCCGCTGCCGCGGCCGACGAGGTGGAGGCGTTGCGGGCGCGCCGGCAGCAGGAGTACGAAGACGCCCTGCTCAACCCCTACGTCGCCGCCGACCGTGGCTATGTCGACTCGGTGATCCCGCCTTCCTACACCCGTTCCTACGTGGCCCGCGCCCTCCGCATGCTCAAAGACAAACGCCAGACCCTGCCCCCCAAGAAGCATGGGAACATTCCCCTGTGAGTGGCGATACGAGTGATAGGTCGCATCCCCACTCACGGGTTATCCACATCCTGCGGGGTGAGCCGTCTGACGAGGAGGTCGCCGCGGTGGTCGTTGGGCTGGTGAGTGCCGCACGTCCCGAACCGCCGGCCCCGTGCCCGCAGTCGACTTGGGCGGGCCGGGCTTACCGGCTACGAGCACCGCTACACCCTCGCCCCGGAGCGTGGCGCGCCTCGGCGTGGCCCCAGTGAGGTGGGCTCTTCCATCCGGGCTCGTCCATCCGGGCTCTTCCATTCGGCAAGGGTGAGGTGGTGTGATCCCCTGTGATGGGCGCCGAATCATTTTCCCCAGCGGAGCCGGCCGCGTTGGAATTGCGGATGGCCGGGCGACGCTGGGTCGTTACGCCGGATGGCTCGGCGACCATCGGACGAGACGACGATGCCGACATTCAGATTGTCGATCCCAGGATTTCCCGCCGCCATGCCGTCGTCGAGTCGACCTCGGATGGTTGGGTGCTCACCGACCACAGCCGGAACGGGGTTTTCCTCGGTGCGCAGCGGGTTCGCCGGCTCCTGATCTCGGCGCCGATGGAAGTGCTGCTCGGCGAGCCGGACAACGGGATCGTGCTGACGTTGAGCTCGCCCGATCGGCATGCCGACTCCGGTGGGAATGCCGGCCGCGCTCCGAGACCGACGCACGGGCGCCCTTCTGCCGTGCACCAGATCCGGACCTCCTGCCTGCGGGTCGGGCGGCTGCCGGACAACGACGTGGTGCTCGACGATCTGCTGGTCTCGCGCCACCACGCCGAGCTGCACCGGTGCGCTGACGGCTGGCGGCTGGTCGATCTAGCCAGTCCCAACGGCACCTACGTCAACGGCCAGCGGGTAGCGCAGGCCCCGGTCGTCGAAGGTGATGTGATCGGCGTCGGCCATGCCGTGCTCCAGTTGGTCGGTGATCGGCTGGTGGAATATGTCGACACCGGGGATGTCGACTTCGAGGTCCGCGACCTCGTTGTTACGGCGCCCAACGGCCAACGGTTGCTGGATGAGGTGGGGTTCACCCTCGATAGCCGTAGCCTGCTCGCGGTCGTCGGGCCCAGCGGTGCCGGCAAATCGACCCTGCTCGGCGCGCTCACCGGCGGCCGGCCGGCCCAGGGTGGATCGGTGTGCTACGGCGGACGAGACCTGTACGCGAACTACGACGAGCTGCGTCAGCGGATCGGGTGCGTCCCCCAGGACGACATCCTGCATCCCCAGCTCACGGTCCGGCGAGCGCTGTCCTACGCCGCGCAGTTGCGCTTCCCGTCCGATACGCCGGACGCCGACCGGGAGCGACGGATCGACGAGGTTCTCGCCGAGCTCGACCTGACCGAGCAAGCCGGGCAACGCATCGCCAGCCTGTCCGGCGGTCAGCGCAAACGCACCAGCGTCGCGCTGGAGCTATTGAGCCGCCCCTCGCTGTTGTTCCTCGACGAACCGACCTCGGGTCTCGATCCGGGCCTGGACAAAGAGGTGATGCGAATCCTGCGCGGACTGGCTGACGGCGGCCGGACGGTCGTGGTGGTCACCCACAGCGTGGCCAACCTCGATCTGTGCGACCGGCTGCTGGTGCTGGCCCCCGGTGGTCGGCTCGCCTACTACGGCCCACCGGCGCAAGCGCTGCAGTACTTCGGTGTCGCCGACTACGCGGATCTGTTCCTGCGGCTGGGCCGCGAGCGCAATGTGGACTGGACCGGCCGGTTCCGGCGCTCGGACCTCTACCGGCGGCAGCTGGGCGTACTCGGACATGACCAGGGTCGGAGCCGGCGCGCTATCGGCCCGCGGATCGGGCCCCCGCAACAGTCCCCGTTCACGCAGTTCACCATCCTGTGCCGTCGCTACCTCGCGGTCATCGCGGCGGACCGCCAGTACGTCGTGTTCCTGGCCGTGCTACCCGTGATGCTCAGCCTGCTCGCGCGGGCGGTGCCCGGCAGCGACGGCCTGTCGGTCTCCCGGGGTGGGGATCAACCGCGCGAGCTGCTGCTGGTTCTGATCATCGGCGGCGCCCTGATGGGTTCGGCGGCGGCGGTGCGGGAGTTGGTCAAGGAACGCGCGATCTTCCGGCGGGAACGGGCGATCGGCCTGTCGCTGACCGCCTACCTGGCGTCCAAGCTTGCCGTGCTCGGCGGGGTAGTGGGCCTGCAGGCCGCGCTGTTCACGGTGTTGAGCACGGTGGGCCTACCGGGACCGGACAGCGCAATCGTGCTGCCGTCCGGCCGCGTTGAGGTGGTGCTCGCCGTGATAGCGGCCAGCCTGGTCGCCGTGGCTGTCGGCCTGGTGATCTCGGCGCTGATCGACAACGCCGATCGCGGCATGCCGCTGCTGGTGTTACTGGTGATGCTGCAGCTGATCCTGTGCGGCGGGCTGTTCGCGGTGCACGGCCGAGCCGGCCTTGAGCAGCTGTCCTGGCTGGTGCCCGCACGATGGGCCTACGCCATGGGCGCCGCAACCCTCGATCTCACCCGGCTCCCACCGCGGAGCAACGACAGCCTGTGGAACCACACCGCTCACGCCTGGGCACTGGACACCTTGTCACTCGGCACAATCGGGCTCACGCTCGTCCTCGTGACGGCCCTGCTCCTGCGCCGGCTCGACCCGCACCGCAGCGGCCGCTGACCCCGCCCCGAATCGGACACCGAAACGCGCGCCGCTGCGAATGCGATGAACCGTAAGGACGGCGGGGGCGTCTCGATCAGGTCGGAGCGATGCCATGTCCTTTGGATCAGCGCAGCGGTCAGTCCGACTGCCCCTGCCGGGTCGAGTAGGCGCTGCCGTCACGATCTGCGGTGCGGCATTGTCGCTGTTGTCCTTCTTCTCCCTATCGTACCTCTCGGTGCTCTCGTTCTCGGTTACCGGCGCAGACGTTGCGGGCCTCAGCACGGACGCTCGCCGGCTGCTGTTCGGGAAGTTCGGAGGCGCGTGGCTGCTTGCGTGGTGGCTTATTCCCCTCAGCGCGGTGGCTGCCATCGTCATCGCAATACTGGGGATGCGGGCCCCGCCGGCCCGACCGCGAAAGGCGTTCGCGGCTGCATTGGTCGGCATCGGGACCACGGTGATCGTAGGATTGCTCGCCACCTTTACCTATCTCGCAAGCAAGATCGACAGCGATGTCACCACCTCGGTGGTTGGTCCAGGATTCTGGCTCACCGTGATCGGCACGCTGACCATAGCGACGGGCGGGGTAGTACTGTACCCCCGCCACATGGTCACCGCTCAACCGCCGGCGGGAGCCGCGCCCACTGAAGCCGGGCCCAACTCGGCCCAGCCCGGAGGCCAGCAGTGGCAGTTCGGTCCTTATCGCCTCGAATCGCTGATCGGCCAGGGCGCGATGGGGCAGGTATACCGCGCACTCGACACCGTCCGCGGCCGGGTGGTCGCCCTTAAACTGCTGCCGGCCCAACTCGCCGCCAATCCGGAGTTCCGGACCCGCTTCCAGGCCGAATCAGCGCTCGCCGCGCAGCTTCGGGAACCCCACATCGTTCCCATCCACGATTTCGGAGAGATCGAGGGCCGGCTGTACATTGACATGCGACTTGTCGAAGGATCCGATCTTGCGAGCCTGCTCGCTCAGCACGGTCCACTATCTCCCGAGCGGGCCGTGAACGTGGTCACCCAGGTCGCGTCAGCGCTGGACGCGGCACACGCCGCGGACCTGGCGCACCGAGACA
>DATDHI010000478.1:0-3076 GCA_036521655.1 Pseudonocardiaceae bacterium | reverse complement strand
CGCACGCCGAGGCGAGATCGACCAGGCGTGCTCCACCTGGTCCACCGCGCTGGACGCCATGGACGGCATCCACTCAGCACGCGCCCGTCAGACCATCGTTGACATGCGTGCCGCGCTGTCGGCCTTCGGCCGTCGTGGTGTCCCGGCGACCGTCGAGCTCGACGCACGCGCCTGCGCTTACCTGAACACCGGCTCACCCTGACGCTAGACACCCGCCACAACCCTGGGAGAAGGGGAGATTCATGGTAGGCCAGTCTTTTGCGGTCGAGCCCATCGCGCAGGTGATCGGTGGGCGCATCGAACCGACCGATGACTACTGGGGCGGCACCCGTTCCATCATCCGCATCGACAACAACCGATTCGACGCCGACGCCACCAAAGGACTGGATGCCTTCTCCCACTTGGAGATCGTCTACCGCTTCCACCGCACCGACCCGACCGACCTCAACCTCGGCGCACGCCGAGCACGAGACAACCCGGACTGGCCTCGACCTGCATGTCGAGGAACTCGACGCCATCGACGGCACCCCCGTCCTAGACATCAAACCCTGGTTCCGCGAGTTCGGTCCCCGGGGCACCGTGCGGCAAGCGGCATGGTCAACCGAGATGCTCACCAACTATTTCGCCACACCACCACAAGATTCATGAATCACCACGTCTATGAGGGGCGGACACCCGCCGTCCTGCCTCTCTCTCGACCCCTGAAAACTGCTGTCCAGGTCCAGGCGGCTCGGCTGGCTGGATACTGATGGTGACGAAGGAGGACGGGGAGGTGATCTGGGAGGCACCGGGGTTGGTGGGGAGGGCATTGTCAACTTGTTCGGTCTGACGAGCGGTGGAGATCATTCAGTGCGTGGTTGAGGAGGGGACGGTCGGGTCCTTCGGGTGGTTCAGGCTGCGATGGTCAGCCTGGTGACTTCGTTCCAGGTACTGAAGCGGGTGGCCATCTCGCGCCGGTATTCCTGGGCGTGGAGCAGGTGACGGCGGGGCCGGAAGTGTGGGGATATCCCACTGAACGCCGACAGGAACCGCTGCGCGTGACCGGGTGAGGTGAAGCGTTTCATCGCGCGTTCGCGCGCCCGGGTCGGTTGGTGTGAGTTCTCCGCGCGGTTGTTCAGATACTTCGATCGGCGGTGGGCCACCCCTGGCATCAGCCGTCGGTGTGCCACGTCGTAGCTGGCTAGCTTGTCGGTGACCAGCACCCGGGGCGCGTACTCCAGGCCCGTGAGCAGCTTGCGGAAGAACCTGGTCGCGGCCTTGGCGTCCCGCCGGGAGGTGACCAGGATGTCCAGCACGTTCCCGTCCTGGTCAACGGCGCGCCACAGGTACTGCCGCTGACCGTTGATCGTGAGGAATACCTCGTCAAGATGCCACGTGTCCCCGGGGCGGGCCCGGCGGCGTCGTAGCGCGTTGGCATAGGTTTGCCCGAACTTGGCACACCACTGCCGCACCGTTTCGTGGGAGACCACGATCCCGCGCTGCAACATCATCTCCTCGACGTCGCGGAAGCTCAGCGGGAACCGGTAGTACAGCCACACGCCATGGCTGATGATCTCCACCGGATAGCGGAACCCTCTGTACGACGGCGCACCGGTGCCCACCAGCCCAGCCCCCTCGGCCCTCCACGCAGACGATCCGCCGATCATCCCAGTCACCAGGCCGCCGCCCAAGTTGACGATGCCCTCATGCCGCTGTGCGGTGAACGTCGGGTATGAGCGGCTACGGATGGGTCGCGGTCGGCGTTGCCTTCTTAGCTCGTCGAGTGGGTGTCGCCCGGTGGACACCGGCGATGTGGAGGACGCGCTTGACACTCGTCAGGCTCAAGCTGTGGGCAGCGGCGAGAGAGGCGGCGGTAGCGCCTTCGCGGTGGGCGGTGATCAGGTCGGTAATGTCGCGGTCATCGAGGTGGTCGCGCAGGTTCCACGGACGCGTCGCGCTCGGTTTCGGGGCACACAGGGTTGGTGAGCGCCACGGTGTGGCAAATCAGCAGGTCAGCAGTGTGCGCCGAGTGCGAGTAAGCGGCCATTACCTCCACACCGGGCGTGGGCCCGGCACGCGGCACCGGTCGGTCTCGATCAGGGTGCCGTCGATGCTGACATGGGAGTGACCGGCCACCTTGGCCGCGAGCAACGCTGATTGCAGTGCGGGAGCCTGCGGTGAGCACACCGATGCCCTCGTGCAGGGAGTCATACGCCGTCGACCTGCCGATCGCGTTGTCGCCCGCCAGTTGCGCTACCCGGGTGTTGTCGAGGAACCAGCGCAGCACCAGGACCGCCTGGGCGGTTCCCCCTTTGATCCGGGGTCGGGACTCGGTTTTGACCCGGCCCTGCGGAAGGACTGCGCTGGAACCTGGGTAGCGCGCCGAGGGACGTAGCGTCATCACCTCGGCCGGCTGCCGGTTACGGCAGCTCGTCCATTTCCAGGTCTGGGTCCAGGACTCGCAGGGCGGTGGCGCTTCCGGTGAGCACGGGCCAGCCCCGGCGGCGGGCGGAATGCACGACGCAGGCCAGGGTTAGGGCGTCGGAGGCCAGCGCGCGCGGGTCGGCGGCGTTGGTGAGGATGCGGCCCAGTTCTGGGGCTTCGGCCTCGGTGAGCGGGTCGCGCAGCGTCACCGGGAGCTCGAGCAGCGCGCGCAGGACGTCGTGGTCAGACTCGCGGGTGGCGGCGTAGGCCAGGGGCAGTGCCGCCACCGGGACCACCACGGCCATGCCCACCTCCATCGCCGCCCAGACCAGGGACTGGGCGTAGGGCTCGACCCGGGCCCAGGCGGCGAGGGCGTGGTGGTCGAGCACCCAGCCACCGAAGGCTTGGCTCACGCGGTGGGGCCGTGCGGCCCGAGGCGGTGCGCGATGAGGTTGCGGGCCCATTCCAGGGCGTGCTCGGGTGGCTTGCCGAACCGGCGCTGCAGCACGGCCAAGCCGTCCTCACGGGCGCGGCGGAAGGCCACGGCCTCGGTGACGTACCGGCTGACGGACTCAACCTGACCAGACTCCGCCAGGCGCTCCACGGCCTCGGCGTCCTCGATCGGCAGCGTAACGGTGATCTTCTTGGTGGTCCGCTCCCTTGATGCCATACC
>DATDHI010000477.1:0-7503 GCA_036521655.1 Pseudonocardiaceae bacterium | reverse complement strand
GATGGTGCCGAACAGGCCGATGTTCTCGCTGTGTGCAGGTGAGATGTGGGCGAGGAGCTCCTCATCGACCCGACGGCCCTGGCCACGGAGCCGCTCGACCGCCAGGCCGAAGTACTCCGTCATCCAGGTGATCACCGCGTTGGTGCTCAGGGTCAGGCACCACGCTTGCTCGGTCTGCTGTTGCAGGTGCCGGCGCCGGATGACGCCCTTGTGGGCGTAGAACACATCCCGGCGCAGCGCGTGGATGCTCTCGCCCTTATTCAGTTGGCGGGAGATCTTGCGGCGGTAGTCCTCTCGGGACAAGTAGCGGGCGGCGTAGATCGTGCGGCGCAGGGCGCCGTATTCCTTCAGCGCGGCGGCCAGGGTGTTCTGCCGGTCGGCGCGGGAGAGTTTGCCGACGATCAGCGACGCGGTGACGTGCCCGTATTTCAGCGATGCGGCCAACCGGAGCATCTCATCCCAATGCTCAGCGATCAACGCCATATTGATCTTTCTGGTGAGCAGCGGCCCCGTCAACGGGAACTCCGCGCAGGTGTCCACTCAGGCACCGGCCCGGTAGAGGGTGATCTTCCCCAGGTCCCGGATACGGGGCGAGAGTTGCAGGCCGACCAGGGCGAACAGGGCAAAGTTGATCGGTGACCCGGACCCGGGCCGGGTCGAACACTCGCCGCCCACCGCGGGGGGCCGGGTCCAGCACCAGTTGTAGCGACCCGAGCGCGGCGATCAGCAGGGCCCGCCGTTCGGGGGGCTCGGCGTCATCCCACT
Organism: Pseudonocardiaceae bacterium; assembly: GCA_036521655.1. GTDB lineage: Bacteria > Actinomycetota > Actinomycetes > Mycobacteriales > Pseudonocardiaceae. The sequence continues at coordinate 6,738 of DATDHI010000477.1, read as the reverse complement.
GCGCCGCCACGCTGGGCGCGTCCAGCACCGCCACCGGCCCGACCGGCTCCCCCGCGGTCAAGGCGTCCCGCTCGGCACCCAACCGGGCCAGGTCAGCCGTGATCGGCTGGTTCGCCTTGTCGAAGGCCGCCAGGGTGATCTCCCGGCGCCCCAGCCGATCCGCCAGACCCTCGCCGATCGCCTCACACTCGGCGATCTCCGTGGTGACCGTGGTGAGCCGGTTGACGGCCCGGGCCCGGGCCGCCGCCACCGCCGCCGCATGCCGAGGGTCCGACAACCGCCGCACCACGAATGCCCGCAACTCCCGGTCCACCGCTCGCATATCGGCGGCGACCCCACCGCACCCACCGCCGCCCTTGTTGCAGTGATACTGCCGCCGGGGGTTGCCATCCCGGTAGCTCCCGGTATGGGGGCGCCCGGTCAACCCGTGCCCACAGCGCCCACACCCCAGCACACCCGAGGCGGTGTAACGCTCACCGGGTGGGCGACCCCGGCGCCGTCCCGCCACCAGCGCCCGCACCCGCTCGAAGGTCTCCCGGGCCACAATCGGCTCGCCCGGCATCTGCCCCACAACCTCCCCCTCGTGCTCCACCAGCCCGGCATTACGGGGTCGGGACAGCACCTCACGAACCGCCGCCGACGTCCACGCCCGACCCCCGGCCGTGCCCAACCCGGTCGCGTTCCACTGCTCGGCCACCCTCGCATACGACACCCCGGCCAGCACCTCCGCCGTGGCCTCCCGGATCGCCACCCGCTCCCGCTCCACCACCTCAGCCGGTACCTGCGCACGGTGCCCCTGGGCGTCGGCCACCCGAGCGGTGCCCGGGACCCCAAACGCCCGCCCACCCACATGCGCCACCCCGTTGCGGCGCAACGTCTCAAACCGCCGCTTGATCCGCCGCGACGCATCATCCGAGGACCGGCAACCGTGCGCCACCTCCACCCGCAGGATGAACCGATCATTCGGGTCCGACAAGTCCCACTCACCGTGGGCACAACCCAACATCAACCCCCGGTCGGAGAACTCCAACAACCGCTCCAAATCACGCGGCAACCGCATCAACCGATCAACATGCCACACCACCGCACCATCAGACTCCCCCGACGCCAGCCGCGCCAGCAGCCGCTCCCAGTCCGGGCGCCGCACACTCGGGCGCCACGCCGACAGATCATCATCAGTCAACTCCACCCCCAGCACCCCACCCAGACGCTCGATCACCCGCGCATTGTCAGCGTGCTGCTCCGCCACCTTCTCCAACTCACCGGAGACGTTGCGCGACAACCGAGCGTAGGAGTCCAACACCAACCGACGCCCGCCCTCAACCCTACGATCACCACGAAGACCCATGACACCCATCATAGATAACAAAATGTGGCACCGCTATAGCTCGCATCGCCACTCACGGGTCCCTGTACGGCGCGGTAGCAGCGAATCCGGGTTTCATCCGCCGAACGTTCACCTGATGACGATCGGCGTGGTCACGGGGGTGGCATCGATGTCAGAGGTGCGCACGGTCGCAGTCAGCTGCCAGGTCCCGTCGCCCGGGATCTGGACCCCGCGGGCGGTGTAGTAGCCCGGCGCGGTGCGCTGCAAGGGGACCGGCAGCGGGCCAAGCTGCCGTGCGATCAGGGTGAGGCCGGCGTTGAGTTCGGCCACGTCATGCGGGTGCCCGGCGGGATCGGCGACGGTGATGCTGATCATGTTCGGTCCGCTGACGGCGGGATCGACGTCGACGGTGAGCTGACCCTGGCCGCCTGGTCCACCGGTGTCATAGCTGACGATGTGATGTGTCGGCCCCGGCGGGGCAGCGGTCGCCGTGCGACCGGGTTCGGCGTTGACCAGCAGCGCGGTGACGCCGAGCACCAGGGCCCCGAGCGCGGCCTCGCGCAACACGTTGCGACGCAGTGTCGATATGGCCGGGGCCGATACGGCCGGTGACAACCTCGTTGCTGCGCCGACGCCGACCGGTGCCCGCCGGTGCTGGATGACCCATCTGCGGGACAGCGCAGCCGCGCCGAGCAGCAGCGCAACGATACCGAGCTTCACCAGCAGCAGCCGGCCGTAGCTGGTGGACCCGAACGCGGCCCAGCTGCCAAGCTGGCGCCACGACTGGTAGCTGCCGGTGCCGATGAGGATCGCCACCGACCCGGTCGCGGTCGACGAGAACCGGTACACCGCCGCCGGCACTTCAGGGCCCGTCTTGCGGCTGGCCCGGTCCGGTCGCAAGACGATGACGAGCGTGACCAGGCCACCCAGCCACACCCCCATCGCCAGCAGATGTATGACGTCCACCGGCAGGGCCAGCGCTGGTTGGATTCCCACGGCGGCGTGGTCGGCGGCGGCCCAGGTGGTGGCCAGGCCGAGCGCCAAGCCCCCGCCGAGCGCGCCGAACCACGCGCGGCCCCGCCGCCCGAAGTGGCCCAGCCAGGCGCACAACAGCACGAGGTACCCGCCGGTCAGAGCCAGCACCATCAACCGGGCGGTGAGCGCGGTACCCAACGGGATCTCCTGAGTCGCCGCGAAGACCTCCGCGTCGAAGAGGTGATCGAGACCCAACCCGTCACCGTAGGGACCCTGCAGCAACAGACTCGCCATGGTGGCCGCCAGCAGGCCGGCCCAACCGACCAGCATGATCTGGCGCACATCGCGTCGAGCGAGCGCGGCGGGCAGGCAGAGCAGCACGAACGCGATCGATCCGACCAGCAACGCGAATGACGCGAATGCGGCGGCCCGGGCGATCCAGTAGAAGGCACCGACCGTGCGGCTTCCGGTGGACTGCGCGGCCGCACGGCTCGCCGAAGGGTGACCCACCGAGAAGGTGAAGGCGCCGGCCACCGGGTGCGAGTCCGCCGAGATCACTCGCCAGGAGACGGTGTAGGTGCCTTGCTGGGTGCTACGTAGACCGACGCCGACGGTGGACGAACGGTCGAGGTGAGTGGCATGGCCGGTGTCCACCCGTGCACCGTCCGGGCCGAAGACCCGCACCCCGCTGTCGGACACCACCACCGGCTCGCCGAAGCTCAGCGACACCGTGGCGGGCGCTGTGGTGACCACCGCGCCTTGCCCGGGATCGGTGGAGATCAGTGCCGCGTGGGCCTCCGCCGAACCGGCCCCGATGCCTACCAGGGCCAGCGCCACGGCACAGACCACCGCCGCTACCCGGGTTCGCAGCATCAGCGCCAGCGCAAGCACCCCAGCAGGTCAGTCCCCGACACTCCCCCGTCGCCGGTTCAGCAGCCCGAAGGCGACCCCGACGATCCCGAGCACAATTCCCACAATACCCAGCACTACGCCCCAGGTCGCTGTCCCGGAATGTTGATCGGTGCTCGCGGCGGCCGCCGCCGCGCCGCTGGCCGGGGTCAGCTTGAGCACCGGCGCGGGATGCGCGGGCTCGGGGGCACCTGGTGGGGCAGTCTCGATCCACCGCACCACCTCGCCGTTGTCGTAGCTCTGCAACGCCTTGAACACCAGCTCAGTGGCGTCGGTCGGCAACGGACCCATCGACACGTCGAAGTCCTCGAATGCCTCAGGTGGGATCTTGCCGCCGGTCCAGGTGATCTTCGACACGGTCTCGGTGACCTCCCCGTCGTCGGTCTTGATCGGCTTCGCCAACTTGGCCTTCTCCACGCTCGCCGTCCAGCCGGGGACCGCGCGGGTCTCGACCGACGCGATCGGGTGGTCGGTGGGGAAATCGACCTCCAGCGTGGTCGTGGATGCGGCGTCCCGCTCGTTGGGGACCCGGAAGGAAACCTTGGTGTAGCTGCCCTGTTCAGCGGTGCCCGGATTCGCAGTGACGTGCGCGGAGGCCACGCCGGCGAGCAACAACAGCGCCGCCATGCAGACGGCGCCAACCGCGGCAACATGACGTCCGAATCGCCAACTGATCTTCGACATGAGAGACACTCCAGGGTGAAGGCGGACACAATGACGTGATCAACGGCGGTTACAGCATCGTCACGAGCATGTAGCTCATCCCCACACCCATGACGACCTCACAGGAACCGAGCAGGTGGGGCGAGGTGACCACGCCGCGCGGCCCACCGCCCAGCCCGGCAGAGCTCGCGGCCCCAGTGCTCACCGGCTCGACCAGCCGCGCACCCAACCGCACCGCGAACACCAGGAAATATCCGGCAAGCGCCCAGGCCAGCGCCGGGAACGCAAGGCCCGCGGAGCCCATCCCGGGCATGTCCATGCCAGCCATTCCGTGGCCGGCGGGAACTGCCGCCAGCACGTACACCATCGCCAGGCTTCCCAGCAGGAGATGCAGCTCGGTGCCTCTCTTGGCTGATCGCATCCTCCGCCGGAGCAGCCGAAGGGTGAGGTACCCCGCGGCCATGCTGAAGAGCACCTGCCAACCCAGCGTGGGCACCAGGGCACCCCACGGCAAGAACATCGCAGCCATGCCGAGGCTCATCAGGCCAAGCGAGGCATCCACGCCCCGGTCGGTGCTACTGCCACCGTCCTGGCGGGAGGCCAGCAGCCGAGCCGCGCAGAGCAGGGCCACCGCGGCGAACACCGCACCGAACACCCAACCCACCCACGCCGCGCCCGCCACTGCCCTCACATCCTCCACTCGCCCGCGCATCCAGCCGCATCACCCCCACACGGGTGTAGTCGTGCCCAGTCCATGGTTAGTTCCCGGCCGTCGCGTGAGATCGGCGTCGCACGCTTGCGGCGGCAGATCGCTCAGCCGGTGATGTTCGCCAGTTCTGATCGACAGAGTTGTGCAGCGCGCTGGGCGCTCTCGGAGTGGGCGCGGCAGTGGCCGTGGTGACCGGCGTGTTGACCGCATTCCGCGGCGCAGCGGTCGGCTGCGGTGACTGCTGCCTCCAGGATGGCCCGGATGACCCCAGCGTCGGGTGCCGAGGGGCGGGACAGGATCCGCTGGGCGGCCCCGGCGATGTCGGCACAGTCGAGTGCCGCACGGGTCGCGTTGACCATGTCGGCGGAATTGTGCGCCATCATCGCCTTGGCGCAGCTGGTCGAGACACGGTCGAGATCGGTGAGTGCCTGCAGGACCGTCGCCGGTCCGTCAATGGTGAACATCAACTTCAGGGTGACGTCGGGGGCCGGGGTCACCACGGCCATGCGAGCAAGCCTCGTGACGCGCGCTGCATCGTCGACGAACCCGCTGCACGCAGCACAGATCGCCAGGTGCGCGTCGATCGCGCCCGGCTCCACCCCGCTGTCCTCCCCGTCGAGCCGGGCCGAGAGGGCTTCCCGCCACTGCATACAGTCCACAGCACAATTGTCGCGCATCGGATCCCCCTGGTTCCCGGCAGCTTGTCATCAACCGTCCCCCGATCTGATGACAACGTACCACCGCGCTCGGTGCTGGGGATCGTGCGGCCTTTGTCTCCTTCGTCCACGCTACCCAGCGCGACGTGTGCACTGTTGACCTATTGAGCGCCGTACGTCACGATGGTGGAACGTTCACGAAATTTCGCGCAGGGGGGCACGATGCACGCTCGATTCCTCGGCAAAGACCCTGATTCGCATATTGACGGCTCACCTGCGTTGTTTTCGACAGACAGGACGGACCGCAAAGACTTACATCGCGCAGGGGTGGACGGTGACCGACCCGCAAGCGGTCGCCGACGTTGGCCCTGTTCCCCCTCACGAGGGCTTGATCGAAATTCCAGCCGGTGAGGACATTCGCTACCTGACCCGCAATCAGGCGGAGGAAATCGGGCTACCCGACCACGATTACTGGTTGTTTGACTCACGCAAGTTGGTGCGCATGCATTTTGACGAGAACGACCGTCTCCTTGGCGGCGAGGTCATCGAAGACTTGTCCGAGATCGTGCAGCACAACTACTGGCGCGATGCCGCTTGGCACCACGCCGTTGAACGGGGCGACTTTGCCACAGAGCAGGGCGTCGGACGTATCGAACGTCCTTGAAGCACGCAACGCGCTAGGCAAACGACTCCGCGAGCTACGCCTCCAAGCCGGATTCAACGGTAGGCAGCTCGCAGAGTCGTTGGCATGGCCACCTTCCAAGGTTTCCAAGCTAGAGAACGGCCGCCAAACACCAACGGGCGACGAAGTACGAGCATGGGCACGCGCCACACACAGCGAGAACGAAACAGAGGCTCTTCTTACTTCCTTGCACACTTTTGAAGTGCAGTACGCCGATTGGCAACGCCTATTTCGAAGCGGCTTTCGGCCTCGCCAAAGCGAGATAGCAGAACTAGACCAGAGAACGCGGCTATTTCGCGTGTTCGAGGCTACGGTTATTCCGGGATTGCTCCAAACAGCCGGGTACGCGCAAGTGCGCTTCGCCGAAAGTATCCGCAGACTTAAACTGCGGAGCTCCATCAATGAGGCAGTACAAGGGCGCCTGCAGAGACAAGAAATCTTGTACCGACCAGATAAGCGATTCCGATTCGTCCTAACCGAAGCGGCCCTGCGGTTCCTCCTGTGCCCACCAAACGCCATGCTCGGTCAACTCGACCGATTGGTTTCATTGTCGCAATTGCCCAATGTACGGCTCGGCATTATCGACTTTGGGACACAGTATCTCACCGCACCCTGGCATGGCTTCTGGTTGTATGACAACGAGAAAGTCCTCGTGGAGACCATGTCCGCTGCACTTGATCTCCGTCAGCCCCAAGAGATCGAGCTGTACGGCAACGCATTCGAGGAGCTAGCGGCGGTTGCTAGCTACGGTAAGTCTGCACGAGCGGTCATAGCGCGGGTCATGGATGATCTTGCGTCCGATGTACCTGATGATGTC
>DATDHI010000476.1:0-1913 GCA_036521655.1 Pseudonocardiaceae bacterium | reverse complement strand
TTCTTCGTCAACACTCTGGTGCTGCGTTCCCGACTGGATCGTCAGCGGACATTCGGTGAGTTGCTGGCGCAGGTGAAGAACACCGTCCTGGACGCCTTCGCGCACCAGGATGTGCCATTCGAACGGCTGGTGGACGAGCTGGCGCCGGCCCGGGACATCAGCCGCACGCCGCTGTTCCAGGCCATGGTAGTGCTGCAGAACACCCCGGACTACGCGGGCGACCTGCCTGGTTTGGATATCGAGAACGTTGAGCTGCCGACGGTGAACTCCAGCTTCGACATCAGCGTTCATTTCCAGGAGTTCGACGGTGGCCTGTACGGCACGCTGACCTACAACACCGACCTGTTCGACACCGCAACGGCTGAGCGGATGGCGGCACATTTGCAGCTGTTGTTAGCGGGGATTGCTGAGAATGCCGATCGTGCGGTGGGTGACGTGCCGTGGATATCTGAGAGCGAGCGGCATCGGGTGTTGGTGGAGTGGGCGGGTTCTGGTGAGGTTGAGGCGTGGGTGACGGTGCCGGAGTTGTTGCAGGCGCAGGTGACCCGGACCCCGGATGCGGTGGCGGTGACGTGTGGGGGCGTTGGTGTGTCGTATGCGGAGTTGAATGCTCGGGCGAATCGGTTGGCGCGTTATCTGGTTGAGCGGGGTGCGGGGCCGGAGCGGTTTGTGGCGTTGGCGTTGCCGCGGTCGGTGGAGATGATCGTGGCGATTGTGGCGGTGTTGAAGTCGGGCGCGGCGTATGTGCCGGTTGATCTGGGTTATCCGGTGGAGCGGATCACCGGGATGCTCGGGGATGCGGGTCCGGTGGCGCTGCTGACCAGTGGCGATGTGGTTGGTCAACTGGCTGGGGTGGGGGGCGGGATTGTTCGGCTGGTGTTGGATGATCCGGAGGTGGCCGCGGCGGTGGCCCGCCGGTCTGAGGCCGATCTGATGGATGCTGACCGGGTGGCGCCGCTGACTGCGGACAGTCCGGCGTATGTGATTTACACCTCGGGGTCGACGGGGCGGCCCAAGGGTGTGGTGGTTCCGCACGGGAACGTGACGCGGCTGTTCTCGGCGACCCGGCGGTGGTTTGAGTTCGATGAGCGGGACGTGTGGACGCTGTTTCACTCCTCGGCGTTCGACTTCTCGGTGTGGGAGATCTGGGGTCCGCTGCTGCACGGTGGGCGGCTGGTGGTGGTGCCCTTTGCGGTGTCGCGCTCCCCGGAGGATTTCCTGCGGTTGCTGGTCACCGAGGGCGTGACGGTGCTCAACCAGACTCCTTCGGCGTTTTATCAGTTGATGGGGGCTGAGGGGGACAACCCGGAGCTGGGTGCCGGGTTGAGCCTGCGATATGTGGTCTTCGGGGGTGAGGCGCTGGATCTGGCACGGCTGGGGCAGTGGTATGCGCGCCACCCCGACACCGCGCCGGTGTTGGTGAACATGTACGGGATCACCGAGACCACCGTGCACGTGTCCTACCTGGCCCTGGATCAGCTCAGCGCGGCACGGGCGGCGGGCAGCACGATCGGGGTGGGCCTGCCCGATCTGCGGGTCTATGTCCTGGACCCGGGGCTGGCGCCGGTGCCTGCCGGGGTGATCGGGGAGTTGTATGTCGCCGGGGCCGGGCTGGCCCGCGGCTACCTGCACCGGCCGGGGTTGACCGCTCAGCGGTTTGTGGCCTGCCCCTACGGGCCCCCCGGCACCCGGATGTATCGCACCGGGGACCTGGTCCGCTGGAACACCCACGGGCAGCTGGAATACCTCAGCCGCGCCGACGACCAAGTCAAGATCCGCGGATTCCGCATCGAACTAGGCGAAATCGAATCCGTCCTGGCCGGCCACCCAGACCTGACCACAACCACAGTCCTCGTCCACGAAGACCAACCCGGCCACAAACGACTAGTCGCCTACATCGTACCGAGGACCGG
>DATDHI010000475.1:0-4881 GCA_036521655.1 Pseudonocardiaceae bacterium | reverse complement strand
TACTGGCGAGTCAGCTTGCGGTACTTGAGGCGGTGCGGCTGGTCGGCCTCGGCGCCCAGGCGGCGGTGGCGGTCGGCCTCGTAGTCGGCGAAGTTGCCTTCGAACCACACCGCCTTGCTGTCGCCCTCGAAGGCCAGGATGTGGGTCACCACCCGGTCAAGAAACCAGCGGTCGTGAGAGATCACCACCGCGCAGCCGGGGAACCGTTCCAACGCATTCTCCAACGAGCTCAGCGTCTCGACGTCGAGGTCGTTGGTGGGCTCGTCGAGCAGGATCAAGTTGCCGCCTTGCTTGAGGGTCAACGCCAGGTTGAGCCGGTTGCGTTCACCGCCGGAGAGCACCCCAGCAGGTTTCTGCTGGTCGGGACCCTTGAATCCGAAAGCGCTGACGTAGGCGCGGGACGGCATCTCGGTGTTGCCGACCTGGATGTGGTCCAGCCCGTCAGAGACGACTTCGAAGACCGTCTTAGCCGGGTCGATCCCGGCACGCCCCTGGTCGACGTAGGACAGCTTCACCGTCTCGCCGACCTTGACGGTGCCCGAATCGGGCGCCTCAAGACCGACGATGGTCTTGAACAGGGTGGTCTTGCCGACTCCGTTGGGACCGATCACCCCCACGATGCCGTTGCGCGGCAGCGTGAAGGACAGGTCCTTGATCAGTAACCGGCCGTCAAAGCCCTTATCCAGGTGAGACACCTCCACCACTACACTGCCCAGCCTCGGCCCTGCCGGGATCTGGATCTCCTCGAAGTCAAGCTTGCGGCTGCGCTCGGCTTCAGCCGCCATCTCCTCATAACGCTCCAGTCGGGCTCGGGATTTGGCCTGCCGGGCCTTTGCTCCAGATCGCACCCAGGCGAGCTCGTCGCGCAGGCGTTTCTGCAGCTTCTGGTCCTTACGCCCTTGGACCGCGAGGCGGTCGGCCTTCTTCTCCAGGTAAGTGGAGTAGTTGCCCTCGTAGGGGTAAGCCCGGCCGCGGTCGAGCTCAAGGATCCACTGCGCGATGTTATCCAGGAAGTACCGGTCGTGGGTGACTGCCAGCACCGCGCCCGGGTACCTCGCCAGGAACTGCTCCAGCCACAGCACGCTCTCGGCGTCCAGGTGGTTGGTGGGCTCGTCAAGCAGCAGCAGGTCAGGCTTGGACAGCAGCAGCCGACACAGAGCGACTCGACGCCGCTCCCCTCCGGACAGATGGCTTACCGGCTCGTCTGGCGGGGGACAACGCAGGGCATCCATGGCCTGCTCGAGCTGCGAGTCGAGATCCCACGCGTCCGCGTGGTCGAGTTCCTCCTGCAGCTGCCCCATCTCCTCCATGAGCTCGTCGGAGTAGTCGGTCGCCAGCTGCTCGGCGATCTCGTTGAACCGGTCGAGCTTGGCCTTGACCTCCCCAACGCCCTCCTGGACGTTGCCCAGAACGGTCTCGTCCTCGTTGAGCGTGGGCTCTTGTGGCAGGATCCCCACCGATGCACTCGGGGAGAGGAGCGCCTCGCCGTTGTTCGGCTGGTCAAGCCCAGCCATGATCCGCAGCACGCTGGACTTGCCGGCTCCGTTGGGTCCCACTACGCCGATCTTCGCGCCAGCATGGAACGCGAGGGTGACGCCGTCGAGGATAACCTTGTCGCCGTGCGCCTTGCGCACTTGCTTCATGGTGAAGATGAACTCAGCCACCCGGCGATCGTAGAGGTGGCCGCCGGGGCCGGGCAGCGCGGCCAACCACCGCCCGGCCCCGGTCGCCGTGGTCAGGCCGGAACGGGCACCAGCGGGCGCGCCGCATCGGCCAGATCGGCCAGGCTCACCTCGTCCGGCAGGTCCACCCGCTCCAGCAGGTCGATCCCACCCGGCATTTCGGCCCCGTGTGATGCCTTGGTGCCCTCGTCTCCGGTGTTCGGGGGGTCCTCCCGGCGCGGCTTGCGTACGGTGGCGGCGCAACGAGCCAGATCCGGGCCGACCGCGCTGGCCTCCAACTCCACCACCGATCGGCGCTCGCCCTGCTCAGTGGTCCACTCCCGGGTGCGCAGCTTCCCACTGACGATCACCGGGTCGCCCTTGACCAGCGAAGCGGCGTTCTCAGCGAGTCTTCGCCAGCAGTTCACCGGCAAGTAGAGGCTCTCCCCGTCCACCCACGACTCGGACTCCTTGTCGAACCGACGCTCGTTGCTGGCGACCCGGAAATTGAGCACGAGCGTGCCATCCGGACCGACCCGGCGCGGTCGCATGTCACTGACCAGGGTTCCCACCACAGTCACCGGTGTCTCTTTCACCTCACATACCCTCCTGCGCAGCCGTCCCCGCCCTCTGCGGCGGGGAGCCGATCCACTCGACCGGTACCCCCAGGCTGCCCACCCGACAACCATCCCGACACCCCACCAAGATCAACATGGGGATAACCGTATGCGATGTGCACAACTCCCCCGCCAAGCGCCAATCAAACCCGTACTTGTCAGGACCTCGTGCTACCGGCGGCCGGAATCGCCATGCGCTCCGAATGGCGCTACAAAGGGCGGCGTTCGGCTAGGCGGGCGAGTAGGGCGGCTGGGTCGGGCTCGGTGACTGGGTTGGGGCTGCGGTCGAACGGGCGGGCCTCGCCGGTGTCGGTGCGGGACCACTGCGCCAGCAGCATCACCAGCACCACCAGCACCGGGATCTCCCCCGCAGCCCAAGTCATCGCCCCTGCGGTGTGCTGGTCGGCCAGCAGATCGGGCACGAAAGGCAGTGCCAGTGACCGGTAGAAATCGCCGCCGATCACCGTGGCCGAACCCATCAGCGAGATCCCAAAGAACACGTGGAAGGGCATGGCCGCCAGCAGCAAGCCGAGTTTGCCCAGGTAGGACAGCCTGCGGGGAGCCGGGTCGATGCCGATGAGGAGCCAGTAGTACGCATATCCCATCAGCAGGAAAAGTGAGTTCATCAGCAGATGCGCCCAGTGTGACGGCGCCGCGGCATCGTAGAGGCCAGTGAGGTAAATGACGTAGAACGACCCGACATACAGGCCCAGGATCACCACCGGATGGGTGGACATCCGCACCACCCAGGAGCTGGTGAAGGCCTGCAGCCACTCCCGCGGTCCCGGCGGGTTCCCCGCCCCCGCAGGCGGCAATGCGCGCATCGCCAGCGTCACCGGCGCGCCGAGCACCAGAAGGATAGGTGCCATCATCGACAGCAGCATGTGGGCGGCCATGTGCACGCTGAACATCGCCATCGAGTACCGGCCGATGCCCGACGATGTCGCGACCAGGATAGTCGCGCAGCCACCCAGCAAGGCTGCTGTGCGACCCACCGGCCAGGAGTCGCCACGCCGCGCCAGCCGTCGCACACCAGCCAGGTAGCCACCAGCGAGAACCAACGCGGCGACCCCGAGCACCAGATCCGGGCGCCAGTCCAGGAGCAGCCGCTCCGCGGTGGGCGGGCCAGCCAAGTCGTAACCCAGCAGCACCTCGGTGCGACTGGGCGCCGCAGCGATCCCCCCGGGCGGTGCCGTCCCGGCTAGCGCCACCCCCACGCCGATCGTCGCGAACATGACCAGCACTTCGACGCTACCGAGCCGCAGGAGGGCCGAGCGGTCGCCCCGATCCACCGCCGCCGCAACCGCGCCACTGCGATACCGCCAGCCAAGGACACCCAGCACCAGCAGCGCGGTCACCTTGCCCAGCACGAGCAGCCCATAGATGGTATGCAACTGCACGGGGGTGACCCGGACCAGCGCGTTGATCACCCCGGAGGCGGCCATCACGATCCAGCAGACCAGCGCCAGCCGGGAGAACCGGGCGCAGGCCAGCCCAGCGTGCTCCCCCCGGCGGGCCAGGTGCGCGAGCAGGGCGATCAGGCCGCCGACCCACAGGGCGGCAGCGACCAGGTGATAGAGCAGGCCGCTGGTCGCGACGTCGTGGGCGCCGCCGGCCGAGGAGTGCCCGGTCAGCGCCACCGGCGTTAGCCCGACGACGGACAGCGCGAACAACCACACCGCGGAGCCCCAGGTCAGCGCGGTCCAGCAGAGCGCGGTCAATACCAGAGCGATCCCCGCGGTGAGCGCCCATGCCCCGGGCTGGGACAGCTCGGACACCAGCGATGCCAGCAGCCGCGGGTCCAGCACTTCGGTCACCGGGTGACCCACCGCGTCCGAGGCCAGCAGCGGCACCATCAACGCCGCGGTCAGGGCCCAGATGAAAGCGGCGATCCGTGCGGTACGCATCGCCGCGTAGCCGCCGGTGTCGAGGTAGCCGGAGTCCTGCGGCGGCACCAGAAACGCCGCCAGCAGCAGCGACCCGACCGCCACCACTGCGGCGCATTCCGACAGTGCCTGCACAGCTGGCAGCCCGACCCGGGTGAGCAGCCCCGGATCCGCCAACCCCAGTCCGAGCTCCTCACTACCCAGGGCAACAGCCAGCCCCGCGCCGACAGCCGTGGCCAGTACCACTCCCACCGCGACCAGCCCAACGAACCGGCCACGTAGATCCCCGACGATCACACAAGCTAGCGTAGGCGACCACCCACCCCCTGGACCCATTCAGCGGGCTCAACGGGGTTATCGGGCGGTCATTTACCCCTCTCAGCCCGCTGAATGCGATCCAGCGGCGCCCCTCGCTACCCTGCTTACGGGCGCCCACCCTGTGCCCCTGGCCCCCGTAGCTCAGCTGGATAGAGCAAGCGACTTCTAATCGCTAGGCCGCAGGTTCGAGTCCTGCCGGGGGCGCTCCGCCGCAGGTCACAGGCTAGTGGGAAGCGCAGCTCAAGATCGACCCCATGTTACCGGCTCTTCGATCTTAGACGGGCACCGTCGGTTTCCTCGCTGACAATCGGCTGGTTCGCCGGGTGCAGTGCAACCGTACTCGGCGGCGGTGGTTGTCCCGGTTCCTGAACCCGCACGCGGCGCGTTCACCTGCTTGAT
>DATDHI010000474.1:0-15334 GCA_036521655.1 Pseudonocardiaceae bacterium | reverse complement strand
CTTGGCGGGCAGCGGGGCGACGTTCACGGACGCGCACGCCATCACCCACCCCAGCCAGCCGAACTACTTGGCGTTGTTCTCCGGTGACACCCTCGGCGTGACCAGCGACCGTTGCCCATTGTCCTTCTCCCAACCCAACCTGGGGCGGGAGCTGCTTGATCGCGGGCATACGTTCACCGCGTTCTCCGAGGACCTTCCGGCGGCCGGTTTCCCCGGGTGCACCAGCGGGGGGTACGCCCGCAAGCACGCGCCGTGGGCGGACTTCAGCAACCTGCCGGGCTCAGTTCACCAGCCCTACAGCCGGTTCGGCCCCGACTATGCGGCCCTGCCAACGGTGGCCTTCGTCGTGCCGAACCTGTGCCATGACATGCACGACTGCGACGTGGCCACCGGCGACGCTTGGCTGCACCAGAACCTGGCCGGATACGTGGACTGGGCGCACAGCCACAACAGCCTGCTGGTGATCACCTGGGACGAGGCCGATGACTCGGAGACCAACCAGATCCCGACCATCGTGCTCGGCCCCATGGTCCGGCCAGGCCAGTACGGCGAGCGCGTCGACCACTACCGGATGCTGCGCACGACCGAGGACATGTATCGGCTGCCACACGCCGGGCACAGCGAGTCCTCAACGCCTATCACCGACATCTGGACCACCGCTCCCCCGCCCACGCGCTGAGGTGCGATCGCCCGGCCAGGAGTAGATTGAGTGGAAAGAGTGATGCTGACCAGGGAGGCGTGGCAATGGGCGAGTTCAGCCCCTGGCACTTGTTGATCGTGGCCGCGGTGTTCATGCTGCTATTCGGAGCCAACAAGCTGCCGCAGATGGCTCGTTCCGTGGGCCAATCGATGCGGATCTTCAAGGCTGAAACCCGCGCGCTGTCCGGGGATCAGCAGAAAAAAGATCAGCCACCTCCGGCGGCGACCGCGCCGCCCACCGTCACAGAGTCCGCCCAAACCGAGTCTGCCCAACGGGAGTCTGCCCAGCGGGACACCACGCTGGCTCACCCGCACGAGCAACCGCCGCCCAGCTAGCTCCGGCGGCATCAGCCAAATCGCCCCGAGATGTAGTCCTCGGTCGCCTTCTCAGTGGGATTGGAGAATATCTTCTCCGTACGGTCGAGCTCGATGAGTCGCCCGGGCTGCCCGGTCGCCGTCAGGTTGAAGAACCCCGTCTGGTCGGACACTCGAGCGGCCTGCTGCATGTTGTGGGTCACAATGACGATCGTGTAGTCCTTCTTTAACTCCCCGATAAGGTCTTCGATCGCCTGCGTGGAGATCGGGTCCAGTGCCGAACAGGGCTCATCCATCAGCAGCACATCGGGTTGCACCGCGATGGCGCGCGCGATACACAACCGCTGCTGCTGACCGCCCGACAAGCTCCCCCCTGGCCTGCCGAGCCGGTCCTTGACTTCCCCCCACAGGTTCGCCCCACGCAGTGACCGCTCGTTCACCTCTTCCAGCCGGGCCTTGTTACTCACCCCAGCCAGCCGGAGGCCGGCGACCACGTTGTCCCGGATGGACATCGTCGGAAACGGGTTGGGGCGCTGGAATACCATCCCGATCGTGCGGCGCACCGCGACTGGATCAACGCCGGGCCGATAGATATCCTCCCCATCGAGCTCTACTTTGCCCTCGACCCGCGCTCCCGGAATAACCTCGTGCATACGGTTGATCGTCCGCAGCACAGTGGACTTGCCGCAGCCCGAGGGACCGATGAACGCCGTCACAGCCCGAGCCGGCACGGACAGGCTGACACCCTGCACAGCGTGGAACTTGCCGTAGTAGATGTCAACGTCCTTCATCTGGACATTCTTGGCCATGTCAGATCCAATTGTGAGGTCAGGACTAGCTGCGGATACCGGAAAAACGTGCAATAATTCGCGCACTAACATTGAGAATCAAGATGATCAGGATCAGGACCAGGGCTGCCGCCCAGGCCCGGTCAATCGCGGTCTCGTTGGGCTGGCCAGCTTCACTGAACACGAACAATGGCAGCGAGGCTTGTGCGCCGGAGAACGGGTTAAGGTTGAGCGAAGGATTTCCGAATACCGTGAGCAGCAGCGGAGCCGTCTCGCCGGCGACCCGGGCGACAGCGAGCATAACTCCGGTCACAATTCCGGCCAGCGCTGTGGGCAGCACAATCCGGAGCACCGTCACCCATTTCTGTACTCCTAGCGCATAGCTGGCTTCACGGAGACTGTCGGGCACGATCTTCAGCATCTCCTCGGCTGATCGCACCACCGTGGGCAGCATGAGGATGGCCAGCGCCAGCGAGCCCGCGAAACCGGAGAAGCTCTGACCCAAGGCCAGGATCCACAGCGCGAAGATAAACAATCCGGCGACAATCGATGGCAGGCCGGTCATCACGTCGACGAACAGGCTCACCACCGCACCGAACCGCGGGGAACTATATTCCACCAGGTAGATTGCCACGAGCAGGCCGAAGGGGACCGCCATGAGCGTCGCGAGACCCACCTGCTCCAGGGTGCCGATGATGGCGTGATAGATACCACCCGACGCATCCTGCTCCGCGACCCCGCGCATGGTATGGGTGAGAAAGGACTCGCTGAGTACTGCCCACCCCTTGACGATGGTGATTCCCAGCACCGAAACCAGCGGCAGCACCGCGGCGAACGTACACGCCACCAGTAGGCTGGTGACCAGCCGGTCCTTGGCTCTGCGCCAGCCTTCGACGGCCCCCGACACCGCGGTCTGCACCACGACGTAGAGCAGTGCTGCGACAATCACGAATGCGAACCGGCCCTGCATTGGTGTGGTCGCGAACAGGACGAGGGTCACCGCAATCGCACCGACTGCGATCGCAGCAAGAGACCAGCGTGGCAGCCGCGCGCGAACCAGCGGGGAGTCAGCCGCCGGGGCATCCAGCAACGACGTCATCACGCACCCCCTCTACCGCTTCGCCGGACGATCGCTCTCGCTCCGAAGTTGACGATCAATGTGATGATGAACAACACCAGGCCGGACGCGATCAACGCACCCCGACCAATGTCCCCGGCCTCCCCATACCGGTTGGCGACGTTGGCCGCGATGGTATTGCCACCCGGTTCGAGGATATGGATGCTGATCTGGTAGTTCGCCGAGAGAACCAGCGCGACTGCGATCGTCTCACCTATGGCCCGTCCGAATCCGAGCACCGTTGCGCTGATCACACCCGAGCGCCCGTAAGGCAGAATCGCTGTGCGTACCATCTCCCACTTGGTCGCCCCGATCGCCCAGGCCGCCTCGATGTGGTCCCGCGGGGTCTGGATAAACACCTCACGGGAGATGGCAGCAACGATCGGGAGCACCATCACCGCCAGTACCACCGAGGCGGCGAAAACGGACTTTCCGTACGTACCGTTGGATGCGAAGAGTGGAATGAATCCAAGGAAACGATTCAAGAACTCCGACAGCGGGATGAGAGTGGGCACAAGGTAGATCAAGCCCCAAAGCCCGAAGACAACGCTCGGCACGGCCGCCAGCAACTCCACGACGTAGCCCAGCGGGCGTGCCAGCCACCGTGGTGCATAATGGCTGCTCACCAACGCCACACCGACCGCCACCGGCACGCTGATCACCAGCGCAATGAGTGATGTGAGCACACTCCCGAAAGCCAGCGCAGCAATACCGAAGGACGACGGTGTGCCGTCCGGATCCCATCCCAATGTGGTCAGAAAGCTGGTGGTATTCGCCCGCAGCGCAGGAATTGCCTGCAGCACCAGGAAGACAGCGATCGCTGCCATGATGATCAGCAGCAGGACGCCGGCACCCTGAGCGAGCCTGCGGAAGACCGCATCGCCTCGCCGGCGGGGTCCATCGCGAAGTCCACCGCCGGGAGGGCTACCCGCCGTCGGTGGCTGCCCATCCGACATCGACGATCGGGGACCCCCCCGACCCCGGGGGTCCTGCGACGACGACTCCACGGCAACCACGGCGCTCCCCGGCCCGCTGCTAGCCGAGGTTACCGACCGCCTGCTGCACTTGCGGCTGCAGGTTACTCGGCAACGATACGTACCCCTGGGCAGGAAGTGTCTGCTGACCGGCCGGGCTGGCCGCGTACCCCAAGAAGTTCTTGAGCAACGGCAGCTTGTCTGGAACATTGCCCCGAGAACACACGATCTGGTAGGTGACCAGCAGGTTGGGGTAGGCCGGAACATCGGTGGCGGTGTAGTCGAACTGCAGCGCTAGGTCACCACCGGTGCCAAGCACCTTGGCCCTGGACAGGAATGCCACCGCGTTCTCCTGGGTGAGTGGGACGAATTTGCCGGCGGCGTTTCCCACCGCCGCGTAGGGGATCTGGCTCTGGGTTGCGAACGACAGCTCGAAGTAGCCGATGCCACCTGGAGTCGACTTCACACCTTGTGCGACGCCCTGGCTGCCCTTGGCGCCCTGGCCACCTGGCGCCGGCCAGTTCTTGTTGGTCCCGAAAGTCCAGTCGGTCTTGGCGTCATTAGCCAGGTAGTTCGTGAAGTTGAAGGTCGTGCCGGAACCATCAGACCGATGGAAACTCTGAATGCCCAACGATGGCAGCTGCACTCCGGGATTGTCTCCGGCGATCGCTGGATCGTTCCAGTTCGTGATCTTTCCACTAAAGATCTTGGCCAGGTTTGCGGCTGACAGGTTCAGACTTTGCGTGACCCCCGGAACGTTGTAGCCGATAGCGATCGCTCCACCCACCATCGGGATATTGATCGCGGGGCCACTCTTGCAGCGAGCGTCTGCGGCCTGCTGTTCCTGCCCCGCGGCCAGCGGAAAGTCGGAGCCGGCGAAGTCAATCGTTCCCTGAGTGAACTGCTGGACACCCGCCCCGGAGCCGTTGGCCCCGTAATTGATGTTTGCGCCCGGGCACTTGTTGAGGTAGTCCTTGATCCACTGCGACATGGCGTTCGTTTGAGCGGTCGATCCGGCGCCGGTCAACGATCCAGGGCTGCAGACGATCGTCCCAGGCCCAGCGGGCGCGGCTGATGAGCCTGGACCGCCGGTGTCCTGACCGCACGCGGAGAGCAGCAGTCCGGAGATGGCCAAGCCGAACACGGCAGCATGCCGCTGGAGTTTCACAGAGGACCTCCGAAGGGTGGGGAGCGAGTTTGGGGGCAGCCACGACCGGGGGCAGCCGTTCGCGCAACATATGCAGCACTGGTAGACACGAACTAGTTACAAAATGAACAAGAGATGAACGTCTCGCTGAGAGCACCTCAGCATCGCCCGATTGGCGGCATGCATCGGTCGCTCGATCCAGTACACGTAACGAAGGGCTACCAATTCTTGCAGCGGCCTTGACGGCGACGCCCCAGGGCTCTATTCCGCAGGGCCGAAGACGATGTCTCTCAGACTCTTGGTCCCTGACGTGGCCTTACCCTCAGACTCGAGCTTCGTCTTCCAGGCAGCCCGCAGATCTCCGCTCACAGCGGCGGCCTGCGACAGCGGGGAGCCCGGGTCCAATCCCTGAAAGCCGCAATTCACGTCCACGGACATGCAGCTCGCGTCGGTGCACTCCCTGATGTCCGTCTTGGTGTGCTCGTCCTCGCTCCACGGTGTCCAGCCACTCCACCCGCCTCGTACTGCCGCCTTGCCCTGGCTCGCCGAGTTTCGGGGTGGCCGCACGTTCTCGTGGTCCAGACTCATACTGACCAGGCTACCCGCCGCCCGTGCTTCCCGCTCGGTGCTGGGCTGCGCCGTCACGCGGACACCAGAACCCGATACACGGTGCACCTGAGCACGACACGCGGGACACCTGAGCACGACACGCCGGGGGTTGGGGATTCACACGAACGGGTATTCCCTGGTCAGCGCCGCGGTAAGCGGCACCTGACACCGTGAGGTGGCCCGATGAACCCTCGCATCGCCGTCCTCCCGCTGGGGCCGCACGCGTTCGCGGCCTTCATCGATCATGGCCGCGGCACCAGCTACCACCAGGTGGTGATCGCACCCGACTTCCTGGCCCAGGTAGGTTTGGCCGCCGCGGACGAGGAGGTGGTCGCTCACGAAGCGTTGGCCTTCCTACTCCGCACCAGGGGCGGAGCCAAGTTACCCGACGTGCTCCGGCTGACCGCACCATTCCGGACCGACCCGCTGCTGCTGCCGGAGCTGCGGGCACGGCTGGCCTGACGGTTGCCACACGCTAGTCGGGTGGCGGGTCGGTAAGGACCTCGAATACCCCGTCCAGCCCGTTGAGCGTGAGCACGTACCGGGCCGGGCAGCCCTCCGGGACCAGTAGCCGCACCCACCCCTGCTCCCCGTCCGCAGCGCGGGCACAGTCGTACAGCACCTGCACCCCGGCGCTGGCCAGGTGGGTCACTGCGCTGAGGTCGACGTCCACCGGCAGCACCCCACCACGGCTGAGCTCGGAGATCCGGTTCAGCAGCGACCCGGCTGTGCTCATGTCCAGCGGGCCTGCAACTACCAAGCATGGCCGGGGCCCGGCCCGCACCTCGGTGGCGAAGTCCACCGTCGCCCCGGCGCCCACCTGATCCGGCGCACCCGCTGAGAAGACCGCGGGGCGCTGCAGGGTCTTCGACATCGTCACCGTGGTGCCCCGATCAGCGCGGTGCACGTCAACCGTCTCCATCAGGCTGTGCATCAGCCTCAGGCCCCGGCCGCGGTGTTCGGATTCGGGTGGTGGCGGCCGCCACCGCCCGTGGTCGGTCACTGTCGCCCGCAGCCGCCCGTCGCCGTCGAGCACTACATCCAGCCACATCCAGCCGCCCGCCCCCTGGTAGGCGTGCTCGACGCAGTTCGTGGCCGCCTCGACCACCGCCAGGTGCACCGAGGGCACGTCGTCCGGACCCGCGCCCACCCCGTGCAGCCACTCGTCCAGGGCCCGCCGGATGCCGCGCAGCCACACCGCCTCCGCAGGCAGCTCGAGCACCAGTGGCCGGTGCGGCTCGGCCCGCAACTCGGCGGCGAGCAGGGTGACGTCGTCGGCGATACCGAGCCGGGTGAGCCGCTCCACAGCCAGCCCGCACACCCGATCGGCGACCGGGCCGGGCGCCTCGGTCATCGACGTCTCCCACATCGCGGCAGAGGCGACACTGGCCAGTTCGTTCATCCCATCGGACATCGTCCGGCCAGGCCGCTGCACCAGGCCGTCGGAGTAGAGCAACATCACCTCGCCCGCGGTCAGCCTCGACGAATGCATCACCGGGGGATCGTCGGCTACGCCGAGCGGGCGGCTGGGCACAACCGCCAGGAAGCGGGTCTTGCCCCCCTCGCCGACGATCAGCGGCGCGGGATGGGCGAACCCGCCGTACTCGACCTGCTCGGCGGCCGGATCGAGCACCGCCAGGCAGGCCGTGGCAGCCCGGGCTGCCCTCACCCGGCCGGCGAAGCGGTTGAGCCGGGAGAGCGCCTCGGCCGCGGGCAGGCCGTCCAGCAGCGCGTCGGTCAGTATCGCGCGCAGCTGGCCCATTGCCGCGACGGCCGCTTCGCCGTGCCCCACGACGTCGCCGACGGTCAGCGCAACCCGTCCGCGGCCCAGCGGTACGGCGTCGAACCAGTCTCCCCCGGCGGCCACCTCCTTCTCGGCGACCCGGTACTGGGCAGCCAGCCCCACCTGCGGGAGCACCGGCAGCCCGGCCGGCAGCAAAGCCCGCTGCATCGTCACTGCCACGTCCGGCCCCGCATCCAGCGGCTCGGGCACCGCGTGTGCCGCCTCCCGGCGCCGCAGCACCGCAGCAGTCACATCGACGCACTGTGCGACAACGCCACGCACCGAGCCGTCCCCGGCGAACCGCGGGACCAGGACGAAGTCAAAGAAGACCTCGTCCATGGTCCCGTCCCGGTTGCTTTCGACCAGGACGCGCCACTCCCGCCCGACCAGCCGCTCACCAGTGGCGTACACCCGGTCCAGCTGATCGAACAGGTGCTGACCCACAATCTCTGGGATGGCCGTCCGGACCGGCAAGCCCAGCAGATCGCGGCGGTCAGCAAGCCTGTCCCGGGCCGCTCGGTTGACCGCAACCACCCGGTGCTCGGGTCCCTCGAACGCCCAGACGGCGGTCGGGAGCAACTCGAAGCAGGCGAGCACGTCATCCTGCTCACCCGCTTCGCCGGGGTTGCGTCCGGCCATGAGCTACACCCCCGGCAGCATGCCCCAGGCGACCCTCGCAGGTGGTCACCTCCAGGTGCAACCACCGCTGGAGTGACGACCTGATCGCGGCGCGTAGGACGAGCAACGCAGCGTCTCTCCCGTACAGTTGGCACCTTGCCACCTGCCACCGCGCGGACGACACTCAGCGTGGTGGTTCCCACACCGTCGAGGATGAACGATGTCCCAGCACACCGACCCGCCAGCTGGTGCAGACGCCCGTGTTGACCAGCTGATCTCGCTCGGGGCGCGGGACGTCGGGGACATCTGCGTGGCGACGGTCGCGGGTGAGGTCGACATGGTGACCACGCCGTGCTTGCGCGCCCACCTGCTACAGCAACTCGAGCGGGCGCACTCGATTCTCGTGATCGACCTGAGGAAGGTCGGGTTTCTCGGGTCCAGTGGCCTGGCGGTGCTGGTCAAGACGCTGGAGTTGACCCGCGAGCGCAGTATCGGGCTCCGGCTGGTGTGCAACACCCGCGAGGTGTTGCGACCCCTGGAGGCCACCGGGCTGACTCAGCTGTTCGAGATCCACCCCGACCTCGACGCTGCGCTGGCGGTCAAGAATCGCTGAGCTAGCCCGGCAGCCGCGTGAGTGACGTGACGAATACGGCCTAGGCAGCGATCCGGGGTAGGTTCAGCACCCATGGCGGAACTGCTGCGCACCGACCGGCTCCTGGTACGGGACTGGTCGCTCGATGACGCCGACGCAGCGCTGGCGATCTACGGCAACGACGTTGCCCGGTGGCTGTTGCCCGAGCAGGACCGCATCCTTGACACGGCCGCCATGCGCGAGGTACTGCAGATCTGGATCGCTGAACAGGCAGACATGGCGCCTGGCACCGGGCGGTGGGTCCTGGTCCTGCGCAACGGGGGCACGCTCGTGGGCGGAATCGCTCTGCTACCCATGCCGGTGCCCGAGGCGGACGTCGAGGTGGACTACCGGCTCGTGCCGGAGCACTGGGGCCAGGGCTACATCACCGAGGCCGTCCGGGCCCTGGCGCACTGGGCCTTCCAGCATTCGCTGGTCGAGGTGTTCGCCCTGGTCTGCCCGACCAACACCCGGGCGGCGGCGACCGCGCGCCGGATCGGGATGGAATGGGTCGGTGAGAGCGACAAGTACCACCGCAGGCATCTGGAGGTCTTCCGGCTACGGCCCGACGACCTCGTCTCAGCCTGCCGTTCAGCGCTGCCCCGTTCCTCGCCCCGCGTCACAGGTAGACCCGGGTGACCCAGTCCGCCACGCAACCCGGCTTCGCGTTGCCCTCGACCTGCAGCGTGGCGCGCACAACGACTTGCAGCCCGCCGGCCGCGTCAGTGACCTCGACCAGCGTGACCTGCACCCGCACCCTGGACCCGACTGGTACCGGGGTCGGGAAACGCACCTTGTTCAGTCCGTAGTTGATGGCCATCGTCGCGCCCTCGACCCGGTACACCTGGCCGATCAGATGAGGCAGCAGCGACAGGGTGAGGAACCCGTGCGCGATGGTTGTGCCGAACGGGCCGGCGGTGGCGCGCTGCGGGTCGACGTGGATCCACTGATGGTCGTCGGTGGCATCAGCAAAGGCGTCGACGCGCCGCTGACCAATGATCATCCAGTCGCTCGCGCCCAGCTCCTCGCCCACCGCGGTTCGCAACTCGCCGGCCGCGGTGAACACCCTCATCGCCACTCCCCCCACTGTGCTACCCCTCGGCCGCCGGTCGACTCCGCCTCTCCATCCTCTACCTGAGTCGGCGTGGCTGCGCGACACTGGACGGCAATGGTGATGACTCCGCCCGCGGCGGGGGTGCGGATGGGCACCCCCGCTGGACGGTGGGTATTGCTGGCGACGGTCTCAGGGTCGGGCATAGCGTTGCTCGACGCCACGGTGGTGAACATCGCGCTGCCCTCGATCGCCCGTGATCTGAGGGCCGATTTCACCACGTTGCAGTGGATCGTCAACGCCTACACCCTCACCCTGGCCTCGCTGATCCTGCTGGCCGGTGCGCTCGGCGACCACTTCGGTCGGCGCCGGGTGTTCCTTATCGGGGTGGTGTGGTTCGCCCTCGCCTCGCTGCTGTGTGGGCTGGCACCGACCGCGCAGGTACTCGTCGCGGCCCGGGCCTTGCAGGGCATCGGCGGAGCGCTGCTGACCCCAGGCAGCCTGGCGATCATCTCCTCGACGTTCGTGGCCGCCGACCGCGCCAGAGCGGTCGGCGCCTGGTCCGGGCTGGGCGGGGTGGCCGCCGCGATCGGGCCATTCGTCGGCGGGTGGCTGGTCGCGCTGAACTGGCGGACCGTGTTCCTGGTGAACCTGCCGGTAGCCATATTCGTTATCGCGGTCTCGCTGCGGCACGTGCCGGAAAGCGCAGATACCGACAGCCCGCCCGGGCTGGACGTGGCCGGTTCCACACTCGCCGCGGCCGGGCTGGCCGGGCTGACCTACGCACTGACCGGCCTCGGCGGCGGGGCCAGTCGTGGCGCCGTGCTCGTAGCCGGCGTTGGCGGGCTGCTGGCGCTGCTGGCGTTCGTGCTGGTCGAGCGCCGGTCGCCGCATCCCCTGGTGCCGCTGGGGTTGTTCGCCGACCGCCGGTTCAGCGTTGCCAATGTGGTCACGGCGCTGGTCTACGCCGGGCTCGGGGTCTTCTTCTTCCTGCTGGTGCTGCAGCTGCAGATCGTCGCCGGGTTCTCGCCATTGGTCGCCGGGAGCGCGCTGCTGCCGGTCACTGTGCTGATGCTGTTGCTCTCTGCACGGGCCGGCGCGCTCGCCGAGCGGATCGGCCCGCGGCTGCCCATGACTGTCGGCCCGTTGCTGGCAGCGATGGGATTACTGCTGACCCTGCGGATCGGACATGGGGCGTCCTACCTGTTCGATGTCCTCCCTGCGGTGGCGGTGCTGGGGCTGGGACTCTCGCTCACCGTCGCACCGCTCACCGCAACCGTGCTGGGGTCGGCGGATCCACGGTATGCCGGCACCGCGTCCGGGGTGAACAACGCGGTTGCGCGTTCCGCCGGTCTGCTGGCCGTCGCGGTCATCCCGGTGGTGGCGGGCCTGGCCGGCACCGACTACGCCGACCCGATCTCCTTCGACTCCGGGTTCCGCACCGCGATGCTGATCAGCGCCGTTTTGCTCGCGGTGGGCGCGCTGACCTCGGTGACGCTGCTGCGCGAGCCCCGGGCTGCGCCGGCACCGCCGGTGCGCATCGCGGTGGAGCGCTTTTCGCACTGCGGCGTGACCGGCCCGCAGCTCTACCCACCTGACTGCTAGTGAGTGGGAACAGGTGCCATAACACTGTTACTCACTCACGACCCTTGCCGCTGCGACGGTCTTGTATCGCCATCACCGCCACCAGCACGGTGATCACCAGCGTGGGCACCAGGAACGGCACAGCGGCAAGGATCATGTGGTGAGCGAGCACCACGGCCGCCGCCGTCATGGTGCTGGCGCCGGTTGCCGAACCGGCCCGGTAGCCGCCCGGGCAGCTGGCTGCGACGCCCGGGACACCCGGGACACGCCCCAGCCCAGTGCCAGCACCAGCAGCACCGCACACACCAGCACCACCCCCGACGCGGTGCTCCACAGCCAGTCAGGCACGCCCTCCTTCCGCTCCCGCTGCATGATCTGCGTCTCCTTGACCGCGTCCCGGGTGACCTGCGGCAACGCGGGAATCTCCGGCTTGCCCAGCACCGCGTCCGCGGGCAGGTAGATCGGCACCGCAGTAAGGGTCCGGCCGTCCTGCAACCGCACGAGGGTCTTCCAACTACCGGACAGCGGCACTGGTCCAGCGGTCCGGTAGCTGCCGTCCCCGACCGGTACCAGATGGTCGACGTACAGGCCGCCGCCCTGCCAGGAGGTGATCGTCAGCCACGACGGCTGATCGACGGCTGTGGCCGGGGTGATCCGGACAACGGCTTGCCCGGTGCGGATCGGGCCTGGACCGGCGACGTCGGTGAGCGTGATCTCGGCGCGTACACCATCTGGAACGGTGATCACCAGCCCGTTGGCCACGGCAGCGCCGAGCACGAGGAGCACCCCGATGAACAGCGGCCGGGCGAGGGGTGGGCGCGGCAGCCTGCCCTGCAGGCCCAGCGCCAGCAGCGCGCCCGCGATCCCGCCTGCCACCCCACCGGTCACCGCCATCAGCGTGCCCTCGACGAGGATGTCGGGCGTCCAGGGCAGCCGGAAAGCCACCTGGGTCCAGGCGTACTCGGCGGCGAAGCCCACAGTCCCGATGAGCAGGCCGCTGACGGCGCCGAGCGCCAGCGCGCGACGGGCCAGCAGCAGCGCCGCAAGCTCCACGCACAATGCCTCTGCCAGGTACAACGGGATGCTGGGGAAAGGTTGCGCGAGGAACGGCCCGACGATCAATGCCACCGCGCCGCGCAGGCCGATGTAGAAGCCGGCGGCGAACAACGCGCCGCCCCGGCCGATCCACAGCCGAGCTGCGACCAGGGCACACCCGGCGGCTATGGCGATGAGTAAGGGCTGGTGCACTATCCGGAACTGGGCAATGCCGAAGTCCCATTCACCCTGGAACACCGACAACCCGGCGAGCAGCCCGCCCATGATCATTCCGCGCCGGACGAACAGGCCCAGCGGCGTCACGTCCCCGTAGCCGCGGGCCAGCCGCCCCTCCGCCTCGAGCACCGCCAGACCGACCAGCGACAGCCCGGCGCCGCCGATCATCATCAAGTGGGTGGGTCCCCACAGGGTCACGTCCTGGCCGAACAGCCGGTGCCAGACGTCGTCGAACGGAAAGCCCAGCAGCGCGAAGAACCCCGCGCCCGCCATCAGTAACCCGCCGACCGGTGCGTACCAGTCGCGGGTAATCCGCACCGCGGCCGGGCCGGGGCGCTCCCCCACCGGCAGCACCATGGC
Organism: Pseudonocardiaceae bacterium; assembly: GCA_036521655.1. Lineage (GTDB taxonomy): Bacteria > Actinomycetota > Actinomycetes > Mycobacteriales > Pseudonocardiaceae. Next base: position 2,386 of record DATDHI010000474.1, on the reverse strand, counting down.
CAGCACGCCGGAGGCGAAGACGCCGAAGAGCCCGAACATGATCGGGTAGTGCGCGGGATTGGCCAGTGGGCCGACGTCCCGGCCCTGGGCAATGTGAATCGAGATGTCCCAGTACATCCCCAGCAGCGCGGTACACAGCGAGACCAGCGCGAGCGTTGAGGGCAGCTCGACCCAGCCGGGCTGCCCCGCGCTGAACGACCAGCGCTCGGTCTCGGTGGCCAGCCGCCGCAGGATCGGGATCCGGCCGGTGCGGTGGCCGTAACCCAGCAGGAGCAGGCCCGCCGTGAGCACCGCCGCGGCCGTGCTGGCGATGATGATCTGGTCGAGCGCAGCGCCACCCGCGGGCCGCCCGTCCTGGGCCGCAACCAGACCCTGCATCACTGTCATGGGGTTATGGAACACCATCCGGCGCTATGTTGTCACGTATCCATGTAACATTGAACACCGTCACGCGCTCAATGTCCGTTTCGTTCGGCCCCTCCGGCCAGCGTCTCGTACTGCTCCCGTACGAAGGTCTCGATGGCCTCAGGCATGGTGATCCGGAAGGCCGCCAGCAGCGCGTGTGCGGCGACCGGCTGCAATGCCTCGGCAATCCGATGGACCTCGGACAGCTCGCCTTGGGGCATCCCGCGTGCCACGTGATCGCGCCAGACGCTGTCCCGGAACATCCCGACGAACAGCTCCGCGACCGCGCTGGCGTGCCGCAACAGCTCGGGTCGCAGCGCCAGCACAACATCGACCGGGACACCCACGCGTACCGCCTGGGCGCCGGCCCGCAACAGCCCAGGGTTCGTGATCCGCACCCGGCCCTCGCTCAGCGGCTCCAGGGTTCCGTCGGCGTGCAGCCGGTCCAGCGTCGCGGACTGCGGTTGCACTCCGAGCCACTCGGCGAGCTCGGTGTAGGACATCTCCTGCGGGTCATCGGGCTGCCAGGGGGCGAGCAGGCCCCGATAGAACGCCAGCGCCTGCTCAGCGCAACTCGCTGGGGTGTACTGCACCACCGCCTCGATCGCCGCCAGCGAGAAGCCCTGCTCCTGCAATCCGGCGATGAGCTCAAGACGAGCGACGTGGTCAGGGCCGTAGTGAGCGGTCCGACCGCGCAGCTGCGGCGGCGGCAGCAGTCCACGGCTGGCATGAGCCCGGACGTTGCGCACGGTCATGCCGGCGCGCGCGGCGAGCTGATCGATCGTCAGGTCAGTGTCGGGAGCAGCCACGCGCGCGATCTTACCGCTTAGGATGTAACATCAGATACCGTAAAGATCACCCGCTGCTGGCATGCATGATTCGCATGCCAGATTTGTCCCCAGTGAGTAGCGTGCAGGTTCGGGATGTACCGGCGTCCGTGGTCGATGCCCTCAAGAGTGCGGCCGCGAAGCGTGGGCAGTCTCTGCAGCGGTACCTGGTCGAGCTGCTCACCGAGCAGGCCCGGATCGCCACCACCAACGCGGTGCTCGACGAGGCCGCCACGAACGCCCGCCAGGCCGGTGCTGGGTCTTCCGATGTCGATTCGGTCGCGCTGCTCCGCGAGGGTCGTGACGAGCGGGACGCCGAGCTGACCACAGACATTCCCGATCCACGCCGCCGATGAGCTCGGACCTCGTGGTCGACGCCAACGTGCTCGTCGATGCCTTGACCGACGGCGGCGATCACGGCACCGCGGCCCGCGCCGCGACGCCGCCTACGTTGCCGCCGCCGAGCATCTCGACGTCGACCTCCTCACCCGCGACGGCGCCCTGCGTGCCGCGCCCGGCATCCGGTGCACCGTTCGCGCGCCCTGACCAACCCGCCCAGCGTCGGGGCCCCATTCGGAGCCGAATGGCGGTTCCAGGCCCGCGCCGAGCGCTATTCGGAGCCGAATGGTGCTACCCGAGGCAGCTGCAACGGGCACTACTGTAGTGTCTTGCGAATGAATTTACAGTTCGTGTTATGCTGTGAGTTATGAGTAGAGCAGCGGCGCCATTGGCGATATCCGAGGGGCAGCGGGAAGTCCTGGAACTCTGGCGAAGTCGCAGAGCGCGGCGCACCGGGTGGTGCGGCGAGCCCGGGTGTTGCTCTTAGCCGGAGATGGGGTGTCGAATTCCGCAATCGGTGAGATGGTGGGGATATCTCGCCCGACCGTGCTGGCCTGGCGTGGCCAGTTCGAGAAAGAGGGATTGGTCGGCCCCTCATCACCGACGAATAGACGACCATGCCACCCAGCGGCCAACCCTCCGGTCTGTTGCCTCATATTCGTTGGTTTTTCGGCGAGGTCCACGTCAACCCCTACCCGCCTGCTCGTGATCGGCGCGTGCAACTCAGCCACGCCAACGATACCTTCGGGAAACCGTCGACGAACCGGCAACGGCGGACTCATCCTCGACGGCTCGCGCCATCGCCGTACACTTAA
>DATDHI010000473.1:0-2768 GCA_036521655.1 Pseudonocardiaceae bacterium | reverse complement strand
GCCGGACTCTACACCGGGGAGTACACTTCCAGAGTCACCCGCCAGAGGGAATGCAAGATTATTCCGTGCGCGGTTTGCCCTCATCGGTGGGGCGTCCGGTGTTGGATGGAGGATCGGTGATGGGACTGGCCGAGTATGAGCCGGGCATGGCGTTTCCCGGGGTGATCGGGCGGACGACGGATGAGTCGAGCCCGGCGTGGCCGCGTCCGCTGCGGGCTAGGTCAGGCGCGCCGAACGTGCTGATAATCGTGCTGGACGACACCGGATTCGGGCAGCTCGGCTGTTATGGCAGCCCGATCGCCACCCCCAACTTTGATGCGCTGGCCGCGAGCGGGCTGCTCTACACCAACATGCACACCACCGCGCTGTGCTCGCCGTCGCGGTCGTGCATGATCACCGGGCGCAATCACCATGCCAACGCCACCGCGGCGATCAACGAGATGGCCACCGGCTACCCCGGGTACCACGGCCGGATCCCGTTCGAGAACGGCTTTCTGTCTGAGATGCTGCTGGGCCACGGCTACAGCACCTACATGCTCGGCAAGTACCACCTGCTGCCCTCGGAGTTCGAGTCCGCGGCCGGGCCGTTCGACCGGTGGCCGCTCGGGCGCGGGTTCGAGCGATTCTACGGGTTCCTCGGCGGCGACACCAGCCAGTGGACCCCCGACCTGATCTATGACAACCACCAGGTCGAGCCGCCGCGCACCCCCGAGCAGGGCTACCACCTGACCGAGGACCTGGCCGACAAGGCCATCGAGTTCATCGCCGACGCCAAGCAGATCGCCCCGCACAAGCCGTTCTACCTGCACTTTTGCACCGGCGCTACGCATGCGCCGCACCACGTGCCCAGGGAGTGGGCCGATCGGTACGCGGGCCAGTTCGACGACGGGTGGGATGCCTACCGGCAGCGGGTCCTGGCCCGGCAGAAGGAACTGGGCGTGATGCCCGCCGATGCCGAGCTGTCCCGCCACGATCCCGACGTGCCTGAGTGGGACTCCCTGCCGCCGGAGGTGCGGCGGCTGGCGGCCCGGATGATGGAGGTATACGCGGGCTTCCTCTCGCACACCGACCACCACATCGGCCGCCTGCTTGGTTTCCTGAAGGAGATCGGCGAGTTCGACAACACGCTGATCATGGTGGTGTCCGACAACGGCGCCAGTCCAGAAGGCGGCCCGACCGGGACCACCAACGAGGCGCAGTTCTTCAACAACGCGCCCGAGCCGATTGAGGACAGCTTGGCCGCGATCGGCGAGCTCGGCGGCCCGGCCACGTTCAACCACTACCCGTGGGGCTGGACCTGGGCGGGCAACACCCCGTTCCGCCGATGGAAGCGGGAAACCTACCGCGGCGGCACCACCGACCCGTTCCTGGTGCACTGGCCCGCGGGCATCCGGGCAGGCGGCGGGGTGCGCACCCAGTACGCCCACGTCATCGACATGGTGCCCACCGTGCTAGACGCACTGGGCATCGACCCGCCCGCCACCATCCGGGGCGTTCCCCAGTCCCCGTTCCACGGGGTCAGCTTCGCCCACACTTTCGACGACCCGGCAGCGCCGACCCGCCACCACACCCAGTATTTCGAGATGATCGGCCACCGCGCCATCGACCACCACGGCTGGCGCGCCGTCTGCCCCTGGCCCGGGCCCTCGTTCGCCGAAGCCGACCGGCCGTTCAGCACCCCCATCACCGCGCAGGACCTCACCGACCTGGACGCCCACCACTGGGAGCTGTACCACATCGCCGAGGACCCCGCCGAGAACCACAACCTCGCCGATCAGCACCGGGACAAGCTGATCGAGATGATCGCCCAGTGGTACGTCGAGGCCGGCAAGTACAACGTGCTGCCCATCGACGGCAGCATGATCGCCCGGTTCGTCACTGAGCGCCCCCAGATCGCCGAACTTCGCGACCGCTACACCTACCGGCCCGGCACCCAGACCGTGGCCTTCTTTACCGGGCCCAGGGTCGTCAACCGGCCGCATGCCATCACCGCCGACGCCGACATCCCGGAGGGCGGCGCCGAGGGCGTGCTGATCTGCCAGGGCTCGGGCGTGGGCGGGTGGTCCTTCTACGTCAAGGACGGCAGGCTGCACTACACCCACAACTACGTCCGCCGCGCCAGCTACACCGTCTCCTCAGGCGACCCAATCCCCGCAGGACACCATCAGCTCCGGTACGAGTTCGAGCCCACCGGCAAACCCGACATCCCCAACGGCCAAGGCACCCCCGGCCGCGCCCAGCTCTATGTCGACGGCCAGCTGGTCGGCCAAAGCGAGTTCCCAGTCACCACCCCACTCGGCTTCAACCCCGGCGGGCTCACGTGTGGCGCCAACCCAGGCTCACCCATCACCCCCGACTACCAGGCACCGTTCCGGTTCACCGGAACCCTGCACACCGTCACCATCGACCTCAGCGGCGACCTCATCACCGACACCGAAGCCGAAATGCGCATGGCCATGGCCCGCCAGTAAAGAGCATCAGGAGCCGTGCACTTACTGCGAGGGACATACGCGGGATGTACGCGCCTCCCGCGACCAAAGCGACAGCGTCTGCCCAGGTCAAGCGCAGGGTGCGGGCCAAGGCAGCGGTTCCAGCCGCAGAAGTTCCCCTGCGGTCTCAGCAACCCCGGGTGCCTTGGCAAAGATCAGCCGGATGCCGTTGGAGATCGGCTCACGGGCCAGGAGCCAGCCGTCGCTCAAGGCCTGCCAAGCCTCGCGCCGGTTCTGGAACTCCCCAGGTCTCAACGTGCAGGCCACTGGAGGCGTGCT
>DATDHI010000472.1:0-4211 GCA_036521655.1 Pseudonocardiaceae bacterium | reverse complement strand
TGTGCACCCGGCCTGCAATGGCGGGGTTGGTGGTCGTCACGGAGCGCTCGAAGGCCAGCTCGACGGTGAACTCGCCGGCTTTCGGTACCTCGAACGGGCGGACGATCGGGACTGTGCCCGCGAAGATCGCCGCCCCCCGGGCGACCACAGTGGTCGGGTCCTGGCTGTGGTCGATCGCGATACCCAGGCCGAGCTGGGGGTCGGCGAGTCGCTCGCGCAGTCCTGGCGCCAGCGTGGTGCCGCCGACGAGCAGCAGGCGGTCGATGTCGTCGCTGTGCAGGTTGCCTTCGGTGAGCGCCTCGCGGCAGTGATTGATCGCCTGCACGTAGAAAGGTTCGGCGATCCGGTCAAGCTCGCCTCGGCTCAGCTCGAATTCGAAAGTCGTGGTGCCACCGTGGCCATCCGCGAGTTCGACCCTGATCTCCGCGGACTGCTGGCGCGACAGTTGGATCTTCGCGTCCTCCGCGGCGATCTTCAGTTTGGCGAAGTTGCCGAGCCACTTCGCGTTGTCCTGCGTGAACTCCGTGAAGCCGAGTTCGCGGCTGATCGCGGGGGCAAGTATTCGGCGGACTACAGCCCAGTCGATCTCCTTGCCCCCCAGGGCGGTGTCGCCCGCGTGATTGATTACCTGCAGTTCGCCGTCGCGTTTGCTCACGATGGCGGCATCAAAGGTTCCCCCACCGAAATCGAAAACCATCCAGTACGCCTTGTCGGACTGGTCGGCGAAACCGTAGGCGAACGCGGCAGCGGTCGGCTCCTGCACCAGCGGGCACCCGGTTCCCAGGCCGGCCAGTGCCGCCGCCTCGGCGGTCGCGTGGTTCTGGTTCAGGGCGAATGCGGCAGGCACGGTGATCACCGCCGCTTCGGGCCTTGCGCCGCACTGGTGAGCCGCATCAGCGCACAGCGACTTGAGGACCTCCGCGGACAGTTGCTGGGGAGTGAGGGTGACCCCGGCGGTCACGAAATGCTTCCGCGCTTGCGCCAAACCCATCTCACGTTTGAACTCGGCGAAGGCGTTCTTTGCGTCCTTCTCGATACGTTCCCGGGCCCTGCGCCCGACATGCACCACGTCGGGCTTGGGCATCCACACAGCAGACGGCGTGTACTCCCACCCCTCGTTGTTCTTGATCACGCAGACCGTGCCGTTCTCGATCACGGCGATGGCGCTGTTGGTGGTTCCGAGGTCGATACCGAAGTCGATGGTGTCACGCATGGTGGTCCTCCACGGTTTGCTTGTGCTGGGCTGGACACCCGACGATCACCTGGCCCATCAGGATCGGGCGACCGCGGAAATACACCGAGGGCCGGACGGTCTCCAGCACGACCTCGGTGGTCAGCGCGGGGTCGTCCTGGAAGACCAGGACTTCGAGTGAGAGCCCAGAGTCGAACTCCGCGCCGTCGTGGTCCTGCACGATCAGACCGGCCAGGGCCAGCGCATCGTGGCTTGACCGCAGGTAGCGCCCGGCCTGCCTGGCCTGGGTCGATGCGGGCCCGTCGCAGCGACCGAGCTTTTTGCGCGCGCGCCACAGGTTCGTCGCCGCATCGGCCAGTGCCGCCTCGTCGACGACGTTGGGCGGCTCGTCGGTGCCGGCGAGACTCGTGAGCAGATGATCAAGCCGCGCGTCGTCCCACACCGGAGCGGCGATCCGGAACGCACGGTGGTGGCGCCGCTGCCGCAGGGCGGCCCTGATGCGGGACATCATCGCGGGCCCCCTCGCCTGGCACGGACCTGCTCGACGGTGCTGGAGATTGCGAGCCACATGAACAGGGCGACCAACACTGCGGCGATGACCCCGGCGACGACGCCGAAGATGGCGTGGATGCCCCATGCGATGGAGGCGAAGAAGATCCCTACCTTGAGGACTTCGCCGACGTTGCGCGCCATATCGAGTGAGCCCCCCGGTGGCGCGACTCGGCCATACGACGCCGGCGTCCGATCGTCGGCTGCTGCTCGGTTGGCTTCGATCGTCCGGCGCGTCTGGGCCTCCGTGGCCAGCTCGTGCGCCGAGTCCAGCAACCTGCCGGCCTCGGCCGTAGGTGTCGGACCCGAGCCGTTGATCAGGGCCAGGGCGCAGTTATTGAGCAGGACAGCGGCGCCGTTGCGGGCGCCGGCGGTGCGGCGGTGCCGATCGTGGGGGGCCAGTCCTTCGAGCCGGTGCAGAGCCGGGATCGCTGACTCCAGGGTGGCGGCCGCATCATGGGGCCGGCCCGCGTACAGCTGGTCAGCGGCTTGGCGGGTCATCGTGGAGATTCGCCCGGCCAGGGTCGCGGACGCTTCGGCGAGCAGGTCATCGGCGACGCTGTGGCCGTCGAACCATTGTGCGGCCTGGGCAGCTAACCGAGCGGGCTCGTCGGCAGCAGCGGCGAGGTCGACGACGGGCTTGACGAGCGCCCGGGGCAGCGTGTCACGCAGGGCATCGAGGGTGGATTCGTCCAGGCGCCGGTCGTCGAGGGCATGTATGCGGTGGCGGACGTGGTCCCAGAACGCGGCGCGGCGTAGCAGCGCGGTCCACCGCTGCGCCGCGTCGGCCCACAGCACGCCAGTCCCGGGGTCCCCAGCGAGTTCAGCGTCCAGCGCCCGAGCATGGGCCCGGACGGCCGCGTCATGGTCCCCATGCAGCGAGCTGACACAGGAGCAGGTGGCGTTCGGGGTGCTCCACAACCAGAACAGCTCGTCGACGATGCGGCGCTGGGCGTCGCCGAGGTCGTCGAAGGCTGCGCGGATCTCCTCGGAGGTGGCGGGCGCCGGCAGGGGCAGCTCGCTGCTGGCGCCCACCGCCAGCGCGGCGGTTGCCTTCTGCCGGCGTTCCCGGACGGTGCGGCCGGGCGCGTCGGTGGGCAGGCCGGTGACCCGGAAGGCATTGCGCCGGTACAGGTCCGGCCCGGCCACTTCGAGCAGCCGCCCGGCCGCCGGGGCAGCTCTCCCGCTCACTTCATCACCCCGCGACGCCACAGCGCCTGACGCCGCTGCGCCAGAGCGTCGGCGAGCACTCGCGCGGTACCCGGACGCCGGCGGGGGTCGATCTCCAATGTCGCCAGCACGATGCGGTCGAGTTCGGCGTCGACGTCGTCGTTGTACTTGCTCGGGGCCAGCAGGGGCTGCCGGAATCGGCCGGTAGAGATGGGGGACCCGTCGTAGGGCAGGTGGTTGGTGAGCAGCAGGTAGGCGATCGTTCCCACGGACCAGACGTCACCGGCGCACGAGTAGCCCTCGTGGCGCATCACTTCCGGGGCCATGAACGCGTAGGTGCCCTGCGCGCTGGCCAGCAGGGTGAACGGGTCGGCACGCTTGGCCAGACCGAAGTCGCTGATCCGCACCCGCATGCCGGCCCCGTCGTAACCGATCAGGACGTTGGCCAGGGTGAGGTCCCGGTGCACGATCGGCGGGGACTGGTCGTGGGCGACGGCGAGGCCGGCGGCGATCTGCTCGACGACGTCGACCGCCACGTCGACCGGCACCGCCGCCCGGTGCGAGGCGTGCAGGCGCTCAAGGCTGCCGCCGGCGACGTACTCCATGGTGAAGAAGCCGCGCAGACCCTCAGCGGTCTTGGCGGTGTTCGCATCGTAGAGCCGGACGATGTTGGGATGCCCCATGGTCGACAGCAGCCGGGCCTCGCCCAGCATGGTGCGGGTCTCCTCGATCGACGCGACCTTCTTGAACAGCTTCATCGCCTGCCAGCCGAGGTACTCGTGGTTCACCCGATGAACCTCGGCGAAGGCTCCTTCGCCCAGCAGTCGGTCGATCACGAGCGTGCCCGTGATGCGGGTACCCCTGCTGAGCAGGCTCACTGGTTCGCCCCCCTCGTCGCCCTGCGATGACGGGCAAAGGATCAGGCATCCGCCTCGGGAGGGGTCCCGACGGGCGGGTGCGACGATCTGGGGGTATCCAGCAGAGAGGATCACCCGATGAGCCAGCCCAAGCAGGGAGTGCCCGCCACGGGCGTCCAGTTGTTGCCGGCCGGAACGGGAAGCCTGGCCCGGGGCCTGCCGCCACTGCCTGCGGGGACGCTGCTGGCGCTGGGCGAGCGTGGTGGGATGTGTGTGGCGCCGACCGCTCGACTCACCGTGATCTTCGGCCGCAACGAACCAGACGTGCATGTGTGCGTGGGTGCCGGTGACCGGGGGGTCAGCCGCCAGCACGGGAAGCTGCAGCACGACGGTCGGCGTTGGACGGTGCACAACACCGGGCGGCTGCCGATCCGCCTGCCGGG
>DATDHI010000471.1:0-2384 GCA_036521655.1 Pseudonocardiaceae bacterium | reverse complement strand
CGCGGCCGACCTCAGCGCGCTGGGTGAGTATGCGCCGGCCCGGGAACTCCATGAGGACACCCTGACCCGGCGGCGGCAGGTGCTCGGCGATGACCACCCCGACACCCTGCGCTCGGCCCACAACCTCGCCAACAACCTCGGCGCGCTAGGACCGCGCTGAATAACCCGCGTGTTGTCCCGGCCGGGCTGATGCGGGCCGGGACAATGCTGTGGTGCAGGGCTGGACGCGGGAAGATCGTGAGTTGTTGGACGCGCGGGCACTGGTGGGGCATCTGGTGCCGCAGGGCGGTGTGTTCGGGTTCCTGGCCGAGCATCGTGGTGAGGTCTTCCCGGATGAGGCGTTCGCGGATCTTTTCCCTTCGCGCACGGGCCGTCCATCGATCCCCTCGGATGTGATCGGCTCGGTTTTGGTGCTGCAAGCGCTGCTGGACTACTCGGATCGGGAGACGGTGGAGGCGCTGCGTTGTGACATCCGGTGGAAGGTGGCCTGCGGGCTTCCGCTGACTTATGAGGGATTCGACCCGTCCACGCTGGTGTATTGGCGGCGCCGGCTGGCCGCCTCGGATCGTCCGTATCGGATCAAGGATGCCATCGACGTGGTCATCGAGGCGAGTGGCGTGCTTAAGGGCAAGCAGCGGCGGGTGTTCGATTCCACGATTCTGGCTGACGCGGTGGCCACGCAGGACACGGTGACCCAGTTGGTGGCCGCGATCCGGCGTCTGGGGCGGGAGGTTCCTGGTGCGAGGGAGCGGATCGCCGCGGAATGTGTCGGTCACGACTACACCACGCCGAGCAAACCGAAGATTGACTGGGACGATCCTGAGGCTCGTGACCTTCTGGTGTCAGCGCTGGTCAATGATGCTAATCGGCTGGTGGAGGTCTTCACCGATCCGGGGTTTGAGCTGACTGCCAAGCAGGCCGAGGTGGTCGCGTTGTTGGCACTGGTCGCCGGGCAGGACGTGGAACCGGCCGAGGGATCCGATGGCAGCGATGGCCGGTGGCGGATCGCGCGAGGGGTCGCCGAGGACCGCGTCATAAGCGTGAATGATCCCCAGACTCGACATACCCGCAAGTCTGCCGAGGCCCGCCGGGACGGGTTCCGGGCTCACGTGGCGGTCGAGCCGGACACCACTTTGATCACCGAGGGCAGGCTCACGAAGGCAAGCGGCGAGGACAACAGTGACGCCGCGGTCGCCGGGCAGATGCTGGCCAAGGCCAAGGAACCTGTTGAGGCATATGGGGATTCGGCCTATGGCACCGGTGAGCTGCGTGCCGCCTTGAAGCCCACCGACCATACCGCGGTGATCAAGCCCAAACCGTTGACTCCGGCAGTCGAGGGTGGCTTTACCCTGGACGAGTTCACCGTCGACGAAGCCGCAGGCACGGTGACCTGTCCCAACAACATCACCCGCCCGATCAGCCCGAAACGCGGCGTGGTGTTCGGCGCGGCCTGCCGCGACTGTCCGCTGCGGACGCAGTGCACCAGCAACAAACGCGGTCGCGCCCTGATCCTGCATGAGCACGACGCCCTCCTGCGCGCCGCCCGCCGCCGCTGGGCCAGCGATCCCAACCTACGAGCGGCCTATAACCAACACCGACCCCAAGTCGAACGTGCCATCGCCTGGGTCGCCACCAAGGGCGGCCGGCGCCTCAAACTGCGCTATCGCGGTGTCACCAAGAACAACTTCTGGCTGCAGATGCGCATCGGCGCGCTCAACGTGCGCCGGCTACTCACCCTCGGCCTCACCCACCACGCCGGAACCTGGACCCTGGCCTGACCAACCGGTCCCACCATGGGCACCCGGACCGATTGGCCGATACCCACACCATCCAGCAAGCTCACATCGGCGGGACGAGCAACCACATACCGACCCTCGAGGTCTGACCCAACTGCCACACAGGCAGCCTTGTCAGCATCCTTCCCGCCCCGATCACCCCTTGTTCAGCACACTCCTAGGTCGTCGGAGCGTCCGGATTCCAGGCGGGACCACTGGGCGGTGGGACGTCCGTTGGTGCGGACCTGCTCGCCGTTGATTCGCCACCTTTGGGGCAAGCCGGCGGGCGAGTCCTGCCAGGTTCCTGCCGGCCATATACGGTCATGTCCAACAGGTCGTAGCTGGGGGCCATCGCCTCGAAGCCGCGGCCGCTGGTCCAGTAGGTCTCGAACACCCTGTCGCCGTGCCGCAGGTAGCACACCAACATGGCGGACCGACGCCCGGCGAGCAGAGCATCGGCGGAGTCTTGCGCCGAGTATTAGGGCGTCCAACCCATGAAGTTGCGGTAGCGGACGCTCTCGTCGTACGGGCCCTGGCAGAACGTGGCGTAGATGACGTCGCGGGAATGCAGGTAGGACAGCTCGCGGAGCTGGCCGTTGTAGAACGTGC
>DATDHI010000470.1:0-3230 GCA_036521655.1 Pseudonocardiaceae bacterium | reverse complement strand
GGCTCACCGTGCCGCCTGAGGATCTCGTCACGACCCCGGATGTCCTCATCGCCTACGAGATCCCGCCGGCCAAGCGACAGCTGTTCGCGGCGTTCCAGCACACCCTGATGAGCCATCGATCGACCTGGTGGAGTGCCAATGTGGAGGGCTGGCGCGCCGCCACGGACAAACACCACACCGTGGCGCGGTTTCGCCGCGAGTGCGCCCTCCGGACGTAATGGAGCACCCGTTCCGGTCCAAATGGAGCACCCGTTCCGGGGGTAATGAAGCGGCTGTTCCGGAGTAATGGAGCACTTGTTCCGGAGCTTTTGGAGCACCCGCTTGGAGGGTGTGGCGCTGCGGGATCGGTGGGTAGGTGAGCGACAGCCTCGCTCGGACATGACTGTCCGATCTTGTGAGCGAGGTAGCGATGGCGCGGCCCCGAACCGCCATGCGAGACATCAGAGAAGTGCTCCGGCTGACGCACGAGGCCGGGTTGAGCGAGCGTCAGATCGCCGGGTCGTTGCGGATCGCGGCGTCGACGGTGCATCGGTACCTCGACCGTGCCGGGCGGGCTGGGCTGGGCTGGCCACTGCCCGATGAGCTCGATGATGCGGCGTTGGAGCGGTTGTTGTTCCCGCCGACACCGCCGTCGACGGTGCCACGCACACCCCCGGACTTCGGGTGGGTGCATCGGGAGCTGCGCCGTAAGGGCGTGACGTTGCAGCTGCTGCATATGGAGTACCAGCAGGCCAACCCGGACGGCTACCAGTACAGCCAGTTCTGCTGGCTCTACCAGCAATGGGCCGGGCGGGTCGATCTGGTGATGCGCCATGACCACCGGGCTGGGGACAAGCTGTTCGTCGACTACGCCGGGCACACGATCCCGATCTACCCGCCCGGCGCGCCGGTGTGGCAGGCCCAGCTATTCGTCGCCGTTGTCGGGGCCAGTAACTACACCTTCGCTGAAGCGACCGCGTCTCAGCAACTGCAGTGCTGGATCGGCTCCCACGTGCGGTGTTTCGAGTTCCTGGGCTCGGTTCCGGCGCTGCTGGTGCCGGACAACCTGCGCTCCGGGGTGACCAAGCCACACCGCTACGAGCCGCTGCTCAACCGCACCTACCAGGACATGGCCAGCCACTACGGCACCGCGATCTTGCCGGCCAGAGCCGGAAAGCCCCGCGACAAGGCCAAAGCCGAGGTCGGAGTCCAGATCGCGGAACGGTGGATCTTGGCCAGCCTGCGCAACGAGCGGTTCACCAGCCTGGCCCAGGCCAACACCGCCATCGCCGTGAAACTGGCGTGGCTGAACAACCGCCCGTTCGCCAAGCTCGAAGGCACCCGGCGGGTGCTGTTCGACCAGCTCGACCTTCCAGCGATGCGTCCGCTGCCGGCATCGCGGTATGAGTTCGCAACCTGGAAGACCGCCAAGGTCAACATCGACTACCACATCGACATCGACCGGCATTACTACTCCGTGCCGTATCAGCTGGTCGGGCACCGCCTCGACGTGCGCATCACCGAGCACGCGGTCGAAGTGTTCGCCCAGGGCAAGCGGGTCGCCAGCCACCGACGTAGTCACCTGCAGGGTCGCCACAGCACCCAAGACGCGCACATGCCTGACCGGCACCGCGCGCACCTGGCCTGGAACCCGGAGCGGTTGATCGCCTGGGCGCAGCGCACCGGACCGGCCACCGCCGAACTCGTCACCGCGATCATGGCCAACCGGCCACATCCCGAACAGGGCTACCGCTCCTGCCTGGGGATCATGCGCCTGTCCGGGCGCTACCCCCCACCACGGATGGAGGCCGCCTGCCGACGCGCGCTGGTCATCGGCGCCCGCTCCTACCGCAGCCTCGAATCAATCCTGGCCCACGGCCTGGAGACCACCCCGCTGCCCCATGACGAACCGCCCGACCAACCGCCGCGCCAGCACGAGCAGCTACGCGGCCCCGGCTACTACCAGTAACCACCCTGCACGTCGACCAACCATGCCCACAAACCCGGGAAGGAACCCCTCCATGCTGATCAACCACACCCTGGACAAGCTGCACAGCCTGCGCCTGGCCGGGATGGCCACCGCCCTGTCTGACCAGCTCGAAGCGCCCGACCGCTACGGCGAGCTGGAGTTCACCGCCCGCCTCGGGCTCCTCGTGGACCGCGAAGCCCAGGACCGCGACAACCGGCGCCTGACGCGCAACCTTAAGACCGCCCACCTGCGCACCCAGGCCTGTGTCGAGGACATCGACTTCCGCCGCCCCCGAGGCCTAGACCGCACCCAGATCCTGAACCTGGCCCAGGGCGGCTGGGTGGCCGACCACCGGGACCTACTCATCTCCGGGGCGACGGGCTGCGGGAAAACCTACCTCGCCTGCGCACTGGCCCAAGCCGCGATCCGTCGAGGACACCGAGCGCTCTACTGGCGGGTGCCCCGCCTACTCGACGAGCTCCGCCTGGCCCACGCCGACGGCAGAGCCGCCCAGCTGATGACCAGCTGGGCCCGCATCGACGTCCTCGTCCTCGACGACCTCGGACTGCGGCCCTTAACCGCCGCCCAAGCCGGCGATCTACTCGAGGTCATCGACGACCGCCACCAACACCGCTCGACCATCCTGACCAGCCAACTCCCGATCAACGCCTGGCACGACAACCTCGGCGACCCCACCCTGGCCGACGCCATCTGCGACCGGATCCTGCACACCGCGCACCGCATCGAGCTACGCGGGGAATCACTACGCAAACCCCACCAACCCGACACCACCACCGCGACGCCCAACACCCAAGACTGACGACCGATGAGCCCCGATGAATACCGTTACACGCCAAACCGGTCACCAGGGCCCTGCCCGGACCACCCGGACTGCCTGGTCCTGCGCTGCGCGCGCTAGCTATGCCACCGCACCTTCCACCCGCCGCTGCACCAGCGCGGTCAACCCCGCCGGTTCTGCAGCCCGGCCTGCCGCGTCACCGAACACCGACGGCTCAACGGGTCAACGATCATCACAGCAAGCGAACACGAACCCAGCCCTGGCACACTCAGCAAACCACACAACCCGAAGGAGGTGACTCGGCAGCCAAGCCGTCGCTGACGCTCCGACCCCACGCCCCAGTACTGCACCAATACCACCGGAACAGGTGCTCCAAAACCTCCGGACTCAGTGCTCCATTACGCCGGAATCCGCACCATCGTTGCCGTAACTTCGATTCGACATATCAACCTGCAACCACATGCCCCCAAATCTCGACACGTA
>DATDHI010000469.1:0-23547 GCA_036521655.1 Pseudonocardiaceae bacterium | reverse complement strand
GGAGACGCGGCGGAAGTCCGGGGTGATCGCCTCGCGCTCGATCACCGAAGCGATCACCAGTACCTGGTAGGCGTTGTAACCGGTGCCTGCCGCCGAGGCAGGAAACCCACTTGCCAGCAGCCGGGCTACCGAGGCGTCGGTAACCTGCAGCAGTAACTCACCAGCGGAGCTTCCTGGGCGCACGTCATAATTGCCCGGAACCAGCAGACCTTCCAAGCGCCGGCGCGGCTCGACCCGCGACATCGGATCATTGGCCCAGGCCGGTACCCCGAGCCGGGTGAGATCGGTCTGGCCCATCGTGGTGCGGAGTTCCTCGGGGCTCACGCAGGTGCTCGCTCCCCCGATCATCGCGCAGCTGGCCCGGGATATCTCCGTCAGCAGTCCCGGGACGGTCTTCCCGTCCGGCAGCCCGACGTTGTCGAGCTGCTCACCACCGCGGATCTCCAGCTGCCCGACCCGAGCATCCCGTTCTTGCAGCCTCGCCACCGCGGCCGAGCCGGACATCCGCGCCCGCAACTGGTAGTAGCCGGGCTGCACCGCTTGGACCCGCGGGTCAGCCGCCGCGGCGACGGTGAAAGCCCGCACGCTGGCGACCACGTCCTGCCGGGCGAGGGAGGCCCCGATCGCGCTGAGGCTCTGGCCCTCCTCGACATGCACGAGGACCTCAGTACCGCCAGGCCCGGCGAAGTCAGGCACCTCCCATAAAGCCAGCAACTGGCGCACCCCGACGAAGGCACCGCCGACCGCCAGGATCAACACAACTATCAGGGCGCCGAGCACGACACGACGGCGGCGCCGTTCCCTGGCCCGCCGTCGCTCGCGCCGCCCGGTCGGCCTCCTCGGGTGCGGTGGCTCCGGGCTGTCAGCACCGTCCCGGAAGCTGCTGCCGAACAACCCAAGATCGTCGGTCATTCCGCCGCCTCTGCCGAGCACCAGAAGCGGACACACCGTGCACCAGAGGGCGACACGCCGGGACGGGGAGGGGTCATCGCTGCGCCTCGAGCCAGCTTTGCAGGATCTCTACCGCAGCGGCTTGGTCTACCACAGCGCGCTGCTTCCGGCCGCGGACACCCCGCTCCGCGAGCACCCGGGCAGCCGTTACGGTAGTGAGGCGCTCGTCGACCAGCCGGACCGCAACGCCAGCCCCGACCCGCTTTTCCAGCGCGCGGGCGTAGTCCTGCGCCCCGCGCGCCGCTGGGCCGTGCTCTCCGGCCAGGGTGCGCGGGAGCCCGACGACCACCTCAACGACCTCGTGCTCGACCACCAGTGCCGCCAGCGCGTCAAGGTCCGCACCCCCAGTCCGATCACGACTCAGGGTGACCAGGGGTGTGGCGAGCATCCCAGACGGATCAGACAGCGCCACCCCGACCCGCACCTCCCCCACGTCCACCCCAAGCCGGCGCCCGGCAATCACGGTCCCCCCCCGGACGAAGCCGCATTCAGCGGGCTGAGCGGGGTTATCAGGCCAGCAATGACCCCGCTCAGCCCGCTCAATGCGGGTGGGCCGGTGTGCGTCACTGATCGGCGAGTGAGCTGCGGAGGGCGGCTAGGGCGGCGGGGATTCCGGTGGGGGTGGTGCCGCCGCCCTGGGCCAGGTCGGGCTTGCCGCCGCCGCGACCGCCTACTGCGGGCCCGAACACTGGTACTAGTGCGCCCGCCGCCAGCCCCCGTTGTCGCGCCGCGGCGGTGGTGGCCACCACGAAGGAGACCTTGGCCATCGAGGGGTCGACGCTGAACAGCGCCACCACCCCGGGCCGTTCGCCGAGCCGGGCTCGGACGTGGGTCGCCAGTGCCCGCAGGTCCGGGCCGCTGACCCCCGGTGGAGTCTCCGCCGCCACCAGCGCGGTCCCGCCGACCTGCTCGGCACCCTCGGCCAGCGAGTCTGCCGAGGAGAGCACCGCGGCGGCGCGCAGCCGCTCCAGCTCCCGCTCGGCCGCTCGCAGCCGGTCGATGACCGCACCGATGCGATCCGGCAGCTCCTCGGGCCGGGACTTGAGCTGCTCGGCGAGCTGAGCCACCAGCACGTGCTCGCGGGCCAGGAAGCGGAATGCGTCCAGACCGACCAGTGCCTCCACCCGGCGCACCCCCGAGCCGATGGAACCCTCCGACAACAGCTTGATCAGGCCGATATCTGCCGAGTTGGGCACGTGGGTGCCGCCGCAGAGCTCCTTGGAGTAGTCGCCGATCGTGACCACTCGCACCGCGTCGCCGTACTTCTCGCCGAACATCGCAATCGCGCCCTCGCGGCGAGCGGCCTCCCTTGACAGCACGTCGGCGGTGACCGGTAGCGAGCGCAGCAGCACCTCGTTGACCTCATCTTCGACGTCGGCCAGCACGCTGGGCGGCACCGCCCCGCCCGGCGAAGTGAAGTCGAAACGCAGCCGCCCGGGGGCATTGAGCGAGCCGGCCTGCGCGGCGCTGGTGCCCAGCGCGCGGCGGATACCAGCGTGCACCAGGTGCGTCGCGGAATGCGCGCGGGCCACGGCCTGCCGGCGAGTGGTGTCCACCTCAGCGAAGACCGGGGCGTCAAGTGCGACCTCACCGGAGACGACCGTTCCGCGGTGCACCGAAAGGCCCTCCACCGGGGACTGCACGTCAGCCACCTCGACGGCGAACCCGTCGCCGGTCAGTCGGCCGGTGTCGGACTGCTGGCCACCGCCCTCCGCGTAGAACGGCGTGCGGTCCAGCACCACCTCCACCGCGCTGCCCTCGCCCGCGGCAGCCACCCCCACGCCGTCTACCAGCAGACCGATCACCCGGGCCTCGGTGGTGAGATCGGTGTAACCGAGGAAGGCGGTCCGGCCGTGCGTGTCGAGCACGGTGCGGTACTCGCCGAGGTCCCCGTGCCCGGAGCGGCGCGCTGCCGCGTCGGCCTTGGCCCGCTGCCGCTGCTGCGCCATCAGCCTGCGGAAGCCCGCCTCGTCGACGGACAGGCCGGCCTCGGCGGCCATCTCCAGGGTGAGGTCGATGGGGAACCCGTAGGTGTCGTGCAGCTGGAAGACCTGGTCCCCGGCGAGCTGCGCGCCACCGGCCTCGCGGGTCCGGGACACCGCCAGATCGAAGATTCGCGACCCGGCGGACAGGGTCGCCAGGAAAGCCTCCTCCTCGGCCCGGACGACCGCCTCGATCCGGTCGTAGCCCGTGATGATCGCCGGGTACGACGGACCCATCGTGTCACGCACCACCGCGGTGATGCCGCTGAGCACCGGCTCGGTCACGCCGAGCAGCCGTGCGGATCGAACGGTGCGGCGCAGCAGCCTGCGCAGCACGTAGCCCCGCGCCTCATTGCCCGGGGTAACCCCGTCCCCGATCAGCATGACGCCGGTGCGGGCATGATCGGCGATCACCCGGAAGCGCACGTCGTCGGTCGGGTCGGACCCGTAGCGGCGGCCGGAGAGCTGCTCGGCGCGGGTGATCACCGGCCGCAGCAGGTCTGTCTCGTACACATTGGGTACGTCCTGCAGCAGCAAGGCCACCCGCTCGATGCCCATCCCGGTGTCGATGTTGCGGGCGGGCAACGGCCGCAGGATCGGGAAGTCGCCCTTGCCCGGACCGGTGGACTCACCGCGCTCGTCCTGCATGAAGACGAGGTTCCAGATCTCCAGGTACCGGTCCTCGTCGACGACGGGGCCGCCGGGCCGTCCGAACTCCGGGCCACGGTCGATGTAGATCTCCGAGCTGGGCCCGCACGGTCCGGGCACCCCCATGGACCAGAAGTTGTCCTCCATGCCGCGGCGCTGGATGCGCTCCATAGGGATGCCGGCGATTTTGCGCCACAGCTGCTCGGCTTCGTCGTCGTCGGTGTATACGGTGACCCAGATGCGGTCCGGGTCGAAGCCGTATCCGTCGGAATCCCGGCCACCGGTGACCAGCTGCCAGGCGTGCTCAATGGCCCTGTCTTTGAAGTAGTCCCCGAAGGAGAAGTTGCCCGCCATCTGGAAGAAGGTGTTGTGCCGGGTGGTCTTGCCGACCTCATCGATGTCGGGGGTGCGGACGCACTTCTGGACCGACGTCGCGCGAGGGTAGGGTGGCGTCGCCTGGCCGAGGAAGTACGGCTTAAACGGGACCATGCCGGCATTGACGAACAGCAGGTTCGGGTCATCCAGCAGCAACGAGGCGCTGGGCACGAGCGTGTGACCGGAGCGCTCGAAGTGGTCGGTGAACCGCTGGCGGATCTCGTGGGTCTGCACGGGTCTTCCTCGAGAAGCGGGGTGGGTGACGGGCGCGGCCGAGACAGCATCGGGACGACGGCCAGGGACACACCGAGACTAGGCCCGCGCGGACGCCCTCCGGGCCCGGGGCGCTCGGGCATCGGCCTGACCCGGCGACGGCGTCCAGCCAGCTCGGGTACCCGCGAGGTGCCGGGATGCGGTGTCGAGGCCGGTCCGCTGCGTGACGGTGGCGTGCAGTTCGGCCTCCCGCTCGACCATCCCGGCTCGGACGTCGGCGCCGAAGGAGCCCACCGCCACGGCAAGTTCTCGGACCGCATCACTGACGTTCTCGGCCACGCCTGCGGGGGTCATCCGGCGGGCCACGCCGCTGGCTTTACGGCTCGCGGCGAAGCCGGCGGCAACGCCGAGACCGAACAAGAGTATCCCCTTCATCGCCGGCCCCCTTTGCGCCGCCCGCCCGGCCGCTGCGCACCCGCGTCAACCTTGTGCTTCTTGCGACGGCGCTGCATCGCCTTGCTCACGCCGTAGGACAGCGCGGCCACCCGAACCAGCGGGCCGCCCAGAGTCGCGGTGAACAGGGACGTCAGTGCCGAGACGTTGCCGGTCACCGCCTGGGCATTGGCGGTGATCCCGTCCAGCCTCTCCAGCTGGGTGTTCACCTGGGTAACAGTGGTGTTCGCACCAGTGAACAGCGGATCGGCTTCTTCACTCGCCTTGCGAATCGCCAACGTCGCCTCGTCCAGCGTGCGCCCCAGCTTGATCAACGGTGCCGCGAATAGACCGACCAGCACGACGAACGCACCGGCGGCAATCAGCGCGGCGATCTCGCCTGCCGACACGTGCCCTCCTCAGAATACTGGTCGACCGGTCGCGGCCGGCTGAGCGACGCGCCGGTGATGGGCGGCAAGGCTACCGCGTGGCGACGAGGTCCGGCACTCGGACGCTGGGTGATCACTCCAGCGTGCCACAAGACCACATCATCCGGGATTTCTCGGGCGGGTTCTGTTGACAGCAGGTGGTCACGTTGCTGTGGTTAGCCTGGCCTAAATCAGTCAACGAACCGCTCGGAGGCTCCGTGATCCCGGCCGCCATGGCCCCGCCCCGACCCCTTGTCGCGCCCGACTGCGCGCCCGCCATCCCCCTAGCCACGCTGGCCGGCAGCAGGGAGGGCCTGAGCGAGCTCAGCACCCTCGTCGCCCACGTGGTGAGCTCAGCGCGTAACACGGCACGAGCCGCCGGTCCGCTGCCGCCCGGCCTGCCGCAGGAGGTTCTCAATGCCGCCCGAGCCATCCTCGGGCCGGCGCAACTGCCCGAGTGCGGCATCGGCTCCGACGTCGCCCTGCACCGGCTGGCCACGGCACTGACCCGGCACGGGTTGGACCTGTCCCACCCGCATGCCGCCGCGCACCTGCAACCACCCCCGCTGGCCGTCGCGGTGGCCGCCGACGCGCTGGCCTCGGCCGGCAACGCCTCACTGGACACCTACGACTCCGGACCCGCCACCCTCGCCGTCGAGTCCTGGGTGATCGAGGTCCTGATCCGGATGGCCGGGATGGCCAGTGGCGCTGGTGGGGTGCTGACCCCTGGAGGGTCGATGTCCAACCTGCTGGCGCTGCTGCTGGCCCGGGATCATGCCGCCGGCCGGCGTGGGGTGGACGCCCGCAGGGACGGCATCGCCGCGTTGCCTCGGCCGGTGGTGCTGGTCAGCGCGGCGGCGCACTTCTCGGTACAGCGGGCCTGCGCCGCGCTCGGTCTCGGCGAGGCGGCGGTGCGCGCCGTCGCCCTCGACCACCGATACCGGATGCGGGCCGACGCGCTGGCCGCCCAGCTCGGTGAGATTGACGGCAGCAGCACCCCGGTGGCGGTGGTGGCCACCGCGGGCACCACCGATTTCGGGTCTGTCGACCCGCTGCCCCAGATCGCCGAGGTGACCGCCGAGCACGGGGTATGGCTGCACGTCGACGCCGCCTACGGGTTCGGGGCGCTGTTCTCCGACCGGATGGCCCCGCTGCTGGCCGGTCTGGGGGCTGCCGATTCGGTCACCCTGGACCTGCACAAGATCGGTTGGCAGCCCGCCGCAGCGAGTGCCGTGCTGGTCAGCGACCCGGCCCGGTTCGCCCCGCTGGAACGCCAGGTCGCCTACCTCAACCCGGCCGACGACACGGTGGCAGGCTACGACGGGCTGCTCGGGCGCAGCCTGCAGACCACTCGCCGGGCGGACGCCGTCAAGATCGCCGCCACGCTGCTGTCCCACGGCAGGGACGGTCTGGGGCTGATGGTCGATGCGTGCCACGACCTCGCCCGGCACGCGCAGCGGCGGATCGACTCCGAGCCGGCGCTGGATCTGGTGTCCCCCGCCGAGCTGAGCACGGTGGTGTTTCGCTACCGCGGATCCCGACCCGGTGGGGATGGCCCGCTCAACGCCGCACTGCGGCGCCGGCTGCTGCGTAGCGGCCGCGCGCTGGTCGGCCGCACTGAAGTACGGCTGGATGGGCCCGCCGCGCCACCGTCGGTGTGTCTCAAACTCACCCTGCTCAACCCTACCGCCCGGTCGCAGGACATCGACACCCTGCTCGACGCAGTGCTCGCCGCCGGACACGAGGAGGAGACCGCATGAGGACCTTGACCGAGGACCCGCTGCGGACCGGCTCACCTCGCGCCGCCGCCGAGCACGCCCATCTCGAGGCGCTGCTGCGTTGCTGGACCCGGGAGACCGGCACCGACGTGCAGCCGGGGCCGTTGCACGTCGCGCTGGCCGCCACCGGGTTGTCCCTGGTCACCGACGTCCCGTATGCATCGGCCACAGGTTGGCACCGGTTCGGGCCGGTGCGGTTGCAGCGTGCCGACGGCACCGACGCCGGTCCTGCGGACCCAGTGCTCGCTGTGGCACTTGTCGCCGCCGAAGCCGCCGCCCGTGGCGGGGCCCGCCCCGGCGGCATCCCGCCCGGCCAGATCGCCGACCTGGTCGAGCGGACCGCCGACTCGGTGCGCCGGGTCGAGGCGTTTCTGACCGGAACCCAGGTGCGCGCACCCCAGGACGCTTTCCTGGACGCCGAGCAAGCGTTGCTGCTGGGCCACCTGCACCACCCGGCCCCCAAGAGCCGGGACGGGATCACTCTCGCCGAGGCCGCCGCGTGGTCGCCGGAACTGCGCGGCTCGTTCCGGCTGCACTGGTTTGCCGCCGACCCGGCCGTCGTGTCTCAGGACGCGGTCACGAGCTCGCCGGCGCTGCGCGGCCGGGACACCGCCGTGCTGCTCGCCGACCTCGCCGGTGGACCCGACCCCGCCGGGCGGGTGCTGGTACCCGCGCACCCTTGGCAGGCTCGGGATGCGCTGCGCCGCGCCCGGCTGGCCGCACTGGTCGAGGCCGGCGCGCTCGAACCGCTCGGGGAGCGTGGTGAGCCCTGGTGGCCCACCTCCTCGCTGCGCACCGTCTACCGACCCGGCGCGGAGGTGATGCTCAAACTGTCCCTGGGGTTGCGGATCACCAACTCCCGCCGTGAGTCCACCGCAACCGAATTACGGCGCGGGCTGGAGGTGCACCGGTTGCTCGACGCCGGGTACGCCGCAGCCACCGCTGCCGCCTACCCGCACTTCTCGATCGTCCGCGACCCGGGCTGGCTTGCCGTGGACGAGCCACAACGCCCCGGCGGGCCGCAGCTCACCGGGCTGGACGTGGCGGTCCGGGAGGCACCCGAGGGGATCTCGGGCCTGCGCGCCCTGGTGGGCCTGGTCGCCCCGCGGCCGCAGCACGGGATGTCCAGGCTGGGCGCGCTGGTGGCCGATGGCCGGCTGGACCCGATGCTCTGGGTGGCGGCGTACACCGACGCGGTGCTGGTGCCGATGCTGCATCTGTATGCCGCGACCGGGATCGGCCTGGAGGCCCACCAGCAGAACACCCTGGTGCGCCTGCGCCCGGACGGGCTGGTCACCGGCGGGGCGTTCCGGGACAATCAGGGCTATTACCTGGCCGCCTCCCATCTGCCCGCGCTGCTGCGGTGCAGTGGCGCCGAGGAGTCCACCCTGGCCGTGGTCGATGACCGGATCGTCGACGAGCGGCTGTCCTACTACCTGCTGCGTAACCAGGCGCTGGCCGTGGTCGGCTGCCTCGCGGTGGACGGGCTGGCCCCGGAGCCGGAGCTGTTGGACGCCCTGACTGCCCGGCTGCGGGCCGCGCTGCCCGCGCTCGCGGCAGCCGGGCCGGACGGGGACCGGCTGGCCCGGCGGTGGCTGACGGCACCCACCCTGCCGTGCAAGGGCAACCTGCTCACCCAGCTGCACGGCATCGACGAGGTGGTGGCCCCGCTGGATGCCCAGTCGGTGTACCTGGACGCACCGAACCCCCTGGTGCCGCGATGATCCCCCACAGATGGCAGCTCCGGCGCGCGCAACCGCACGGCGCCGATGTCGACCTGGTGGCGCGCTGGATGGCGCAGCCGCACGTCGAGGAGTTCTGGCAGCAGGCCTGGGAGCCCGATCGCTGGGCGAAGGAGATCGCCGAGCAGCTCGCCGGGGACCACTCGGTGCCGTGCGTCGCACTGCTGGACGGCGAGCCGGTGGCCTACCTGGAGCTCTACCGGGTCTGCCGGGACCGGATCGCTGCGCTGTATCCCGCCGGGGAGCACGATCTGGGCGTGCACATCGCGATCGGTGAGTCCGACCGCACCGGCCGGGGGTTGGGCCGGTCCCTGCTGCGCGCCGTCGCCGACGGCCTGCTCGCGGCAAACCCCGCCTGCCGCCGCGTGATCGCCGAGCCCGACGTACGCAACGTCGCGTCCGTACGCGCCTTCACCGCCGCCGGCTTCCAGGTTCGCGCCGACCTAACCCTCCCCCACAAAACCGCCACCCTCCTCATCTACCCCCGCACGGGCCCCACCCCCGCATTCAGCGGGCTCAGCGGGGTTATTCGGGTCCCGGTTACCCCGCTGAGCCCGCTGAATGCGGGTGGGAAGCGGGGTGATGATGGAGGAGCATGACGTGATCGGGGTGGGGGCGGGGCCGTTTGGGTTGGGGTTGGCGGCGCTGGCGTCGGGGGTCCGCGGGCTGGATGTGGTTGTGTTGGAGGGCTCGCCGGAGCTGCGGTGGCACCCGGGGCTGATGTTCGACGACGCGAACCTGCAGGTGAGTTTCCTGGCGGATCTGGTGTCGCTGGTGGCGCCCACTCACCCGCTGTCCTTCCTGGCCTACCTGGCCGACGTAGACCGGCTCTACCCGTTCTACGTCCGGGAGCGATTCCACCCCAGCCGGCGCGAGTACGAGGACTACCTGCGGTGGGCGGCCTCCCGGCTGCCCGCGGTGCGTTTCTCCCACCGGGTGGAGGAGGTCCATTGGCAGGACGACCGGTTCGTGCTGCACGTCCAGCGGGCCGACGGCACGCCGCTGCGGCTGGCCGCCCGTGATCTGGTGCTCACCGTGGGTACCGAGCCGTCCGTGGCGCCCGCGCTGGGGGCACTGTCCGGCGAGACGCTGCTGCACAGCGCCGACTACCTGCAGCGGATCCGCGACATCGAGGCCGCACGGCAGGTCACCGTGGTGGGCTCCGGGCAGTCCGGTGCGGAGGTGGTGCTGGACCTGCTGCGGCGTAACCTGGCCGGCGGCGCCGGGGTGCGCTGGCTGACCCGCACTCCCTCGTTCGCACCGCTGGACTACACCAAGCTCGTGCTGGAGCAGACCACCCCGGCATACGTGCGCTATTTCCACGGCCTAGCCCAGGACGTCCGCGATGAGCTGGTCGCGCAGCAGTGGAGGCACTACAAGGGCATCGACACCGAGACCCTCGCCGAGCTGCACAACTTGCTGTACCGGCGGGAGCTGGAGCCCGGTCTGGCGCCGGTTGAGCTGCACTGCGGAGTGGCCGTCGAGGACTCCCGGGCGCTGCCCGGAGGTGGGGTCGAGCTGCATTGCCGGCACCGCGACACCGGGCGGTCCCTAGTGACGCGGACCGACCTGGTGGTAGCAGCCACCGGGTACACGCCACGCGAGCCGGCGTTCCTCACGCCGCTGCAACCGCTGCTGCGGCGCGACTCGCGGGGCCGCTACCAAGTCCGGTTGGACCATTCCCTGCAGCTCGACGCATCGGTGACCGGGCGGGTTTTCGTCGCCAACGCCGACCTGCACAGCCACGGGGTGGCCGCGCCCGACTTGGGCATCGGCGCGGTGCGCAACTCCACGATCCTCAACGCGATCACTGGCCGGGAGCTCTTCCGGCTGCCCCAACGCACGGCATTCACGACCTTCGCGGCAGCGCCCGATCCTTGATCGGCCAAATGGGTTTACTGAATCGGCGTGCCCGGCTACTATCCGTTGCACACGCTCCGGACACCGGCGTCAGGAGAGGCGATTCGCGCCGAGCACCGGCCGTCCGGGGGAATTCATGCGCTGTGCAGGACCGTCGCGACCGCCTCCCGAGCCGGAACTCGCCGCCAATACGGAGCCCCGCGAGCGGCGAGTCGACGCCGGTCACTGCGCCCGGCTCCCCGCGCTGATCGCCACGCTATCCAGCCCTGACCGCGAGATCGTCCTTTTGCGGGTCGTGGCCGGAGTATCCATCCCCGACGTCGTCGCCGCCCTGGGTGTATCACCGGCCGCGGTACGGCTGGCCCAGCACCGGTTCCTGAACGCACTGCAACCGGCGGCGACCGCCAATGGTCCCCCACCAGCCCGCCGGGAGCGGGTGGTGCTACTGCCACACGCCGCTCGTGGCAGCCACGCTGATCACCACCCCGGCACGTGGCACCGACTTCCCTGTTCAGCGCCGGTGATCAAGGACTAGCGCGAGGATAAGCGTGCCGGTATGCCGGGCTCGCGCTCCCTCAGCGACGGCGACCGTCCACGCCCCACCAGCGGGGCCAGCTCTCCCCTACCGGCCACACCCAGCTTGGCGTAGACGCTGCGCAGGACGTTGTCCACGGTGCGCACCGAGACCACCAACCGTTCGGCGATCGTCCGGCTGGTCATCCCCGAAGCGGCCAGCTGCGCGATCTCCAGCTCCCGCTTCGTGAGGTCGACGGGCGCCTCCAGCCGCACCAGCGCCGGCGTGCGTGCTCCCTCGCAGGCCTGCGCCCACGCGTGCGCTCGGCCCGCGGACGCCCGGGCACTGCCGATGCGGTCCACCGCCTCGTGAGCCCGGGCCGCCTGCGCCGAGGCTTCGGCGGCGAGCAGGCCGGCGCCGATCGTGGCGAAGTTCGCCGCCACCGCGTCCAGCCGAGGACCGTCAGCGGCCACCAGTGCCTGCGCGTGCTCGAGGTAGGCCGGCGCCAGGCGACCCTGCGCGCCGGCCGCCGCTACCTGCAGCCGGTCGAGTACCACGGGGGCGGAGTCCAACCTGACCACGTCATGCAGCGCCACCAGCTCACACTGCAGGTGTCCCCGATCCCGCGCCAGGTCGGCCGTCTGCTGGGCCAGTGTCACCGCCAGCGACGTCTCGTCCCGGGCGGCCGCGACCCAGCACCGGGAGAGCGCGGCCCACGGCGCGGAGAACTGGGTGACCTCGGTGAGCGCCGCGTCCGTCTGATCGAGCAGCGCCTCGGCTGCCTCCAACTCGCCGCTGAGAGCAGTGGCCACGGTCAGCTCACCGAGCAGCGCCGGCATGAACGGGAACGGCGCGTGCTGGGCGGACTCGACAGCTTCCCGCAGCCAGCGCTGCGCGCCGAGCACCCGCCCGCGCAGCAACGCCACGATGCCCAGCCAGGATGCGTGCACCGCCTTGGCGGTCGGCCAGTGGTTGGACAGCGCGCGGGCGTAACCGCCCGCGGCCAGTGCCTCCGCCTCGTCGAGGCGACCGGCGAAGGCGTACGCGCCGCACTGACCGCTCTCCAGCGCTACCGGGCCCCAGGGCATCGTCGGATCTTCGGTCCGGTGGGTCAGCTCGATGCCCCGTTCGGCGGCCGCCAGGGCGTCGCCGAACCGGCCGGCACGGGCCAGGACCGGGCACGCGACGGTGAAGGCCTGCAGCAGCACGCGGTCGGACTGGCCGGGCCGCGCGACCACCTCGCGCAGCAGCTGCAACGAGTCCTCACAGCTGCCCGAGTCCCGCAGGATCGCGGCCTGCACGGTGGCCAGTTCGTCACCGGCCACCTGGGTGCTGACCTGCATCTGGGCTTCGCGGAGTACGACGTGCGCGCGCCGGGTGTCCGCCAGGCCCCAGTAGAGGTTGGTCACCCGCGTCACGGCCAGCCGGGCGCGCTGGTCGTCATCGGTGGTATCCCCGACCAGCCCGGCGAGGGTGTGCTCCGCCTGCTGCGCCCGCCCGGCCCCCATCAGCACCTGGCCGAGCAGGTACCGCGCAGCGAACCCGCCGTCCAGCTCGGCCGCCGACCGGGCCAGCCGCTCGGCGTGCCGGAAGTCGATCTTCATGGTCTGTTCGGCGGTGCCCCGGATCAGCGCCGAGTCAACGGGCAGCCCGCCGGCCAGCCGCCAGGTGACGATCCGCACGTTGTCGGTAGCGCGGCGGGCCCCGGCGGCCTCGATGGCCTGGGCCAGGATCTGGTAGGTGCGTCGCTCGCGCAGCGGCGAGGTTCGGCGGCGAAGTACCTCAGCGTAGAGCGGGTGGGCCAGCCGCACCTCCAACCGCCGCTCGCTGCGCTCGGAGACCACCAACCCCTTACGTTCGGTCGAGACCAGCACCCGGTGTGCCCCGAGCCGCAGCAGCACCTCGCTTCCGATCGGCTCCCCGAACGCCAGCAACTCGACCAGGGTCTGCTCGTCGGCGTCAAGGGCGCCGATCCTGGCCTCGATCATCTCGATCAGCCTGGCACCCGGCGTGAGCGGACCGTCGAAGCGCCAGACGCCGCCTGAGCGCAGAAGTGTGCCGCGCTCCAGGCCGCTCTCCACGACCTCCCGAAGGAACAGGGCGTTACCCAGCGTCAGCTCCCACAGCTCGCGCAGAGTCGATCCGTCCACGTGCCCACCGAGCACAGTAGTGACCAGTTCCTCGGTCTGCGCTCGGTTGAGCTCGTTGATATCGAGCCGTTCGGCCACGCCCTCCTTCCACAGCGCGAAGATCGGGTCCGGCACCGGATACCCCACCTCGGCGGTCGCCACCACGAACGCGCCCCCATTGGCCGCAAGCTGGTAAACCAGGGTGGCAGACGCGTCGTCCAGCAGAGCCGCGTCATCGACACCCACCACCAGCCGGCGCCCTTTCGCCGACTCGACCAGCCTGCTTGCCGCGGCGTGCAACAACCGGGCGCGGTCCATGCCGCGGCCGTCCCACTCCGGCAGCAGGTGCGCCACCGCGCCGAGCGGGATACCGGCCGCTGCCTTGCTCGCCCGCGCCCATACCGTCACGGCGCCGCCGGCGGCCGCCCGCACCACCGTCTCTTTGGCCAGCCGAGTCTTGCCCACGCCGGGGCGGCCGGCCAGCACCAACCCGGACAGCCGAGGAGTCCCCAATACTCGCCCGGCGAAATCGAGTTCCCGGTCACGGCCTACCAGCGGCCATTCCTCTCGCATCCCGCCCACGCCCCACTCGGCGTCTTACGCCGGACGCCAATCTGGCGCCGCCAGATCCTGAGAATAGTCTCCCGCAGCGATCGCGTTGGGCAAATGCACCTAATGGCCCCAACAAGCGGGAGCACGCCGCCGATCGGTCGATCGACCTTGCCGACCGTGGCCTATCGGTGACGCAGCGAGCGGGCTCACCGCTGAGTACCAGCGAGATCGCGTGCTGGCGGGGACGAGTAGCGCGATACTCATGACGGCGGCCCCCTACACGCGGCACCCTTGAACCATGGATCCGACTGACCGCGACGATCGCGTCGCGCTGGCTGTGCGGGCGGTCCGGGCGGTGCGCGCGGTGAAGGCGGCGACGTCCGGCACTGGGGCCCGTCCGCTACGGGTGGTCGGCTGGTCAGTGCTCGGCACTTCGCTGGCCGCCGTGGCCACTGGTGCAGGGACCGGACCGGAAGCGGTCGAGGTTGGCCCCACCCATCCGGTGGCGGACACCCAAACCGAGCCGCACGAGGCACCCGGCGGGCCCGCCGACACCCACACCGACACCCACACCGACGCCAACACAAACACCGACGCCGGCTCGGGGCCGGTCACCGAGGGCGGCCACCTGGCGCCCGACCACGTGACGAGCACCGTCACCGCCGGTCCGGACGGATCGGTGGCCGCCACCACCGCGAGCACCTGGCACGCTCCCACCTCTGGCCACGGCACCGGCGCTGATACCGGCGCTGCCGTCAAAGACGACATCCTCGTGCAAGAGTTCGAGCAGGCGGTGATCACCCAGGACGCCAACGGCAATCTCGTCGTCGATACCTACACCCATGTGGTCGTGCAGTATCACGGCCACACCTATGTCTCCGACGGGCACGACGTGGTGGCCATCGATCCCAAGTCCGGCAGCGATCTGGTGCTGCACCAGCGGGCGGAGGTCGTGGTCCACGAGAACCGGGACGGCAGCTATTCGGTGCACACCGACGCGCACACGACGGTCGATCTGGTACCCGATACGGACGGCAAGTTCGACGCCTCGGTCACCCAGGACGAGACGACCACGCTCGAGCACGGCCGCCACCAGGGTAATACCGGTCTGGATGTCGGCCAGGTGGAGAACGTCGACAACCACGCGGGCCCCCCGGTGACGGTGACCCAGACGCAGGGCGCCGACGGCCGCGCCGTCCAGGTGCAGAACGCGGACGGACGGGGCGGCGGCACGCTGGCACAGGGCCAGACCGCGGGCGGGAACGCTACCCAGATCCAGAACGCCGACGGCCGCGGCAGCGGCGGGGTCATCCAAGGCCAGCACGGCGGCGGGCACTCCAGGAGCAATGCGAGCCATGACGCCGCGTCGGCCCCCGCAGCCGCCCCAGCGTCGGCCCCAGCAGCCGCGACCGTGACCGCATCGGGATCGGCGCCGGCCGGGTCGGTGGCCGTCACCTCCGGACCCGCTACCCCCCCGGCCGCCGACTCCGGATCGACCCTGCACGCCGTCCTCGGCGCATCTGAGCTCACTGCAACCGGCGTCGCCGCCGCGATCGTCGTGCCGAGTGCCTTGCCGGATACCCACTCCCCGGCCCACCCGCCGACCCTCACCGCGCTGGGCGGCCCAGGACTGGGCGGCCCAGGACTGGGCGACCCGGGAGTGGTCGGCCACGGGACGGGCCCGGGAACCCCGTTCCCACCGGACTCGACGCCGGGCGGTCATTTCCAGACGCTGGACACGTCGAGCCCGCTCACGGCTCCCGGCTCGGCTCCAACCGATCACTTCGGGCCGACCGGGATCCACCTCGACGAGCACTTCCAGGCGCTGCCCGCCCCGGTCACCGCGCCGCCGCCGGTCACCGCGGATCCGGGCCGGCACCCCGCCGCCGACCCCGGCGGTGGGCACCTGGTCACCGAGGCCGTCGGGCACCCTGCGTTACCCGAACCGCCCGCGCCTGTGGTGCATGAGGTGCATGAGGTGCATGAGGTGACTGTCGCGGAGCATCACGCGGAGCACGCCCCGCACCAGACCCACCCCGACCACGGGGCGTCCGCCTGATCAACCCCGGCTAACCAACGTCACGATCGAGGGAGCACGGCAGCCATGAGTTACAGCCTCGGTATCGACCTCGGGACGACGTTCACTGCGGCCGCGGTCTCTCGGGATGGGCGCACGGAGATCGTCCCGCTCGGCGATCACGCCGCCGAGATGCCGTCAGTGGTGCTCCTCCGGCAGGACGGCGGGGTGCTAGCGGGCTCAGCAGCCGACCGTAGGGCGTCCACTGAGCCGGAACGGGTGGCGCGCGAGTTCAAGCGCCGGCTCGGTGACCCGACCCCGATCATGCTGGGTGGTGCCCCGCACTCGGCCGGCTCGCTGCTGGCTCACCTGCTGCGCGCGGTCGTCGAGAAGGTGACATTGGTGCAGGGCGCGAGGCCCTCGGCGGTGACGCTGACCCATCCGGCGAACTGGGGCCTCTACAAGCGCGAGTTGTTCGACCAGGTGCCGCTGCTCGCCGAGATCGGGCAGGTGACGATGGTCACCGAGCCCGAGGCCGCAGCGGCGCACTACGCCGCCGCCGAACGCCTTCCCGAGGGAGCGTCCGTTGCGATCTACGATCTCGGCGGCGGCACGTTCGACGCCACCGTGCTCCGTAAGACAGCACACGGCTTCGACATCCTCGGGCAGCCCCAGGGGATCGAGGGGCTGGGGGGAATCGACTTCGACGAGGCGGTCTTCACGCACGTGCGGGCGTCACTCGGCGACTCCACCGCAGCGCTGGCGGGCGCCGATCACCAGTCCGTGGTGCGGCTACGCCAGGAGTGCGTGCTGGCGAAGGAGGCCCTGTCGGCCGACACCGAGACCACGATTCCGGTGCTGCTGCCAGGGGCGCACACGCACGTCCGGCTGACCCGGGGCGAGTTCGAGGACATGATCCGGCCCGCCATCGGCGACACCCTGGTGGCGCTGCGCGCAGCGCTGCGCTCGGCGGCGGTCGACCCGGAAGAGCTCACCGCTGTGCTGCTGGTGGGGGGCTCCTCCCGGATCCCACTAGTCGCGAAGCTGGTGTCCGGGGAGTTGGGCCGGCCCACCGCGATCGACACGCATCCCAAGCACGTGGTGGCGCTCGGGGCCGCTGCATTCAGCGCCCGCGATCTGTCCGCGACGCGGCCGGACGTCCCCGTCGCGGACATGGCCTCTGCCGCGCCGATGACCGGGACGGCGTATGGCGCCGCTACTCCCGCACCGGCAGTCGTCCCGATCGCCACCGCCGCGACGCAGCCGCTGGCCCCGCCGCCGCTGGCCGCCGCGGCGGTACCCCCACCGCCGCCGCCGACCGCCGCGGCGGTCGGGCCGGCCAGTGCCACCTTCGGAGCAGGATCGGCCCCGCCGTCGCTGGACCCGAAGCGGTCCGGCGTGCACCAATGGCTGCACTCCAACCGGCGAAGCGTCGTGCTGGCCGCTCTGGTGGCCGTGCTCCTACTCGGCGCCTGGGGGGTGGGCACGAGCGTTTTCGGTAACACCTCGCGGGTGGGGTCCACCACGGGGCCTCCGCCGCCACCCCAGCCGGTGGTGAGCGAGATTCCAGCGGCGCCCTCGGAGGCATCGACTCCAGAGCCGCTGGCGCCCGCACCGGCACCGGCTGTCGTGCCCACTCCGGCGTACGTCCCTCCGAACAACTCCGGGTCCGACGGTCACCACCCCAACCCCACCCACCGCCCCAGCCCCAGCACCTCGTCCAG
This sequence comes from Pseudonocardiaceae bacterium, assembly GCA_036521655.1. Classification (GTDB taxonomy): domain Bacteria; phylum Actinomycetota; class Actinomycetes; order Mycobacteriales; family Pseudonocardiaceae. The sequence goes on along the minus strand of DATDHI010000469.1, from coordinate 6,202 downwards.
CGCGAGCACCAAGCCCAGCACGAGCGCCGGGCCGTCCTCCGGCACTGGCACTGGCACTGGCACTGGCACTACCGGCGGCGGCACCGCGGGCGGTGGCATTACCCCGCACTGATAGTGGTGTGGTTCGTCGCGGACCCGGCGGAAGGCGCTCAGCGCGCGACGTGGGGGGGCGCGACGGCTCGCGAAGCGTCGACACTGGCCAGCATCCCCTCGCAGGTGCGGATCAGGATGCGGGCGGCGGCCTTGGCTTCCCTGGCGGCGAGCGGACTCTCAGCCGCGCGCTGCCATCGCGCGAGCTGTCCCAGGACCGCCGCGCGAATGGCAGCGTTCCCGGCATCCGAGGGCAGACCGAGCCGGCTGAGGGGATCCGCACCGTCCCGTCCGAGTAGCCGTTCGGCGTCCGCGCCGTCCTCGGGTGGCAGCAATGTCGGGTCGTCACGGAGGGCGTCGACGAGCCGGATCTCGGCGAACTCGTGCGCGCCGGACCGCATCTCCTCCAGGCCTCGGACCAGCTCCGTGGTCGGTGGCGGGGCGGCCTGCAGCACGGAGTCCAGGGCGAGCATTGCGGTGCGCGCCTTGAGCGCGTCGGCGCGGGCGGCGAACTGGCTGATGAGCAACTCGCGCAGCGGCTCGATCCCGCTGAGCTGCAGTAGCTCGCGGGAAAGCTCGGTGGCGTGGTGCACCTGGCCCTCGCCGATCATCGCCACGGACGACCGGACGCCGAAGAAGCCGAGCCGCTGGACCAGCGCGATGCGCGTCTGCGGGTCGACGCTGCCTCGGGTGTCGAGGGTGATGAACCGGTCGGTGGACAGGAACAGCCGCCGCCGATCCTCCGCCGGCAGAGCGGCGAGCCGGGCCATGATCTGGTACTCGGACTCACGCAGCGTCGCCGCCGCGCAGGCGAGCAGCCCGGCTACCGGGATGACGGTGTGACACAACCTGCGGACCCGGGGATCCAACCGGTAGCGGGTGGCGATCCGCTGTGCGCTGTCCAGGGCGTCCGGTCGGGAGTGGCCGACCTCATCCGCGCGCGCCAGCACCCCGACGGTGTTCACCGGGGTACCCTGCCCCGGGGTATCGCGGAAGGTCTCCAGGAACGAGACGTCGTCACCGTGCAGGTGTCGCATCAGGTAGATGACCGCATCCGCGGTCGAGTCATGCTGCCCATCCGGCTCGAGCATCGCCCTGGCCCGGTCGGACAGCTGGGTGTCCACCGAACCCATCCCGGGCGTGTCGATCAACGTCATGGCGCGCAGCGCCTGTGCAGGCCAGTCGACCACGAGCCGGTCCACCGCTTCCGGGGCGTACCCGCCGAGGTCGAGGTCCGCGAGCGACCCGTCCCCACCGAAGGGCAGCTGCCGGGGCGAGCCCTGCCGGGGGTGCAGCATCACACGGTAGCTCAGCCCGTTCTGGAACCAGGTCATGATCCGGGTGCACTCGCCGGCGTCGGTCGCGGCCAGCTCCTGGCCGATCAACCCATTGAGCAGGGTTGACTTGCCGGCCTTCACCCGTCCCGCGATGGCGACCCGCAGCGGCTCATCCAGCCGTCGGGAGATGCCGGCCACGACCTCGGCGGACGGGCTGCCGGCGTAGACCGCGACCGCGGCCTTGGCTAACTCCCGGGTGCGGGTCAGCAATGTCGATGCGCCGGGCATGGCTCAACCACCGCCGGAGTGCGCGGCCACGGGAGACCCGGCCATGAGCTGGTTCGCGCGGGTGCGCAGCATGGCCAGCGACCCGAGATCGGCCTCGATCCGCTGCAGCTGTTGCTGCTCGGTCTGCTCGCTCTGCACGGCGCGCTCAGCTTGGGTGAGCGCGTCGCCCATCGACCGCAGCAGCTCGTCGAGGCGCTCGGTGTAGCCGTCTCGCAGTTCCCGCTGGACCCTGCGAAGCACGTCGCGGGAGTCCTTCCCGACCTGCATGTTGAACTCGTCGACGAACCGCCGCACCATGGCCTTCGCCTTGATCCGCCGCTGCTCCAGCTGACGGCGCCGGTCTTCCTGGAAGCCACCCCGTCCCATCAGGGCGGCCGCGGCGATACCCAACGGCACTGGAACCGCCAAGGCCGCCATGTGGGTCAGCATCGTGAACATCATCAGCCCGCCGTAGGCCTTCTGCAGCCCGGCTACACCCGCTGAGGTGCGCTTCGCGCCGGTGGCGAACGAGGTGTCCACCTCGATTGACTCCACAGTGGCCACCGGCGCCTCGATGTTGAGCGGGACAACGATCGCCGACTCCTCGAGGTCGAAGTGCTCGGCGACGCGGACCGCGAGATCGCGCGTGGACCGGACCAGGATCCCGTAGTTCTCCATGGTCTCGCCGGCCAGGCGTTGCCGCAGCCAGGCGGTGAACTCATCGGTGTTCTTCGCCGGGTCGCCTTGCTCGATCGCGCCCTCTGCGTCTGCGAGCACGGCTCGAGCTCGGGCCCGCAGGTCGTAGTCGACGTCCGCGCTGATGTCGGCGAACCCATCGAACAGCAGCTGCTGCCACCGCGCCGACCGGGCACGCAGTTGCGCCAGACGTTCTCGCGCCGCGGTGAGCTCGGCGGTGAGGGCCGCGGTGCGCTCGGGATGGACCAGTGCGGTCTGCCGCGCCCGCACCGTGGCCTCCAACTGGTCGACCACGGAGTGGACGTGGTTGGCGACCGCCCGCAGGCTGACCCGCGCGGAGTCCTTCACCACCCCGCGCAGTTCGGAGACCAACCGGGGAAAGCCCGACTCCGCGTTGAGCACCTCGTCGACGTCCCTGGCAGCCCGCAGTCTCAGCTCCGACGAAACGGCGACCGGCACCGCATGAATTTCCTGGCGGGCCAGATGCTTGAGGTCGAGGTTCAGGATGCGTCGCCATTCGAGGTGCAGATCTGTCTTGGTCAGAGCGAAGATGACGGTGGGGCACAGTTCCTGCGCGGTCCGCAAGAACTTGATCTCCGCGTTGGTCAGCTCCTGCGATGCGTCCGAGACGAACACCATCGCGTGGGCCTGTGGCAGCGCACCCACGGTGACCGTGGTGTGCACCGACCCCAGACCGCCGACGCCCGGAGTATCGACCAGTACGAGTCCCTCCGCCAGTAGCTGGCGCTTGACGCCGACCCGCACGGAAGACAGCCCCTTCGCGTTCTCCGGGTTGCCCGCTTCGGACACGTAGCGTGCGACAGCCTCGGGTGGGATCGGCTGCTGTTGTGGTCCATTGCGGCTGTCTATGAAGGTGGCCGCGGCGGCCGGCTGCTCGGAATACTGGACAAACGTTGGCACGGCCGTCGCGATGTCGTCGTCCACTGCACAGACCTCGGCGGTCAGCAGGGCGTTGATCAACGAACTCTTGCCCTGCTTGAATTCGCCCACAACATAGACGAGTACCGACGAGGTGGACAGCAGATGCCGGGCGGCGGTGAGTCTCTTCACTAGATCCTCACGCCCGTAGACCGTTGCGCCTTTGATCGCTAGATCGAGGGTTTCCACGGCCTGACGGATCTCGCCGCCCGGCACCGACTGTCCCGACATATCTGCCCCTGCCTGCTGTCACAGGAGGATAGCTCGCCTACTCGCCTCCGCCCGAGTGGTGCCCGCTGTCGTGATGCGTCTCATGGGAGACCTCGTGATGAGCCTCCTCGTGCGACGCATGCTCGTGCTGGGACGCCAGGTGCTCCTCGTGCTGCTGCTGTAGGTGCTGCAGGTGCTCGTGCCCGCCCATGTCGTGCGTGGGCTGGTGCTGTTCCTGCAGGTGCTGGGGTTGGGCCTGGGTGGCCGGCTGATGCTCGAAGGCCTTCGGTTGCGGCTGCGCCCCGAAGTGCTGCTGGGCGAACACGTCCCCGCCGACATTGGTGCCACCGCCACCGAGACCGGTGTGCTGCACGTCGCGGTTATCGATGTTCTGATTCCCGCCACCAGCACCGGCACCCTGCTGGGCAAACACATCCCCACCCAGGTTCGTGCCACCGCCACCAGGCCCAGTGCCCTGCACATCACGGTTATCGATGTTCTGGTTACCCCCACCAGCACCGGCACCCTGCTGGGCGAACACATCCCCACCCACATTGGTGCCGCCGCCCGGAGCCTCTTGCAGTCCGAGAATTGTCGGGCCGGCAGGTCCGCCGGTTTGGACGTCGCGGTTGTCGATGTTCTGATTCCCGCCACCAGCACCCGCACCCTGCTGGGCGAACACATCCCCACCCACATTCGTGCCACCGGCTCCGGCGCCTTGCTCCTCGCGGTTATCGATGTTCTGAGTAGCCATCTCACTCACTTCTCCCTGGTGACCGATGTGATCGGTCTCGCTCGTTTCTCTGCTGTCGTGATCGACGGCGGGCCCGATGCCCTCCATCTGGTCACCCCCGGCCACCTGCACCGGATCGGTCGGAACGCCCTCGCCCGGGACACGAGAGGTATCGGTGTACCGCTGGTCGAGCGTGAAGACGGATTTCCCGACTTCGGCGTCGAGGTCGCCGGCTGAACTGCTGAAGAGTCCAAACAATCCGGACCCCTCCGACTGACTATGCGACTCAGCGGTCCAGTCCACCGAGTCCCACGCACCGGACATCGACCCCTGGCCCGCCGCATCTTTCGATGCCCCAGCTAGCTGGTCAGCGTTCTCATCCGAAAACTCAGTCGGCCCAGTCATGATCCTCGCCGTGCTCTCTGACTGACGGTCACGGATCCCGAGCGCGTCCACTCCTAGCCCGGGTGCCGATGGGATAAGCTTCGGCCAGCCACCTGATTGGGTCATGAGTAGCGGAGTACTCAACGTCTGCAGTGCCTGTTTCGGACCTACTCAGGCCTGCTGGCCGACCCAGATCATCGCAGCCGGGACAGCGGCCGATCGCGGATCCCGGCCTACCTATGCGATCTTGAAACGACTGTGAGTGCGTTGCCGCATTTCGGCCAATGGGGCGCAGCAGGTGGCGACACCCTGGCCGATCACGGTGGCGCGGCGCGGCCTGCGCCACCTTGGTCTCACCCGCTCGGTCGGCAGGAGGGCAGGGAGCAGCCCTCCTGGCCCAGGCCAGAGCCCGGCAGCGACCTCCAAGTAGCTGGTCACAACTCGCCGGTAGGACCCTCGGCTGGTTTCGAAGCAACCCCCGTAGGCGCTGCGCGCCGCCCTGAGGCGTGACATGCGATCGGCTGCCGGTCGTGATCGCGTGACGGCCCTGCGTGCGTCGAGTTCGGCACCAGAGTGGCCCAGGTGGCGTCGGACAGCTCTGCTGTCGAACTCGGCGGCAGCAGAGCGGGGCGCGGCCACCCGTGTTTCGAAGCAATGCGGAGAAGAGGCCCTCGCGCTGCATCCGACATGGCCGCATAAGCACCGTGATCACTGTTTGTGTGCCTCAGGCGACACGCCGTGTCGTCGGACGCACACATATGGTGATCACCGGCTCCTAGGTGGCCGGGTGCCGTTGCAGTATCGGCTTGGACTAGCCCTGCTGGCTGCGGATGATGCGGCGCAGCCGGGGGATCCGTTCGGCTAGGGAGCGTTCTGCGCCGTGACCGCTTGGCGAGTAGTAATCACGACCGACCAGGCCGTCCGGGGCGTACTGCTGGGCCAGCACGCCGTCGGGCACGTCGTGCGGGTAGCGGTAGTCTTGTGCGTGACCCAGCTGAGCCGAACCCGCGTAGTGCCCGTCGCGCAGGTGCGCTGGGACAGCTCCAATGGCACCGGCGCGGACGTCGGCCAATGCAGTGTCAATCGCGGTGATCACTGCATTCGACTTCGGTGCGGTGGCTAGGTGCACGGTGGCCTGGGCCAACGCCAGCCGGCCCTCGGGCATCCCGATGAACTGGACGGCGTGGGCGGCGGCCACCGCGGTCTGCAGCGCGGTGGGGTCGGCCATCCCGACGTCCTCGCTGGCGTGCACCACCAGCCGCCGGGCGATGAACCGGGGATCCTCCCCAGCCTCGACCATTCGTGCCAGGTAGTGCAACGCAGCGTCCACATCGGACCCCCGAATCGCCTTGATATAGGCGCTGATCACGTCGTAGTGCTGGTCACCGGCCCGGTCGTAGCGCACCGCGGCCCGGTCCACGGCTGCCTCGACGGACGCCAGGTCCACCATGGTCGCGCCGCCCGAGATCATCGCCTCCGCCGCGGTCTCCAGTGCGGTGAGCGCCCGGCGGGCGTCCCCCGCGGCGAGACGCACCAGGTGCTCCTCGGCGGACGACTCCAGCGTGAGGGACCCGCCCAGCCCGCGCGGGTCTGCCAGCGCCCGCCG
>DATDHI010000468.1:0-1607 GCA_036521655.1 Pseudonocardiaceae bacterium | reverse complement strand
TGGTAGGCGAGGGTGTCCAGCTCGTTGCGGGCGTCGACCTCCTGGCGCAGTTGCTGATCGGCTGCCCGGTTGCGGTCGGCTTCGGCGACCATGCGGTCGATGTCGGCGGAGTCGAGGTTGGAGCTCTCGCTGATGGTGATGCCTTGTTGGGCACCGGTGTCGCGGTCCCGGGCGGTGACGTTGACGATGCCGTTGGCGTCGATGTCGTAGGTGACCTCGACCTGGGGTTCGCCGCGCGGGGCGGGGCGGATGTTCTCCAGCCGGAACCGGCCCAGCACCCGATTGTCCGCGGCCCGCTCCCGTTCCCCCTGCAGCACCACCACGTCCACCGCGGACTGGTTGTCCTCGGCGGTGGAGAACACCTCGCTGCGCCGCGCCGGGATGGTGGTGTTCCGCTCGATGATCCTCGTCATCACCCCGCCGCGGGTTTCGACCCCCAGCGACAGGGGCGTCACGTCCAGCAGCAGCACATCGGATACCTCGCCCTTGAGCACCCCGGCCTGGATCGCGGCGCCCACCGCAACGACCTCGTCGGGGTTGACGCTCATGTTGGGGTCCTTGCCGCCGGTGAGCCGGCGGACCAGGCTCTGCACCGCCGGGATCCGGGTCGACCCGCCGACGAGGATGACCTCGTCGATGTCGTTGGCGCTGACCTTGGCATCGCCCATAGCCTGCTTGACCGGGCCCATCGTCCGTTCCACCAGGTCAGTCGTGAGCTGCTCGAACTTCGAGCGGGTGATGGCGGTCTGCAGGTGCTTGGGGCCGTTGGCATCCGCGGTGACGAACGGCAGGCTGACCTGGGTCTGGGTGACCGAGCTCAACTCGACCTTGGCCTTCTCGGCGGCCTCGAACAGCCGCTGCAACGCCTGCGGATCCTTGCGCAGGTCGATGCCGTTGTCGCGCTGGAACTCCTCGGCCAGATAGTCGACCAGCCGGCGGTCGAAGTCATCCCCACCCAGATGGGTGTCCCCAGCGGTGGAACGCACCTCCACCACTCCGTCACCGACATCGAGGATGCTGACGTCGAACGTGCCACCACCCAGGTCGAACACCAGCACCGTCTCGTGCTCGCGCTTATCCAACCCGTAGGCCAACGCCGCCGCGGTCGGCTCGTTGATGATCCGCAGCACCTCCAGACCGGCGATGCGGCCGGCGTCCTTGGTGGCCTGGCGTTGCGCATCGTTGAAATAGGCTGGGACCGTGATCACCGCCTCGGTGACCCGTTCACCCAAGAACTTCCCCGCGTCATCGGCCAACTTGCGCAACACCTGGGCGCTGATCTCCTCCGGTGCGTACAGCTTGCCCCGGACCTCGAACCGGGCTTCCCCATTGGGACCCGGCACGACATCGAACGCCACCGCCTTGGCCTCCTCGGCCACCTCGTCGAACCGCCGCCCGATGAAGCGTTTCGCCGAATAGATCGTGCCCTTGGGATTCAGGATCGCCTGCCGCCGCGCCAACTGCCCGACCAGCCGCTCACCACTCTCGGTGAACGCCACCACCGACGGCGTCGTCCGCGCCCCCTCCGCGTTGGGGATCACGTCTGCCTGGCCGCCCTCCCACGCGGCGATCACCGAGTTCGTCGTGCCAAGATCGATACCCACTGC
>DATDHI010000467.1:0-5101 GCA_036521655.1 Pseudonocardiaceae bacterium | reverse complement strand
AGCCGCCCCTGAACCTCAGCGGGACAGTAACGGTGGGCGCCGATCGCTCCAGCGCGTGACCCGCTCGTAAGCCGCGCACGCGGCCACTACCCGCCGGTCAGCGTGTCGCGGACCGATCACCTGCAATCCGATCGGCAGGCCGGTGCTGCTCCACCCGCAGGGCACGCTTGCGGCGGGCTGTTGGGTCATGTTGAACGGGTAGGTGAAGGGTGTCCAACTGGTCCACCGCGGAAGGTGCCATCCGATCGGCACCTCCTCACCCGCGACGAAAGGAGTGATCGGCACGGTGGGAGTGAGCAGCAGGTCGTAGTGCTGATGGAAGACCCCCATCGTGGTGCCCATCACCGCCTTCGTCGCGACGGCGTTGAGATAGTCCAGCGCAGAGCGGCGCTCGCCCTGCCCCACGATCTCTCGGAGCGTGGGTTCCAGCAGGTCGCGCTCACGGCCGGTCAGGCGCTCCACAGTCTTGGCCAACCCGGTGAACCAGAGCACGTGGAAATCCTCCACGCAGTCGGCGAAGCCGGGATCGGCGACCTCGATCTCCGCGCCGAGATCGCGGAACACCTGGGCGGCGGCCTGCACTGCATCGGCCACGTCCGGGTCGACGTCGACGTAGCCCAACGTCGGGCTCAGCGCGATTCGCAGCCCCAGCACACCGTTGCCCAGTGCGCCGGTGTACGAGCCGGTGGTCGGGGGCAGCGCGGACCAGTCCCGGGCGTCCGGTCCGCATACCACGTCGAGCAGCAGCGCGGTGTCAGCCACGGTACGGGCCATCGGCCCGGCGTGCGCCAAGGTGCCGAATGGGCTGGTCGGCCAGTGTGGCACCCGGCCATAGGTCGGCTTGATGGCCACTGTCCCGGTGAAGGATGCCGGGATACGAGCCGCACCACCCCCGTCGGTGCCCATTGACAGCGGCCCCATTCCCAGCGCTACCGCTACCGCGCTACCTCCGCTGGACCCCCCGGGCGTGCGGCTGGTATCCCATGGGTTCACCGTGACGCCGGTGAGGTGGCTATCGGTGACGGCCTTCCAGGCCAGCTCAGGGGTAGTCGTCTTGCCCACCAGCACCGCGCCATGCTCGCGCAGCCGGGCAACCGACGAGCCATCGACCGGCCATTCCTGATCCGGGGAGACCACCTTCGAACCGCGCAGGGTAGGCCACCCCCGCGTGAGGTAGGTGTCCTTGATCGACGTCGGTACGCCGTCAACCAGGCCCCGCGGTCGCCCCTGCTGCCAGCGCCACTCCGAGGCTTTGGCCGCCTCCAGCGCACGGTCATAATCCACCAGACAGAACGCCCGCACCTGGCCATCAAGCTGATCGATGCGCTCCAGCGCGTCCTGGGTGGCCTCGACGGGCGACAGCTCGCCAGCCCGGTAGGCGGCCACAAGTTCGGTGGCGGTGAGATCAGCGGGCGTGCTCACGGTGTGCTCCCTGGTGTGGCGGCTACGCTGCCGCCGACTACGCACAGTGTGCTGCAGTCTGGATACAGAATGCAGCACACTGCGCTCCGGAAACTGCGTTCTGCATCCAGAACGCAGTCAGGTGGCGACGGCTACGTACTTGGTCTCCAGAAATTCCTTGATACCTGCGTCGCCGCCCTCGCGTCCCAGCCCGGAGTGCTTGATACCGCCGAAAGGCGCCGCAGGGTTGGACACCAGGCCCTGGTTCAAACCCACCATGCCCGTCTCGAGCCGTTCGCAGACCCGCAGGGCTCGGCCTAGGTCTGCCGTGTATACGTAGCTGACCAGCCCGAACGGGGTGTCGTTGGATCTCTCGATCACCTCGTCCTCGGTGGTGAACGAGGTGATCGGGGCGACCGGTCCGAAGATCTCCGTGCTGGCCATCTCGGCATCCGGTGGCACATCGACGAGCACCGTCGGGCGGTAGAAGTAGCCCGGACCACCTACTGGTACGCCGCCTACGAGTACCTGCGCGCCGCGGGAGACGGCGTCATCGACCAGGTGCTGCACGTGGTCCCGCGCCTTGGCCTCGATCAGCGGCCCGACCTGCACACCTGCCTCGCTGCCCCGGCCGATCTTCAGCGAACCCATCTGCTCGGCCAGCCGGTGGGAGAACTCCTCGACGACGTCGGCGTGCACGTAGAAGCGGTTGGCGGCGGTGCATGCCTCCCCGATATTGCGCATCTTCGCCACCATCGCCCCCTCGATCGCGGCATCGAGATGGGCGTCGGGGAAGACCAGGAACGGTGCATTGCCGCCGAGCTCCATCGACGTCCGCACGACCTGTTCAGCGCACTGGGTCAGCAGCACGCGGCCCACCTCGGTGGAGCCGGTGAAGGACAGCTTCCGGGCCCGGCCGTCCCGGATCAGCGGCTCCATCAGACGGCCCGGGCTGGAGGTGGGCACCACGTTGAGCACCCCGTCGGGCAGCCCGCACTCGGCCAGGATGTCGGTGAGCGCGAGCATCGACAACGGGGTCAGGCCAGCTGGTTTCAGCACCATCGTGCAGCCCGCCGCTACCGCCGGACCGATCTTGCGGGTGCCCATCGCGGCCGGGAAGTTCCACGGGGTGATCAGCAGCGACGGGCCGACCGGCTGGCGCAGCACGAGGACTCGGCCCGAGCCGTCGGGTGCCGTGGCGAAGCCGCCCTGGATCCGCACCGCCTCCTCGGCGAACCAGCGGAAGAACTCGGCGGCGTAGGCGATCTCGCCTCGGGACTCGGCCAGCGGCTTGCCCATCTCCAGCGTCATCAGCAGGGCGAGGTCCTCCTGGCGCCGCCTCATCAGCTCGTAAGCGCGGCGCAGGATCTCACCACGCTCCCGGGGCGGGTGCTCCGCCCAAGCGGCCTGTGCGGCGACGGCGGCGTCCAGCGCGGCCATCCCGTCCTCAGGGTCCGCGTCGGCCACCGCACACAGCATCTTGGCTGTGGACGGGTCCTCGACATCGAAGGTCTTCCCGCCGCTGGCGGGTCGCCACCGGCCGTTGATGTACAGCTCGGTGGGGACAGCGCCGACGACGGCGCGCTCGCGGTCTGTAGAGCTCATCGCCGGGCTCATAGCTGTGCCCCCTTTCCCTGTTTGCTCGGCGCTTCTCGTACCGAGTCCCGCGCGCTTGGGCCCATGCCGCACCGCGTCAATCGGACCCCACCACGGGCCTCGATGAACAGGCCCACCATCCCGAGGGCCGCGCACCCCAGCGACACTCCGAGCAGCGCTGGCGAGGTTCGCCCTGTCAATGCGTCGCCCAGCGCCACGACCGCCACCGAGCCGGGCACCACCCCCACGGTACCCACGAGGTAGTCGCGGAACCGGATCGACGACACCGCACTGCAGTAGTTGAGCACCGAGAACGGCACCGCGGGGATCATCCGCAATGAGGCGACGGCAAGCCAGCCGCGATCGCCCAGGCGCGCGTCCACGGCACCCAGCATCCCGCGCTCAAGGTGGGGTGTCACCAGTCCGCGCCCGAGCCGGCGGACTACTGCGAAGGCCAGTACCGCGGACAACGTGGTCGCCGAGAGCGACAGGGCCAACCCCAGCACAGGCCCGAACAACAACCCGGCGGTGAGGGTGAATACGGTTCGTGGAATCGGAGTCGTGGTGACTACGGCGTGCCCTAGCAGGAACAGCACTGGTGCAGCGACGCCAGCAGACTGGGCCCAGACCCGCATCTGCAGCGGGCTGGGCACCGGCAACGTCAGCGCCGCGACAACCACCGCCACGAACAGGAGCCCGGCCACCAGCAGGCGGAGACGAGATGCGGTCATCGTCCTCGCGACCGAAGCGGGTACACGTCGCCAAGCCTACCGCTGGCGTGTCGCGTCCCCATGCACGGTGTGTCGCATGCCTGTGCACGGTGTGTCGCGTCCCTCGGTCGGGCCCAGCCCACGCACCTACTGGCGCGCGACTCAGCGTGATGGCTGAGTCGGAATTGTCGGCAGGAGATCCGCGATATCGGTGTGTAGCTTTGCCAGGCCTTGGTCGAAGGTTGCGAGCCGGCCGCCCTGGATTCGGGCGAGTTGTGCAAGGTAGGAGTCGGTTACTTGCCGATGGCCGAGGACTCCGTTCAGCGGCACGTCGCCGTAGGTGACCGAGTCTGGCCAGAATTCATGGCGCTCGCTGTGCTTCAACGCGTTGAGGGTGGCCTGAGCATTGTCGGCAGTCTGCTCTTCGCGGATCAACAATCGCAGCAGACTTCCCTCGGTGATCGGGCACGTCGCAAAGCTGTCGTCCGAGCCAGCGAACCATTCCTCGGCCACGTCATGGTAAACGTGGTCGGCGACCACGAGGGCGATGAGCACGTTCGCGTCGAGCAATGTCGTCATTGGTCGTCCTCCAGCGAGCGGACATCGTCGGTGGTGATGACTTTTCCGAGACTCACGACAGGTAGTCCCGTTCTCGGGCTCCGCGATGTCTGGGACGGCTTGCCTTGGCCCAGCCCGCGGCGCATGAGTTCGGCAACGATCTCACTGAGCGTGCGGGAAGTGTCACGCGCGATCGACAGAGCCTGACGGTGCAGGTCATCCGGAAGGTCAATAGTCGTACGCACCTTCTCATCGTAGCATCATCGCATCGGGATGCACCGGCATGTCGGGGCTGGAGCGCGGCTCGGAAGCGGTCGTTTTCGCTGGCCACTGCGTCTGCGGCTCAAGCGGATCATGCTGCACGGTTGCGCGACGGCCCGCCAGTCGCGAGAACTGGCGGGCCGTTCACTACCTTCTTACGGGGCCTGGAGACGGACTGGGAGGAGACGAATCCCGCTGGTTGGCGCACCAGCCGAACACTGGAGACTCAGACGTCGTAGTACAGGGCGAACTCGAACGGGTGCGGGCGCAGGCGCAGCGGGTCGATCTCGTTGTCCCGCTTGAGCGCGATCCACGTCTCGATCAGGTCCGGGGTGAACACCCCGCCCTCCAGCAGGTAGTCGTGATCGGCCTCCAGGCGGTCGATCACCGCGCCCAGGCTCGCCGGTACCTGCGCAACGTCCTTGGCCTCCTCGGGCGGCAGCTCGTAGAGGTCCTTGTCGATCGGCGCGGCGGGCTCGTAGGCGTTCTTGATCCCGTCCAACCCTGCCATCATCATCGCGGCAAAGGCCAGGTCGGGGTTTCCTGAGGCGTCCGGGCAGCGGAACTCGATGCGC
>DATDHI010000466.1:0-6920 GCA_036521655.1 Pseudonocardiaceae bacterium | reverse complement strand
TGATCCGCACCGAGCCCGCGGTGAAGGCGTAGAACAGGCCGCGCAAGGCGGGGTCGGCGCCGACGTCGGGCACCGTGAAGTAGGTCTGGTAGGCGCCGTAGCCGACCGGGCCGTTGCCCAACTCGTTCTCGTGGTTGCCCGCTGCGGGGCATCCACGGCCGGTAGCGCGCCGAGCGGCTGTTGTTCTCGAACCAGTCCGACCAGGTCCGGATCCGGTCGGTGGCGATGTTGGCATAGCACAGGTCGCCGTTGACAAGGTGGAAGAGCGGGGCGACTCGTTCGACGCCCGCCGTCACGTCACCGCCGAACGGCGACCCCAGGTTGTCGTTGACGTAGGTTGTGCCGGAAAGCTTGCCCAACGTCGGGGTGCCCTGGTCGCCGAAGCTGGTGAAGGTGAACGGCGCGCGCCCTCGCGGCGCGGTGCGCACCGTGCCCAGTTCAAGGGCCGCACCGTCATGCGTGGCGGCGTAGACGTAGTCGGTGTCGGGGCGCAGCCTGGTGAGTCGGGCGTGGTGGACCTGCACCTCGATGCCCGACTTGGCGTCACGGTAGGTGCTGGTCTCCGCTGCCGCGGTGTCCCCGAAGCCGTCCTCGGGGCTGCCGAGCAGGACCCGCGGCCGCGACACCGACCCCGTGGAGTGCCACGACACAACGACTTCGCGAGACGCGTCCGCACCGAACTGGGTGTGCAGCCCCGCCACGCGTGGCGCCGCGCTGCGGTCGGGTCGCTGCCACAGCGCCGGAGAGTGGGGCGAGGCGAACGCAGCGGGCGCCCACACAGCAGGCGAGCCGACCAGCACCACGCTGCCAAGGCCAGCCGCGCCGGTCAGCAGGGACCGCCGTCCGATAGCCGTCGGCTTGCCGGTTGCGGTGACGTGGTCACTCATCGTCAGCAATCGTGCGCCGGTCGTGGCACAAGGCTGCCGCACTTGCAATTCGGTCACTGATAGACACGGTTCTCCAAAGAAAGGCAGGAGTATTCTCAGAGAAGCCGGCCTGCCCAGGCTGGATTCCCCTTTTGCGGCACATTTAGTGCCAGACGGGACGCTGCCTACCAAAGGTGAACAAAAGATGTCCAGAAGTCGATGAGTGGATTAAAACGAACCTCACCAGGGACTGCCGCGTCGGTGGGCACCGGTCCGAGTATCTTCGTACTGCGCGCTGGGTGACGCGGTCTCACATCGGACGCCGATGACCTCGACGTTACGGCTGGTCCGCTGGTCCTGCTGACCGGTCGGGAGGCTGCCTCGAGACGTCCTCGCCACCCCTGTGGCCACCGGAGTGATCTGCGGCGCCGCCCGGGCGTGGGTCATCCACACGACGGCGGGCGTTGACTCCAGCAGCAGGAACGCGGCCAGCGCGACGAGGTAGGGCATGCCAAGCACGAGCCCTACCGCGCCGAGCGCGACGCCCCCGGCTCCGCGCAGGGCGTTGCCGGTCGCCCAGACCACTCCCGGGCCGGATTTCGGCATCCAGCGACCCGCCAGGAAGTGCAGACCGACGCCGACCAGCCCGGACATCGTCAACATCGTCGAGATCTGCGCCTCCATCATGGTCGCGCTGCCCAGTAGCTGGGCCAGCAGCGGGACGCCGAACAGCGACAGCAACAGCGTCTTCAGGGGCACCGTGCGCGACGGTTCGACCGCGGCGAGGTCCCGCTCCAGTGGGCGGATCTGAGCCGTCGCGGAGCGGCTCGTGCCCCACACGAGGAGGCCGAGAACGCCGATGACAAGCGCACCCACCCAGAATTGAGTGTTGAGGGCGAGTTTCGCCGACGCCATCCCACCCAGGATCAACCCTCCGGCGATCTTGCCCAGGTCCAAGTTGAGCTGCAGCGAGGCCAATCGTCGGGCCTGGACATTCATTGGCTGATCGGTGCCCATGGAGCAGGCGGGAGCGGAGACAGTCACCGCGGCCGCACCGATACCCATGACAGCGATCCCTAGGACGATCAAGACCGACTCGCCCGCTGACAGCGCCAGCACCATGAGCCCGACGGCCATCCCCAGGACGCCCAGCACCTGAGGAAGCCGGTAGGCGCCGTACCGTACGGCCAGCGCGCTGATCGACGGCCCGATCAGCGCACATAGCCCAGCCATGGCCATCGCCACTGCCACATCGGTGGTGGATCCTCCTGCCGAGAGCACGTAGGACGGCAGCAGCACGGGCAAGAACGAGTTAAACGCCAGCCCCAAGGCAAGGTTCGAACTCGCCCACCGTTCGAACAGCCGGCGCTCACCATGGGTGATACCGATGGTGGACAACTCGACCATGTTCGGACACTACCTCGAAAGGATCTCGCCGGTGAGCCCTTCGCCGTTGTTGTTAACCGCGGCACTGGTGCCTCGGCTGACCAGGGCCCAGCGGGTGGCGACTGGGCGGCCCCGGACCAGCGGCGCGTGCAGGGCCGGTAGGGTGTTCGCCTCGGTCTGGGTGTTCTGGGGGTCGATGAGTGGGAGCAGCGCGCGCGGTCGGATTGCTACTCGGTGTTGCGGCCGATGCGGCGTTCGGCGATCCGCGGCGCCATCACCCGGTCGCCACCTTCGGGAAGCTCGCCGTGACCGCCGAACGGGCCGGCTATGCGGACCACCGGCTCGCCGGAGTCGTGCACACCGCTGCCCTCGTCGGTACTGCGGCGGCGGTCGGCAGCCTGCTGGAACGGGCCGGGCGCGGGCGGGCCGCCGTGCAGGTCACAGGCACCGCGCTGGCCACCTGGATCGTGCTGGGCGGGGCGTCGCTAGCTGATGAAGGCGCCGCGATGGTACGGGCACTGAACGCCGGGGACCTTGACGCCGCCCGGGCCCGGCTGCCGCACCTGTGCGCCCGCGACCCGGACGATCTCGATCTGGCGGGGATCGCCAGGGCAAGCGTCGAGTCTATCGCCGAGAACACCTCCGACGCCGTCGTAGCGCCGCTGGTCTGGGGTGCAATGGCCGGGGCGCCCGGGCTGCTGGCCTATCGCGCAGTCAACACCCTGGACGCGATGGTCGGATACCGTTCGCCGCGGTACCAGCGCTTCGGTTGGGCCGCGGCCCGGCTGGACGACCTGGTCAACCTGTTGCCGTCACGGATCGCGGCCGCGCTGACCACCCTGTGCGCGCCCGTGGTGGGCGGTTCGGCTCGCGGGGCCTGGCAAACCTGGCGGCGCGACGCGGCAGCCCATCCCAGCCCCAACGCCGGGCCGATCGAGGCGGCCTTCGCCGGTGCGCTCGAAGTGCGGCTGGGCGGGCGCACTGTCTACCCACACGGAACTGAGCAGCGTCCGGTGTTGGGCCACGGGCGCACGCCCGACGCCGGTGACCTCACCCGGGGAGTCGAGCTCTCCCGCGTCATCGGGCTGGCGGCTGCCGTCCTGTGCGCTGCGCTCGCCGTCGTGAAGCGGCAGCCCCGGCGGCGGCTGGGTCAGCGGCCGTAGCGATCGGCGAGCACGGCCACCGGTGGATCATGCGGGTCATCCGTATCCGGGGACCACTCCTCGCGGCGCCAGCCAGTCGCTTCCCGCCACCCGAAGTACACCAGCCCCAGTGGGGCCATCGCACCGAAAGCGAGCCACTGCAGCGCGTAGGCGAAGGACGGCCCGGAGTCCAGCTGGGGCAGCGGCAGATCGGACAGCACCCCGGGCGCGCCTTCCACCAGCTGCACATAACCGGGGTCGAGTCGGACCCCAGTGGCGGCACCCACGGTGCGGGTACTCACCGCGTACACCTGCCGGTGACCGTCCTGCTGCACGACCGCGCCACCCTGCGGGTCCAGCTCGTCGGCCCGCAGCCGGCCGGTCACGGTGACCTCGCCATCTGGCGCCGTGGGGTATCCGGGCACCCGCACTCCTTCGGCGGGGCGGAGATAGCCGCGGTCCACCAGCACAGACGATCCGTCAGCCAGCTGCAGCGGGACCAGCACCTCATACGCCGGCTCGCCCTGCACGGTCCGTAGCCGGGCGACCGTCTCCGCGCTGGGCAGGTAGTGGCCGGTGATCACAACCTGCCGCCATTCGGTGCCCTGAGCCGGCGCCGAGTGGGCGGCCAGCACGGTGCGCAGTGGCTGCGGCGGGGTGCCGAAGGAACGCTCGATGGCCGCGTTCTGCTCGGCACGCTCCGCGGCGCGGCGGAACTGCCACGGCGCGAGCAGGGTGAACGCCGCGACGGCGAAGCAGATCACCACCGCCGTCAGCGCCACCCAGCCGGGGCGCAGCAGGAATCGCCACTGCATGCCACCACGGTAACCGGTGCTCACCGCAGCGCGGCATTCGCGGCGACGACCGCGCTCGCGCCGTACCCGCCACCGAATAGCACCGCATGCACCAGCAGGGGGAACAGCTGGTGCAACGGCACGTGTTGTTGCCAGCCGGGCGCCAGCGGGGCCACGTCCTGGTAAGCGGCCAGCACCCGGTTCAGGTGAGGCATGCCGAACAACGCGAGCATCGCCAGATCGGTTTCCCGGTGCCCGCCGTGCGCAGCCGGGTCGAGTAGCCAGGTACGCCCGTCGGCGCCGGCGTGCACGTTGCCCGACCAGAGATCGCCATGCAGCCGGGCCGGTGGCTCGGCGGGTCCGGCCAGCTCGCCGATCCGCTCGCAGGTCCGTTGCACAGCACGGGCGCCTGCGGCGTCCACCGTGCCGCGGTCTACTGCGGTGCGCAGGTAGGGCAGCACCCGGTGCTCGGCATACCACTGCGGCCACCGCGGCCCGGTGACGTTGGCCATTGGGGCCGGGCCGATCCAGGCCTGTCGCGGGCCGTCCGGCGGTGGGGCGCCGAAGGCTGGAGCGCCTGCAGCGTGCAGCAGGGCGAGCTCACGCCCGAACCGCTCGGCGGCTTTGCTGTCCAGCTGGCCGGCCGGCACGTGTTCGGTGAGAAGCCACTGCCCGTCGTGCCCGAGTACCCGCGGCACCGGCGGACCACCGGGGACCCGCAGCCAGCGCAGCCCGGCCGCCTCGGCCGCGGGCTGCCCGGGTTTCCCCCGTTTGGCCACTACAGTGCGGCGATCCCGCAGCTCGACCACCCAGATACCGCCGCGGGGCGCCGCGGTTCGCACCGGCTGTCCAGTGATCGCGGCGACGGCCTCGACGGCGGCCGTCATAGCCGGCCGCGGACCCACGCCAGCAACCCGGGTACCGCCGCGCGCACTATACTCAGCACGTCGTCGAACCCGCGCCTGCCACCGAAGTATGGGTCGGGCACGTCGAGGTTCCCGTTGGCGGCCGGGTCGAACGACCGCAGCAGCACCACCCGCTCCGGTTCAGGCCCGAGCCGGCGCAGTGTCGCGAGATGGCCGCGATCCAGTGCCACCAGCAAGTCGGCGGACAGGTGCTGCGCACCGACCTGTGCGGCGACGTGCCTGCAGTGGTAACCGGCCCGGCGCAGCGTCTCAGCGGCGCGACCGTCAGCCGGGTCGCCGACATGCCAGGCGCCCGTTCCCGCACTGCTCACCCGCACCCGGTCGCCCAGGCCCTCCCGGCGTAGCGCGTCAGCGAAAACTATCTCGGCCATCGGGGACCGGCAGATGTTCCCGGTACACACGAAGCAGACATGAACGTCCTTGCTCCTCACCCTGCCCAGTCTGGCCGACCAGCGCCGAGACGCCATTCGGAGCCGAACTGCGGCCCGAAGTTTCTGCGCCGCTTCCTGGAGTTCGCGTCCAACGGAGGGCGGTTGGACGAAGTCGGGAAGGCAGTGACCCCCGACATAGCGTGTGTTCAGTCGCGGAGTGTGCGCTTTTGCGGGTAGACCGTCTCGCCGCGGGCGAGCATGGCCACGAACTGCTCGGGTGTCGGGGCGCTTGGCGCTCTCGACCCGAGACAGCACGGCATAGCGGTTCTGGCTGGTGAGGATGTCAAACATGGCTTGTGCCCGGGGTTCTGCGGTCAATGCGGCGGCCAGATCGGGCGCCACCTCGATACTGGCCTGGCCGGCGTAGGCGACGTCCCAGCGGCCGTCCGCCTTGGCGCGCTCGGCTTCGGCCACTCCCGCCGGTTGCATCCGTCCCTCGGTCACCAGGCGGGTCATCGTCGCGTATCCTCGCAGATCACCGACCTTGCCCTGCACCCGTGAGTGGCGATTCGGGCTATGACTCGCATCGCCACTCACGGGCGTAGCGCACGAGCGCGCGCTAGCGTGCAGGTCCAATGGATCGGATGCTGCTTCACCATGGCGATGTCGACGCGGCGTCGGGCTTGCTTGACTTCGCGGTGAACGTGCGTGGTGACGGACCGCCGGCGTGGTTGCGGGAGCGGCTGGTGGCGGCGCTGGACGGGCTGGGCCGCTACCCCTCCGCCGTGCAGGACAGCGCCGCCCGTATCGCGGTGGCCACGCGGCACGCCCGCGATCCCGCTGAGGTGCTCGTGCTCAGTGGTGCCGCGGAGGGTTTCGCCCTGCTCCCCGCGCTAGCGCCCAGTTCAGCGGTGGTGCTGCACCCGTCGTTCACCGCACCCGAGGTGTCGTTGCGGAGGGCGAACATCCCCGTGCGCAGGGTATTGACCGACGCGGCCCACCGGCTGCAGCCGGAACGGATCCCCGCCGACGCCGACCTCGTGGTGCTCGGCAACCCCACCAACCCGACGTCGGTCTTGCATCCGGCGGAGACGGTGCGCGCGCTGGCCCGACCCGGACGGGTGCTCGTGGTGGACGAGGCCTTCGCCGACGCCGAGCCCGGTGAACGTGAGTCGCTGGCCGCCGACAGCGATACCCCTGGCCTGCTGGTGCTGCGCAGCCTCACCAAGACTTGGGCCTTGCCCGGGCTGCGCGCCGGCTACGTGCTGGGCTCGCCCGATCTGCTCGCCCGGCTGGCCGTGCCGCGTCCGCCGTGGCCCGTCGGCACTTTGGTACTGGAAGCCGTGCGGGCCTGCAGCGCCCCCGCCGCGGTGGCCGAGGCCGCCGCTGCGGCTGCGCAGACCGGGCGGCACCGGGAGTGGATGGCCCGGCGGCT
>DATDHI010000465.1:0-15096 GCA_036521655.1 Pseudonocardiaceae bacterium | reverse complement strand
GTGCCCGAGCAGCAGGGCGGCCCGGAACTCAAGCATCGCGGCCGTAGCGACTTGCTCTGGACCCGCAGCGAGGTCGCCGAACTCCGCGCGCGCCTGCTGCAGCTCGGCCATCCCGCGCGCCCGGTCGCCCCGGTCGAACGCGGCCGCGCCGTGCACCGCGCGCAGGGCGAACCGCAGCTGTGACGACATCCGCTGGCCCAGCCGCACACCCCCGGCCGCGAGGCGCTCCGCCTCGGCGGGCTCAGCGCGGAACAGCGAGGCGTAGGCGAGCATCGTGGTGGCGGCGGCGGACCAACTCGAGCCCTCCCAGCCGCGGTGCCACGCCGCCGTGACGGCCTCGTTGCTCACCGCCCGCATGGTGCGGAGGTCTCCTTCGAGGCTCGCGATGGTGCTCAACAGCGCCAGGCACTGCATTGCCAGGTAGTCGAAGTCGTGCCGGCGGGCCAGCGCCAGCCCGGCCTGGAGCTCGGTGCGCGCGGCGGGTCGGTCGTCCCACTCGAACAGCAGCGTTGCACCCCGGGTCAGGCGCGCGAGCCCCTCCAGCTCCGGTTCGGCGGGCAGCTCGTCGCCGGAGGTGGCCGTGGTGGACCGGCCGGTGGTCTCGCCCGGGAGGATGGCACCCCACTGTTCAGCCACGGTGCGCAGCACGACGAGGCCGGCCGTGTCGTGGGCAGGCCAGTGCTGCCGGGCGTGGCGCAGATCGCGCTGGGCCGCCGGTAGCTCACCTGCCTCGAGATTGATGAGGGCCGAGGTCAGCGCCAGCCATGGATCAGTTGTCGTGGACTGTGGGCCTATCGCGCTCAGCGCGCGGCGCAGCGACGCGTGGTCCCCGGTGAGGATCAGCGGCACGGCGAAACGGTGCAGCAGCTCCGACAGCAGGGCGCAGTCATGGCTCTGCGCGGCGTGGCCGAGCGCCTGGATCGGCTGGTCCTGCCCTCCCCACCAGCGCGCGGCCTTGGCGTGCAAGTTCGCTGCCCGCTTGGACCCCTGGCGTTGGAGGTCGGCGAGCAGGAAAGTCCGCAGCAGCGCCTGCATGCGGTAGGAGTCCCGGCCCCGCCCGGTAGCCACGACCAGGGATGTCGAGTGCTCCAGCCCGTCGAGCAGGCTGCCGGCCTCCTCACGACCGGACAGCTCGGCGGCGAGCATGGACGGGATCGGGTCGCTGATGCTGGTTACTCGCACGAACTCCAGGGTGTCCTCCGGCAGTCTCGAGAGGATCTCGCCGACCAGGTAGTCCGCTACCGAACGCTCGTTGCCCGAGAAATGCGCGAGGAAGTCGTCACAGTCGGAGGCCTTGGCGAGGGCGAGCGCGGCGAGCCGCAAGCCGGCAGCCCAGCCGTCGGTCCGGTGGTGCAGCACGTCCACCTGCGCTGGGGTGAGTTGCAGCCCCGATTTCTCCAGCAGCTCCGCTGCCTCGGGCGGTGAGAAGCGTAATCGGTCTGCGCGCAGCTCCCACAATCCGCCCGCGAGGCGCAGCCGGGGGAGGGACAACGGGGGATCGAGCCGGCTGCACAGCACGAGCTGGATGTTGGCGGGGCGGTTGCGCATGAGGATCTCGACACCGTGCAGTGCCTCCCGGTCGATGAGCTCATGCAGGTCGTCGAGGACCAATCGGATCGGTCGGTGCAGCGCCTGGAAAGCGTCGGCCAGCTCGGCGAGGAACTCTGGCTGCGCACCCGCTCGCCAGGTCCAGGGCGCCCGCAGCCGGCTCGACGGGGGCACGGACGGGCAGCCGTCGACCGCGGCCACAACGGATGTCCACAGCCGCCTCGGGTCGTTGTCGTCGCGGTCCAGGCTCACCCAGGCGGTGTCTGCCCGGGTGCTCGTCCGGGCCCAGTCCGCCAGCAGCAACGTCTTGCCGTAACCGGCCGGCGCGCAGACCAGCACGACGTCCGCAACGTCCGCGGCGTCGAGGGCAGTCCGCAACGCTGTGCGTTCGAAGAATTCCGGCGGGAGTTCCGGCACCTCGATCTTGGCGTGCGGAACGAGCGGCATGGCGATCAACCCCCGATACCCGTTCGGCACCGTGTGCGACTGCGTCGTGGCATACTGTTATTTCTTCAATGTGTCCAGCCGCCTGAGGGCCGGACACATTGAAGTACGCCGATCCGACGATAAGGGTCTGGGTCGACCGTGTCTATCAGTTCTTCGGGGGACTCCGGCTGGCAAACATCCGTGCCGGGCGATGACCAACCGTCTCGGGTGGCGCACTGTGAGGGGGGTTCAGGCCCACAACCGCGGGAGGCGAGCATCGATGACTGGCGCGCGGTATGAGTTCCGGGTGAGCGGGCGGATGTCGGAGCGAGCGCGTCATGCGTTCCAGGACATGCAGTTCCATGCCGTCCCTCCGCAGACGATCATGGTCGGCGAGGTCGCCGGGGAGTCTGATCTTCACGAACTGCTGGCCCGGTGCAGCGCGATGGGCTTGCACGTAGTGGCGCTGCAGCGGCTGCCAGCTGACCCTCCGGCCGGAGCCCGGCGGTCACCCGCGGTGGATGAGGCGGCGGCATGCGCAGGCGGCGACTCTGGCGCTCCGGCGCGGCCCGGCACAACTCGTGCGGACCGCCGGTCGTGACGGAGAAGGAGTGACATGGCAATCGGACCTGTCCAGCTGATCGTGCTGGGATTTCAAAAACCGGACTTCCACGGTGAGATCATCGCGGAACTGGAACGCCTGCGGAAGAGCGACACGGTGCGGGTGATCGATGCATTGGCCGTGCACAAGGATGCCAAGGGAGAGGTCGAGGTCGCACACCTCAGCAACCTCACCACCGACGAGGCGATCGAGCTGGGCAGCAAGGTCGGCGCCCTGATCGGGCTGGGTATTGAGGGCGAAGAGGGCATCGCGGCGGGTGCCGAGGCCGGCGCCGAGGCTGCCGCCGACGGTATCCACATGTTCTCCGACGAGGAGGCGTGGGACGTGTTGGAGGAGATCCCGAACGACTCGGCGGCGGCGCTGATCCTCATAGAGCACCACTGGGCGGTACCGCTTCGCGACGCCGTCGTTGCCGCAGGGGGCTTCCGCATCGCCGACGGATTCATCAGCCCGCTGGACCTGATCGGGATCGGGCTGGTCTCCAGGGAGGATGCCGAACAGCTGCACGCCCTGGAGACTGCGTCCGCCTCCTGACGGCGACCGCAGAAATCGGCTTCACAGGACCGGGAGGTGGAGACATGATGGGATCACGCAGGGTCGCGCGACGTACGGCTCGACGGACCGCGCGACGGGTGGAGCACCGCTGACCTCTGCCCCACCGCACCCACAACGCTCCCGCCCGGACCGGGCGGGAGCGTTGCCCTCAGGACTGTGGCGCCGCAGCCTCGGGTCGGCCCCCCAGGTACTCGATCAGGGCGAGGACGATCAGCAGCGCGGCGGCGATCAGGACGATGGCGACGCCGGTCGGCCGGTCGAGGAACACGAAGACGAGCGCCGCGAGCACCACGGCTGCCACCCGGAGCGCGCGTATGTGGGCGCCGACCCAGAGGCCGACCGGCCCACTGCGGGTTCGTGCGGTACGCCCCCGTTCCAGGAGATCAGCCGCCCACCGCCGGATCCCGATCGCCGTGTCCGAACCGCCGGCGAGGAATGCGCCGAGCGCGACGACGAGGCCGAGCACGAGCAGCGCACGACCGCTGTCGCGCAGGAACCGCACGATGATGTCGAAGCTGTCCGCCGCGGCCACCGCCGCGGTCGGCGGGACCTCGCTCACCAGAATGCTGCGGGCCACCAGCAGCCCGGCGGCGAGCACAACGAGAGCCAGGGCTGACCCGAGGCCGGCTGCGACCAATGCTCGGAACCGGTTGCGGGCCAGGTAGACACCCGCCGCCAGCAGCAACAGGGTGATCCACGGCAGCACGGTGGCGAGCGTATTGAGCGCTGCATACGCGCTCTGGGCCCGAACGAGCTGGTCGGCGGGGGCCAGCGCGATGGTGGGGTGCACGTCGGGGATGGAGTTCACCGCAGTCAGGCCGGCCGCGCTCAGCCGCGCCTTAGCCGCGTCGATGAAGGGGGCGAGATCCAGATAGACAGTGCCGTTCTTGATCACGACACCCTCGCTGCTGCCCGACAGCACGGTCACCGCCTGCTGGTGCGCCAGGCGTACGGACTGATCGAACAAGGAGGCGAACTGGGGGCTGGCCACCATATTGCCGACCTGGGTGTGCACGAACCCGGTGACTGCGGATACCAGCGCTGGGGTGAGGCTGTGCAGTCGCTGGGCGATCTCCGGCTTCAGGCCCTGCGCCGCGAGCTCGTTGATCGCTTCGTTGGCCAGCCCTGGCACGTCGACGTACTGGAAGACGGTCGTGGTGACCCGGTCTGTCACCGCGGCCTGCACGGCCGGGTCGGAGGCCAGCGGCGAGACGGTCTGGACGAAGCTGTCGGTGTTCGAGACCTGCTGGTGGGTCCACACTGCGACCAGCGAGACCGGAACCAGCACGCAGCCCAGTACCAGCAGCACGATGGCGAACACCGACCGCCAGCGAATCTGCCGTCGCGCCGGCGGCTCTGCGGTGCGCAGCGTGGCGACCTCACCGCGAAGCCGCTCGAGCTCGGCCCGCTCGTCGGAGGTCAGGGGCGGCGGGGTGACCTCAGCCATGGGATCTCCTGGTGCTCGCGTGGATGGGGCCGGGCCGCTGGCCTCACGGGTGCGACGGGCATACCGCTCCCCCCGCGGCGCGCGAAGCTGCGCAATGTCACCCTTGGTCAATGTCGCTCGGGGTCGGCGCCGGGGCATCACCCAGGCTGGGTGACCGGCGCGGCGGCCGATCCGGAATGCGGCCTGCCGCGAACAGGCCTATCAGGGCGATCACCGCGAGTACGGCGAGGGCGGCCCGCAGGCCCGCCACCCGGGCCTGCTCGTTCACGTCCAGTGCGGCGGTGGCGACATCCGGCGGTACTCCCGCCTGAGCCAGCGCGGCCCCGAGGTCGGCATCGGACAGGAACGGAACGCCGGCCGCCAGCTGGACACCGGCCTGCGTCTTCACCTGCTCAGGGATCGCCGGGTTCTGCTGCACACCCTGCAGGAATGACGTGCTGAGGGCGGCGATGAGGATCGAGCCTGCGAGCGCGGTCCCGATTGCCGCACCCAGGTTCGTCGCGGTGTTCTGCAGCCCGCCGACCTGCGGGCTCTCCTCGTCCGGCACCGCGGACACGGTCACCGCGCCCAGCTGCGAGGCCAGCGCGCCGATGCCCAGCCCGGCGAGCAGCAGCGGCACGGTGACGATCCGGGCGTCCGCGGTGGTGTCGATGGCCGCGAGCAGCACCACGATGCCGAGGAACATCGCGAACAGCCCGAGGCGCACCACCCGGCGTGGCGAGGCGTCGGGGCGCAACCGCGGGATCCCCACGGCCGCGGCGAGCAGCGTGATCGACAGTGGCAGGATGCGCAGCCCCGTCTCCAGCGCGCTCAGGCCCAGCGACACCGACAGGAACAGCGGGATGGTGAAGAACAGTCCCGCCTGCACGAGGTAGAGCAGGAAGAACATCAGCAGCCCGCCGGTCATCTGCCGGTTACCGAACAGCGAGGGCTTCACCAGTGGCTCCCGGTGAGTGGCCTCCAGGTGCAACTCCCACTCCAGGAGGACCCAGATGACGAGCACGCCGCCGAGCACCATCCAGAGGGTGGGGGACAGGCCCAGCACCGACGGTGCACCTGGCTTTGGCGCCACCCAGCCCCACTCTGCCGAGCGCAGCACACCGAGGACCGCCAGCCCGAGCCCGAGTGCTGCGAGCACGGCACCGAGCACGTCGAACCCGACCCGGGCTTCGGCTGGCGTGTCGGCGATGCGGCGGGCGAGGAACAGGATCCCGGCGACAAGCACGACCTCGCCGGCGAACACCCAGCGCCAGGACAAGTAGGTCGTGGCGATGCCGCCGATCAGCGGACCGACCGCGACTGCGATGGCGCCTGCGCCCATCACCAGGCCGTACGCCTTGGGCCGCTCCGGGGCGGGGAAGTTCCCGGCGACGAGGGCGACGATGGCCGGCAGGATGAGGGCGGCACCGAGGCCCTCCAGCACCGACCACCCGATGATGAGGACTGTCAGATTAGGAGCGAGCGCGGTGATGAGCGAGCCGAGGCCGTAGACCACGCAGCCGATCGCGAACGCCTTACGCCGGCCGATCATCGATCCGATCTTCCCGCCGGTCACCATGAACATGGCCATCACCAGCGTGTACAGCGTGATCGCCGTCTGGATGCCCGTGACGGTGGTGCCGAGGTCCTTGGCTATGGTCGCGATCGCCACGTTCATCACGGAGCTGTCCAGCGTCATGAGGAACTGCCCGGCCGCGAGGGTGACCAGTACCGTCGAAGCCCTCTGCGCCTGCTCCGTGCGTGCGCTGGTGCTCATTCCCGGCCGATCTCTTCACCCGACCCGGGTGATGCGCCCAGCGCCACTTTCTGCCTCCCGCCCTTTTCGCATTCAGCGGGCTCAGCGGGGTAATCAACGGTCCGATAGCCCCGCTGAGCCCGCTGATTGCTATTGATCACGCTCAACCTCCTCGGGCGGTTGTGGGAGGGCGCTGGGCGTCGACGGGCCGGCCTGCGCGGGCAGCGGGGCACCGAACCGGGCCCTGCGGCGGTCGGGAATCAGGATGCGGCCCTCCCAGTCGTAGACGACAATCGAGCGCAGCAGGATGTCCTGGATCGAGCGCCGCCGCGGGCTGATCGCGACCCACAGCAGCCCGGCGGGGAACACCACGCACAGCGCGGCGCGTAGGGTCGCCCTGGGCCAGCCGAGCCGTCCACCATCCGCTCCTAGCACCCGCAGGCCGAGCAGGAAGGTCCCGTAGCTACGGCCGGTCGTCGCCCACTCGAGAGCCAGGTAGGCGGTCGCGAGCACGGCGGCCGTGAACAACGAGAAGATGAACGAGGGCGTGGGCCACCGGAAGGTGTACGGAGACCAGAAGAACATGACGCCGGCCACACCGGCATAGCCGACAAGCAGCATCCCGGCCACCACTGCAACGTCGACGGCCGCGGCCGCGAGCCGGGTGACGATTCCGGCGGGGCGAATACTCCCGGCCGGGCTGGGCGAGGACAGCGTCACGGTGCGATCGGGGCGTCGGGCCGGCGCCGACCGAGCAGCCGTCCCACGATGTGCGCAACGGCGTCGTCGGCTTGCATCCCCTGGGTGCGGACCTCGTGCACGGCGTCGGTGGCCAGCCCGCCAGTGGACTGCCGGATGATCCCCGGCAGGTCGATATCGTCGATCACCGTCCGGGCGATGCCGGACAGGTCGACTCGGGAGACGGCGGCATCGAGGTCGACGCGGGCGACGGGGGCATCGAGGTTCACCCGGGAGACGGCGGCGTCGAGGTCGACCCTCTTGACCGCAGCGTCGAGGTCGACGCGGGCGACCGCGGCGTCGAGGTCGACGCGGGCGATGGCGGCGTCGAGGTCGACGCGGGCGACGGCGGCGTCGATGTCGACCCGGGCGACCGCCGCATCAAGGTCGACATTCGCGACGGCGGCGTCGAAGTCCACCCGTGCCACGGCGGCGTCGAGGTCCACCCGTGCCACGACGGCGTCGAGGTCGACATCAGCCACCAGGGCGTTGAGGTCGACGTTTTCCCGGACAAGATTGGTGAGGTCGAGTTCGGCGAGTGCGGCCGCGACGACCTGCGTGATCACGAACCGGAGGACGCCATGCACCACGCGCCCCGCCTCGTCCCGGACTGTGCGTCCGTGCGCCTCCAGCGCGGCCTGCTGGTCCGGTTCAACTGCGGTGGCCAGTAGAGCGGTCCCGATCCCGCCCGCCGCACTGAGGCCGCGGCGCAGCGGTCCACCGGCCCGCCACAGGATGCGCCACGCCGTGGACGCGGCGCCGAGGAGCAGGTTCGCTCCGGATACCGGTGGCTGCGGGTCCATCCGAGGGCCTCCCCAGGCTGATGAGCGAGTGCGGCGCTCCCGCATCAAGTTCATGGATACGCCCGGGTGACCGGGTTCGCCTCACCCGTCGCTGGTGACCGAAACCGTCGGCAGGTCCTCACTGGACAGCACGCAGTCGCCGCACACCGCGCCGGCCGCATTCGGCGCGGCCCGGTAGATCAGGCAGCAACTCCGGCGACGAAAGCCCCCCTGCGCCGAGATGACGCTGGTGCCACGCAGGGGCGGCTGGTCGAACAACAGCGACGCGATCACTCGTGATCGGTCCGCCGAGGCCGGTTGACCGGCCGCGATCATCGACGCCGCACCATTGACTGCCGAGGCGACGTTGCCCCACAGGACCCGCGGGGACACCGACAACGGCATGGTGGCCTCGACGAGATCCCGAACCGGGCCATCCAGCACGCGGCTCGCGAGTAGGCCGGCGACGCGCTCCGGCTTCGGCTCGGGGTTCGCGTGGCGAGTGTCAGCGTCGCGCGTCACCGACAGGGGGAACGCGCCACCCAGCACACGCTGCCACCACGTGCTCGCCAGTTCGAGCTCCACCAGTCTCCCGGAGGTCACCGCGACGGCCAGCGCCGGTGAGACCAGCCGGGCGACCAGACCCAGGTGCGTCACTGACGCGGCCACCCGCAACTCCACAGCATCAGGTGGCTGCCCACCGCCTGCGGCGAGCCGGGCGCGGACTGCGGCCACGCTGCCCATCAGGACGTCGGGGTCCTCGACCAACTCGTTCATCGCATGCCATGGCTTGCGCGGGAGGGAGTCCGGGGGGTGCGTCTGCACCGCGAAGAAAGGTCCGAATGCGGCGAGATCGCGCAGCACGGGGGCTCACCCGCCGGCCGGGATCTGCTCCCCGGGCACCACGCCACGGCGCGGATTGAGCAGCTGTTCGGCCAGCGGAGCGAAGGCAAGCCCGATCGTCGCCCACAGGATCAGTTGTGTGGCCACGGAGTACAGCCGGAAGTCGAACAGCACGTCGGCGGGAAAGCCCGGGTAGACGATCGTGCCGCTGGCGTTGGTCAGCGGCAGCGGCGTCTCGGTGACCTGGTGACCGAACTGCTGCTCGTTGACGGCCAGTTGTCCCCACGACGGCAGGATCGCCATCACGATGCCGATCGCGACCACGAACGCAGCACCCGCGAGCAGGCTGGCATTCCAATTCCCGAACCGCGCGGCCAACCGCTGGCCCAGCCATACCGCCGAGACCAGGAACACCACCGAACACAACATCATCAGCAGATACAGCCCGCCCCGGTCGGTGATCGTGCCGGCGTGCCCGATCGAGGGCGGGTTGGCCGGATACTTCACAAACGGCACCAGGTACACACCCAGGAACCCACCCGTCGCCACCAGCAGTGCCAGGCTGCGCGGCCGGAGGCGGCCGACCCGGCCCAGGCAGACGGTGTAAGCGACGGCGAACAGCGCGCCCATCGCGATCCCGAAGAGGATCATGCCGAGGCCGACGCCGAGATTGGCCTGGATGGTGCGGTTGAAAATATCCATGCTGGCCGGTTCAGCAGGCAGACCGGCGGCCTTGTCCAGTACCGCCTGCGTAAAGTCCCGGCCCACCCCGTAGTCAATGGCCGCTTGGATCTGGGGCTCGGCGAAGATCCGCGTGAACACGAACGCCACCAGGCCCGCCAGCGCGCCGACGAGCAGGCCGCGCAGCATGAGTTTCTTTTCCATGCTCGATTGTCCGATGCAGTCGGCTCAGTGGCAGGGGAAGCCGAGGAAATGGCGGGCGTCGTGCACGAACTCGTGGATGTGCATGTCGTTGCCGAACACCGAGACCGCGCCCTGGTCAACGCCGATGAAGTAGTACAGGGCCAACCCGATGATCGCGGTGCCCACGAGCCACAGCACCGCCTGGGACAACGGCAGCACAACCGGAGTAGGTCTGGTGGTGGGTGCGGGAATACTGGTCACGAGGAGCCTCCTCAGGGATCCTGCGTCCCTTGCCTTAGTGGGGCGTCGTGACGGCGAAGTGTCTGACTCACCCGCCACCTCGGTGGCCGGCTCACAGTGGCGCGACCGTGCTGGACTCACACCAGCTTCCTCACGCCATCACGCAGCAGGAACGCTACGGCACAACTCCGCTACGTCAAGCCGCCATCGGCGCTACGTGCGACGCTAGGGAGTAGTTACCCCTTGTGGGGCTGGCCGTAATCTTTTCGTTGACTGCTGTTCATGTTCAACGGGCAGCGTCGGCTCCGTTAAATCGGTGTGAGGAGGCGTTATGTCGGTGTCTCGGTTCCAGGTGGTTCCGGCGGCGCGCTATGTCCACGTCCCGGTATCACGCGAGCCAGGTCCGCACGCCGGTGCCGGGCCTCCCCGGGTGGCCGGATTCGCCTGGCGGTTCATGTCCGCCAACAACCGCAGCCTCGCGAGGTCGGCGCAGACCTGTCCGGACGTGGAGTCCTGCCTCGCGGCGATCCGTACCCTGCAGGAGCACCTGCCGCGCACCGTCGGAGAGACAACCCGAAACGGCAACGGGCAGTGGGTGTGGCGGGTCCGCGTGGCCGACGAGGTCGTGGCGACCGGGGCTCGCACCTACCAACGCCATGTACGCGCCCGGCTCATGTGTAACGCGTTCTTGGAGCAGGTCGCCGAGACGGCGAGCTCCGCGCCCGTGCAGGTGATCCACCAATCAGCTCCGTCGCGACCCAGGTGGCCCGCCTGACCAGCTGGGTCCCCCCTGGCCGCTGACCTCAGCATGGCCGGCGACCCTAGACTCGGCGATCGTGGCAGGACGGATCCGGGACGCCGACATCGCGGAGGTCCGTGAGCGCAACCGGCTCGACGAGGTGGTGGGCGAGTACGTCGCGTTGCGCCGGGCGGGTGCGGATTCGCTCAAGGGGCTGTGTCCCTTCCACGACGAGAAGAGCCCGTCGTTCAACGTCCGCCCAGGCCACGGCACCTTCCACTGTTTTGGCTGCGGTGAAGGCGGGTCGGTGGTCGACTTCATGATGAAGATCGAGCACCTCGGCTTCGTCGAAGCAGTGGAGCGGCTGGCCGACCGGGTGGGGATCACGCTCACCTACACCGGCGGCGGCTCCTCGGTGCAACGCGACCGGGGCACCCGATCCCGGCTGGTCGAGGTGAACAAGCTGGCCCAGGAGTTCTACGCCGAGCAGCTGAGCTCGGCGCAGGCGCGGCCGGCACGTGAGTTCCTCACCCAGCGCGGGTTCGGCCAGGATGTAGCGGGCACGTTCGGCTGCGGGTTCGCCCCGGCAGGCTGGGACCAGCTCACCAAACACCTGCTGGGCCGTGGGTTCTCCGTCGAGGAGCTGGTCAAGGCGGGGGTGTGCCGGGAGGGCCAGCGGGGCCCGATCGACCGCTTCCACCGCCGGTTGCTGTGGCCAATCCGGGATCTCGGCGGTGATGTGGTGGGTTTCGGTGCCCGCCGGCTGTTCGACGACGATCGCAACGAGGCGAAGTACCTCAACACCTCGGAAACGCCGCTGTATCGCAAGTCGCAGGTGCTCTTCGGGCTCGACCTGGCCAAGCGCGAGATCGCCCGGCGGCATCAGGTCGTCGTGGTCGAGGGTTACACCGACGTGATGGCGATGCACCTGTCCGGTGTGCCCACCGCCGTAGCGTCCTGCGGCACAGCATTCGGCGCTGAGCACATCTCCGTGCTGCGCCGGCTGCTCATGGACGACGACGCCTTCCGCGGCGAGGTGATCTTCACCTTTGACGGCGACGAGGCTGGGCAGAAGGCGGCGCTCAAGGCGTTCGACGACGAGCAGCGCTTCGCCGCGCAGACCTTCATCGCGATCGCCCCGGACGGGATGGACCCCTGTGAGCTGCGCCAGGCCAAGGGCGAGGCCGCGGTGCGTGACCTGGTGGCTCGCCGGCAACCGCTGTTCACCTTTGCGGTGCGGACCCTGCTGGCTGAACATGACCTGGACACCGCGGAGGGTCGGGTGGAGGCGTTGCGCCGCACCGTCCCGCTGGTCGCGCAGATCAAGGATGTGTCGCTGCGCGACGAGTACGCCCGGCAGCTGGCCGGCTGGGTGGGCTGGGAGGACACCGCCACC
Organism: Pseudonocardiaceae bacterium; assembly: GCA_036521655.1. GTDB lineage: Bacteria > Actinomycetota > Actinomycetes > Mycobacteriales > Pseudonocardiaceae. The sequence continues at coordinate 3,161 of DATDHI010000465.1, read as the reverse complement.
GTGCTGCGCCGGGTCCGGGAGACGGCAGGTTCGCCGGAGCCGTCCCCGCAGCGGCGGCCCGGCCGGGCCGGTAACGGCTCGCGACCGGGCGCAGGCCCGGACGTTGGGCGCCCGCCGGCCGACGACCCGCGGCTGCGCGCCCAGCGCGAGGTGCTCAAGGCGGTGCTGCAGGAGCCCGCGATGACCGGCCCGGTCTACGACACGCTGCCCGCCGAGGCGTTCACCCACCCCAGCTATGCGCAGGTGCACGCAGCGGTGCTGGCCGCGGGCGGCACGGCTGCCGGGCTTTCCGGTGCGGAGTGGATCGAGGCAGTCGTTGCGAACTGCGGCCAGCGGTCACTGGTCACCGAGCTCGCGGTGGAGACGTTGCGCGCCAACGGTGGTGCGCCCGACGATGCGCGCTATGTCGGGAGCCTGCTCGCGCACCTGCAGGCCACCGTGGTCGGGCGGCAGGTCGCCGAGATCAAGTCACGGTTGCAGCGGATCTCACCGCTGGACGATGCGGACTCCTACCACCAGCTCTTCGGCGACCTGGTGGCCCTGGAGCAGTACCACCGGGCGTTGCGCGAGCGGGCGATGGCGGCGCAGGAGTGAGTGCGTGGGGACGGTTGTGGGGGCGCCTGACTGCAGCGCCCCTGCTGGGCCAGCACCAGCTGCCCGCCGGCTTCGTCGGCACACTGGACGCTGCCGAGCGGGTCGTCGCAGTGGGGGAGCTGACCGGGGGAGGGCACCTGGTGCTGACCCAGCTGGGATTGTGGGTGCCTGAGGGTGCGCTGGCCCGCCGCGTCGGCTGGCATCTGGTGAGCAAGGCGGTGTGGGACCGCGGCGCGCTGGTGATCACCGAGGCTATCAGCACCGGCACCGCGGGGGAGGCCGTGCTGCTGTCCGACCTGCCGCCGCGCCGGTTCGCCCTCGTGCAGCCCGGCAAGGTCCCCGAGGTGGTGCGCACGCGGGTGACCACCTCGATCCGATCCAGCCAATACTGCGAACTTCCGGGCGGCGGAGCGTGGTTCGTGCAGCGCCGGATCCCCGGACGGGACGGCATTGTGCTGCAGGTGCGTGCCGATTCGGGCACTGATCCGGTGGCGGTACACGCCATGGCCAGTGACGTCGCCGCGCGCTTGCCGCGGTTGGCCTCGCCTGGTTAGTTTCGATGGTCCTACGGCGAGGAGGTCGCGGCGGCGGTGTGGGATCCGGAGACTTACCTTGAGTTCGGCGACCAGCGGGCCCGGCCGTTTCATGATCTGCTCGCCAGGGTGGGTGCCCGCGACCCGGCCCTGGTGGTGGACCTGGGTTGTGGGCCGGGCACCCTGACGCAGTTGCTGGCCAAACGGTGGCCGCGGGCCACGCTGGTGGCCGTGGACAGCTCACCGGAGATGGTGCAGGCGGCGTGGGAGCGGGGCATAGCCGCCGAGTTGGGCGACGTGCGTCAGTGGTCACCCGCTGCTGGCACCGGTCTCGTCGTGTGCAACGCGGTGCTGCAGTGGGTGCCCGGGCATGCCGGGTTGCTGCGCCGGTGGATGCGGGAGCTGCCACCGGGGGGATGGCTGGCCTTTCAGGTGCCGGGGAACTTCAGCGCCCCGTCGCACACCGAGCCCGCTCGGCTGGCGGAGGAGCCTCGCTGGCGTGGGCTGCTTGACCTCAGGGGGACCTGCCCAGTGCTCGAACCGGCCGGTTACGCGGCGCTGCTGGCTCCCGGTGCCGAGGAGCTGGACGTCTGGGAGACCACCTACCTGCACCGGTTGACCGGGCCAGACCCGGTGCTCGAATGGATCACCGGTACGGCTCTGCGGCCAGTCCGGGCTACCTTGTCGGCCGCGGAGTGGACGGCATTCCGCGAGGAGCTCGCGCCGCGCCTGCGAGCTGCCTACCCGGCGGGCGCCGACGGGGCGACTTGGTTCCCGTTCCGCCGGCTCTTCGCCGTCGTGCAGGTCAGGTAGCCGTTTACTCGTCGGGCTGGGCCTTGCCGGCCTTCCCGCGCACCTCGGTGATCTTGGCGCTGACCACCCCGGCGGCACCCTGCACCGCCGGGTGGTCAATCAGCTGGCGACATCCGCGCTCAAGCTGCTCGTAGGGCTGCCGGCCAGCGCGTGAGCCGAGCACGTAGCCGATCGCGCCGCCCAGCAGAAACCTCCACATGGTCGTCCTCCTCGTGTCGTGCGCCGACTCTGGGTGCTCCAGATCATCCTGCCAGCAAGTGGGGCGCTGGGACGGATGTTGCGCGCGGTGCGCTACTGTGGGCCTCGCCCGGCCAGCCGGCGGGCGGGCACCCGGCACCGTCCCCGATAGCTCAATTGGCAGAGCATGCGACTGTTAATCGCAGGGTTGTTGGTTCAAGTCCAACTCGGGGAGCAGCCACAATACGAGGACCGATCCCGGTAGAGACCGGCCCTGACCGCAGTTCTGACCGCACCTGTTGGTCATGTATCGGTCTGATCGTCCGGCCCGAAGAGGTGGCCGAGGCGGTCGACCGCATCGCGCTGGACTTCCCGGAGCACGTCGACATAGATCGCGCTCGTCACGCCGATCGAGCTGTGCCCAAGCAGGTCCCGGATCGTCTGAAGATCGACGCCCTGGGCGTACAGGAGCGTGGCGCACGAGTGCCGAAGATCATGAAAGCGAATCCGGATTATGCCGATCTTGGCGATGAGCGCATCGAACGTGCGGTTGATGTTGCGCGGCTCGATGGGCGTGCCCTTACGCGTGGTGAAGACGAGACCGGAGTCCGTCCACCGGTCACCAGCTGCCAACCGTTCGGCCCCCTGTTGCGCTCGATGTCGTCGTAGCGCTTGCACGCATGGCCGGGGGAGTGCGACGACACGGGTGGAGTCGTCGGTCTTGGTCTCGTCGTGCCGGAGTTTGCCCGCGACCCGCTGCAACTGCATCGTCATCGTCATGGTGCTGTTGACAAGGTCTACGTCCTCCCAGCGCAGTCCGAGTGCCTCACCGCGCCGCATGCCGAGCGCGATGGCTACCGCAAATAGGGCATACAGTCGGTGCTCTCGAATTGCGGCGAGGATGGTCGTCGCTTCGGCGACGCTCCATGTCTTGAACCGATGTCGACGGGGCCGGGTTGGCTTTGCGAAGCTCGCGACGTTGCGTGTCAGCACTTCTTCGGCGACCGCGACGCCCAACGCGGCGCGTAGCGTCCGGAACACGTG
>DATDHI010000464.1:0-16630 GCA_036521655.1 Pseudonocardiaceae bacterium | reverse complement strand
GGTGTGGAGGGCGGTGTGGAGGGCTTGCAGGGGGCGGACGGTGATGTCGCCGCGGATGAGAGCCTCGATACCTTGCACCGCGGCCGCCGCACCCTGCACCGTGGTGACGCACGGGATGTCCCGGAACACCGCGGCAGTGCGGATCTCGTAGCCGTCCACCCGGGGGCCGGGATTGCCGTAGGGGGTGTTGATAATCATATCGACTTCCCCGGCGTTGATCAGGTCGACGATGTTGTCCTGGCCCGACTCCGGGCCCTCGAAGTGCTTGCGCACCACAGTGCAGGGGATGCCATTGCGGCGCAGTGTGATGGCTGTTCCCCGCGTCGCGAGCACCTCGAAGCCGAGGTCGGCCAGCCGTTTGGCCGGGAACACCATGGCGCGCTTGTCCCGGTTGGCCACGGACACGAATACCCGCCCCGACGTCGGCAACGAGCCGTACGCGGCTGCTTGGGACTTGGCGTAGGCCTGCCCGAACGCGGCGGCGATGCCCATCACTTCGCCGGTGGACTTCATCTCCGGCCCGAGCAGCGAGTCCACCCCCTGGCCCTCCGGGGTGCGGAACCGGTCGAAGGGGAGCACGGCCTCTTTGACAGCCACCGGCGCATCGGCCGGCAGGTCGCCACCGTCACCATGCGGGAGCAGCAGACCCTCGGCTCGCAGCTGCGCGATGCTGGCGCCGAGCATGATCCGGGCGGCGGCCTTGGCCAGTGGCACCGCGGTGGCCTTGGAGACGAAGGGTGCCGTGCGGCTGGCCCGAGGGTTGGCTTCCAGCACGTAGAGCACGTCGTCCTTGAGCGCGTACTGGACGTTGAGCAGGCCACGGACGCCGATCCCGTGGGCGATCGCCTCCGTCGAGGCCCGCACCGTGGCCAGGTCGGACTCCCCCAGGGTGATCGGCGGCAGTGCGCACGCGGAGTCCCCGGAGTGCACGCCGGCCTCCTCGATGTGCTCCATGATCCCGCCGAGGTAGACCTCGGTGCCGTCGCAGAGCGCATCGACGTCGATCTCGATGGCATCGTCGAGAAAGCGGTCCACCAGCACCGGGTGCTCGGGGTTGATCTCGGTGGCGCGGGCGATGTAACCGGCAAGAGTCTTGTCGTCGTAGACGATCTCCATGCCGCGCCCGCCGAGCACGTAGGAGGGGCGTACCAGCACCGGGTAGCCGATCTCGTCGGCGATCTTGCGGGCCTCCGCGTAGGAGGTGGCCATGCCGTAGGCCGGTGCGGGCAACCCGGCCCGCTCCAGCAGCGCCCCGAAGGCACCGCGGTCCTCGGCGAGCTGAATCGCCTCCGGAGAGGTGCCGACCACCGGGACGCCCGCGTCAGCAAGCCGCTGCGCCAGCCCCAGCGGGGTCTGCCCGCCGAGCTGCACGATCACGCCCGCCACGGTGCCCGAGGACCGCTCGGCGTCGATCACCTCCATGACGTCCTCGAAGGTCAGCGGCTCGAAATACAGCCGGTCGGCGGTGTCGTAGTCGGTGGACACGGTCTCGGGGTTACAGTTGACCATCACGGTCTCGTAGCCCACGTCCCGCAATGCCATCGCGGCGTGCACGCAGGAGTAGTCGAACTCGATGCCCTGGCCGATCCGGTTCGGCCCCGAGCCTAGGATGATCACCTTGGGGCGTTCCCGCTGCGGGGCGACCTCGGTCTCGGCGTCGGGGTCGCGCTCGTAGGCGGAGTAGTGGTAAGGGGTACGCGCGGCGAACTCGGCGGCGCAGGTGTCCACCGTTTTGTAGACCGGCCGCACGCCTAGGCGGTGCCGCAGGGCGCGGACCTCGGGCTCGGTGACGTCGCCACGCACGGCCGCCAGCTGCCGGTCGGAGATGCCGGCCCGCTTGGCCCGGCGTAGCAGCCGCTCCTCCAGTGCCGGCGCGGCGACGAGCTCAGCACGCAGCTCGACCAGGCCGGCGACCTGGTCGATGAACCACGGGTCGATACCGGAGGCCTGCGCGACCTGCGCCACGGTGGCGCCCAGGCGCAGTGCGCGCTCGGCGGTGTAGAGCCGGCCGTCGTGCGGAGCTCGCAGTGCCTCCAGCTCGGATCCTACGGACGCTGACGGCGGATCGGGCCTGGTCCAGAAGCCGGCCGCGGAAGTCTCCATCGAGCGCAGCGCCTTACCCAGCGCCTCGGGAAACGAGCGGCCCAGCGCCATCGCCTCGCCGACCGACTTCATGGTGGTGGTCAGCGTGGGGTCAGCGCCGGGGAACTTCTCGAAGGCGAACCGGGGCACCTTGACGACCACGTAGTCCAGGGCCGGCTCGAAACAGGCCGGGGTCTCGCCGGTGATGTCGTTGGTGATCTCGTCGAGGGTGTAGCCGATCGCGAGCTTCGCGGCGATCTTGGCGATGGGGAACCCGGTGGCCTTGGATGCCAGCGCTGAGGACCGCGACACCCGCGGGTTCATCTCGATCACGACCAGCCGGCCGTCCCCGGGATGCACTGCGAACTGGATGTTGCAGCCGCCGGTGTCCACCCCGACCTCACGCAGCACGGCGATGCCGACGTCACGCATGTGCTGGTACTCGCGGTCAGTGAGGGTCAGCGCCGGAGCGACCGTCACCGAGTCGCCGGTGTGCACGCCCATCGCGTCGATGTTCTCGATCGAGCACACCACCACCACGTTGTCCCGGTGGTCGCGCATCAGCTCCAGCTCGAACTCCTTCCAGCCCAGCACGCTCTCCTCGATGAGCACCTGGTGCACCGGGCTCTCCGCCAGCCCCGCCGCAGCAAGCCGCTCGAGGTCGGGCAGGGTGTGCGCCATCCCAGAGCCGAGCCCGCCCATGGTGTACGAAGGCCGGATCACGACCGGCAGGCCGAGCTCGCCAGCGGCCTTGCGCACCTCCTCCAGGGACCGGCAGACGGCGCTGCGGGGCACCTCGGCACCAACAGCACGGACGACGTCCTTGAACTTCAGCCGGTCCTCGCCGCGCTGGATGGCGTTGATGTCGGCGCCGATCAGTTCGACGCCGTAGCGCGCCAGCGCCCCGCGCTCGTGCAGCGCGACGGCGGTGTTCAGCGCGGTCTGCCCGCCCAGCGTGGCCAGCACTGCGTCTGGACGCTCCGCGGCGATCACCTTCTCGACGAACTCCGGGGTGATCGGCTCGATGTAGGTGGCGTCGGCGAACTCCGGGTCGGTCATGATCGTCGCCGGATTGGAGTTCACCAGGCTGACCCGCAGACCCTCCTCCCGCAACACCCGGCAAGCCTGCGTCCCGGAGTAATCGAACTCACACGCCTGCCCGATCACAATAGGCCCGGACCCGATCACCAGAACATGCTGAATGTCAGCCCTCCGCCCCATCAGGCCTCCCCCCTTGAGGCGCCATTCGGAGCCGGATGGCGAGGGTGAGCGGCCATGAGGGTGCAGAATTGGGTGAAGAGGTAGGCGGCGTCGTGGGGGCCGGCGGCTGCTTCGGGATGGTATTGAACGCTGAATGCTGGGGTTTCCAGGCAGGTCAGGCCTTCGACGGTGCCGTCGTTGGGGCAGGAGTGGCTTACTACCGCGGGGCCGAAGTCGGTCTCGAAGCGCTCCCCGGGCTCGCCCTGGACGGCGAAACCGTGGTTCTGCGAGGTGATCGCCACCCGGCCGGTGGCGTGCTCGATGACCGGGACGTTGAGCCCGCGGTGGCCGTAGCGCATCTTGTAGGTACCTCGCCCCAGCGCGCGGCCGAGGATCTGGTTGCCGAAGCAGATCCCGAACAGCGGCACCCGCCGCTCCAGCACCCCGCGGGTGAGCGCCACGGCGTGGTCGGCGGTGGCTGGGTCGCCCGGGCCGTTGGACAGGAACACCCCGTCGGGTTCCCGCTCCAGCAGCTGCTCCAGCGTGGCGCTCGCCGGCAGCACATGCGTCTCGATGCCCACAGACGCCAACATCCGCGGCGTATTGCTCTTCATTCCCAGGTCCAGCGCCACGACCCGGAACCGACCGCGTTCAGCGGGCTCAGCGGGGCTATCAGCACCGCCATAACCCCGCTGAGCCCGCTGAATGCGGGTGGGGGGGACGGTGTAGGGGTGGGTGGTGGTGACCTCGGAGGTGAGGTTGGCGCCCTGCATGGGAGGGGCGGAGAGGACGCGGGCTCGCAGCTCGTCCGGGTTGGCCAGCGCGTCGCCGGAGAAGACGCCGGCGCGCATCGAGCCGTGCTCGCGCAGCCGGCGGGTGAGCGCGCGGGTGTCCACCCCGGAGATCCCCACCACGCCCTGGCGGCACAGTTCCTCGTCCAACGACCGGCGAGAGCGCCAGTTGGACGGGATCCGGGCCGGTTCGCGCACGGCGTAGCCGGCCACCCAGATCCGGTGCGACTCGTCGTCCTCGTCGTTCCAACCGGTGTTGCCGATGTGCGGCGCAGTCTGTACCACGATCTGCCGGCGGTAGGACGGGTCGGTGAGGGTCTCCTGGTAGCCGGTCATCCCGGTGGCGAAGACCGCCTCGCCCAGGGCCTGGCCCACCGCGCCGTAACTCTCGCCGCGCACAGTGGTGCCGTCCTCCAGCACCAGCACGGCCGGGGCGCCTGTCATCGCTGCACCTTCCCGTCCTCCGTTGTGACCTCTCCGCGCAGCAGGGTGACCACCACCCGGCCGGGTAACTCCATTCCCTCATACGGAGTGTTGTCGGCCAAGCTGGCAAGCTGGGCCCCGTGCACCGTCCAGGTGTCGTCGGGGTCCACCAGAACCAGCGTCGCCGGTTGTCCCACTGCGATCGGGCGGCCGTGATCGGTCGCCCCGCCGATCCGGGCCGGGCGCTCACTCATCACCCGGGCAACCCCCCGCCAGTCCAGCAGACCGGGGCGCACCATCGTCGCCACCACCACCGACAGCGCGGTCTGCAGTCCCAGCATCCCCGGCCGGGCTGCGGACCATTCGCAGTCCTTGTCCTGCGGGGCGTGCGGGGCATGGTCAGTGGCCACGCAGTCCACGGTCCCGTCGGCCAGCGCCGCACGCAACGCCTCGGTGTCAGCTGCGGTGCGCAGCGGCGGGTTGACCTTGTTGACCGGGTCATAGCCCGCCAGCCGCTCGTCAGTGAGCAGCAGGTGGTGCGGGGTGACCTCGGCGGACACCCGGATCCCACGCTGTTTGGCCCAGCGCAGCAGCGCTGCTGTGCCCGCGCTGGACACGTGGCAGACGTGCAGCGCCGCACCGGCGTCCCGGGCGAGCAGGCAGTCCCGCGCCACGATCGACTCCTCCGCGGCCACCGGCCAGCCGGTCAGCCCGAGCTGGGCGGCGATCTCCCCCTCGTGAGCCTGGGCGCCGGCGGTGAGCCGGGGGTCCTCGGCGTGCTGGGCGATCACGCCACCCAGGCCGCGGGTGTACTCCAGGGCACGGCGCATCAGCAGTGAGTCGTGCACGCACACCCCGTCGTCGGAGAACATCCGCACCGCGGCTGCGGACGCGGCCATCCCGCCCAGCTCGGCGAGCCGCTCACCGCGCAGCCCCGCGGTGACCGCACCGACCGGGTGCACATCGACGAGCCCGACCTCCCGGCCCCGCCGGTGCACGTGCTCGACGACGACGGCTGTGTCGGCGACCGGATCGGTGTTGGCCATCGCGAACACCGCGGTGTAACCGCCCAGCGCCGCGGCCGCCGAGCCGGTGGCGATCGTCTCGGCGTCCTCCCGACCGGGCTCGCGCAGGTGCGTGTGCAGGTCGACCAGGCCGGGCAGCGCGACCAACCCGCCACCGTCGATCACCTCGGTACCGGTACCGTCCAGGCTGGCCCCCAGCTCGGCGATCACCCCCGCCCGGACCAGCAGGTCCATCGGATCGCCGGCGCCGTAGGGCCGGATCCCGCGCAGTAGCAGCGGCCGGGCGGATCGCTGCCTCACGGCTGCTCCTCCTGGGCAGCGAGCAGGTGGTAGAGCACAGCCATCCGCACGTGCACCCCATTGCGCACCTGGTCGCTGATCGCGGCCCGCGGCGAGTCGGCGACCGAATGGGCAATCTCCATCCCGCGCAGCATCGGCCCCGGGTGCAGCACGACGGCGTGCTCGGGCAACAGCCGCAGCCGCGCCTCGGTGAGTCCGTAGCTGACCGAGTACTCCCGGGCGGACGGGAAGAACCCGCCGTGCATCCGTTCGGCCTGCACCCGCAGCACCATCACCGCGTCGGTGCCGGGCAGCGCGGCATCGAGGTCATGTCCCACCGTGACCGGCCAGTTCTCGCCACCCCAGTTCTCGACACCACAGGGCAGCAGGGTGGGCGGGGCGACGAGGTGGATTCGAGCACCCAGCGTGATCAAGAGCTGGATGTTCGAGCGGGCGACCCTGCTGTGCAGCACATCGCCCACGATGGTGACGGTCCGCCCATTCAGGTGGCCCAGCCGATCGCGCAGCGTAGCCGCGTCCAGGAGCGCCTGAGTGGGGTGCTCGTGGGTGCCGTCGCCGGCGTTGATGACGTGAGCAGACACCCAGCCGGCGAGCCGATGCGCGGCACCCGAGGCCGGGTGGCGGATCACCACGCAGTCCGCGCCCATCGCGTCCAGGGTGAGCGCGGTGTCCCGTAGCGACTCCCCCTTGACCACGGACGAGACAGCGGCCGAGATGTTGACCACATCGGCGCTCATCCACTTGCCGGCGACCTCGAAGGAGGCCCGGGTGCGGGTGGAGCTCTCGTAGAACAGGGTGACCACGGTGCGCCCACGCAGCGTCGGCAGCTTGCGCACCTCTCGGCCCAGCAGCGCCTGCTTGAGCCCTTCGGCGGTGTCCAGCAGCGCGGTGGCGGTATCCCGCCGCAGGTCGGTGGTGGCCAGCAGGTGCCTCATCGGTGACCCCTGCGGATCACGACTGCGTCGAGGCCGTCGGTCTCGACGAGCAGCACACCGACCTCCTCCGCCCGGGAGGTCGGCAGGTTCTTGCCCACGTAGTCGGCCCGGATCGGCAGCTCGCGGTGGCCGCGGTCGACCAGCACGGCGAGCTGCACCGCACGCGGGCGGCCGTAGTCACGCATCGCATCCAGTGCCGCGGCGACGGTGCGGCCGGAATACAGCACGTCGTCGACCAGCACGACCAGCGCGTCGTCGAGCCCTTCAGGCAGGTCCGTGGGCTGCAACGGCCGGGTGGGCCGGCGCCGCAGGTCGTCCCGGTACAGCGTGATGTCGAGGGTTCCCACACCAGTGACGGTGCCGCCGAACCCACGGATCCGGTCGGCAAGCCGGCGAGCCAGCGGGACGCCACGAGTCGGGATGCCGACCAGCAGCACCGGCTGGTGAGCGGTGCGCTCGATGATCTCGTGGGCCATGCGGGCCACGGTGCGCGCAACATCGGCCGCCGAGAGCAGCTCACACTGCCGCGGTGGCTGGGCCTCACCCGGGGCCTCGCCCCGGCCACCCGTCCTTGGGTGGGACGCCACGGTGGGACCCCCTTCCCCGCCTCACTGGACGGGCTTAAAGGACGTCAGGTGCCGGGCGGGCGCCCGAACCCCGTCGGGACCGTATCAGGTGGGTCACGGTGCAAGGCAGGGCTGGGCGGTCACGGAGCCCTTCCACGCTGGCCCGTACGGGTGATGTCCATGACTCTCCTCAGTGTTCGGCCATCTACAGCTTGACCTACAAGGTTACTCAGCGCAGCATTACTCTCCGTATCATCCCGATCCTCGCGCGGCGCCGATGGCGTTGACCGGTCGGGGGTTGACGAAGAAGGAGAAGCACCAGATGGGCGACTACGCCAAGGCACTCGGATCCAAATTGCGCGGCATCCGGCAGCAGCAGGGTCTGTCCCTGCACGGTGACGAGCAGAAATCGGGGGGGCGCTGGAAGGCCGTAGTGGTCGGCTCCTACGAACGGGGCGACCGGGCGGTCACCGTGCAGAAGCTCGCCGAGCTTGCCGACTTCTACGGGGTCCCCGTTGCCGAACTGCTGCCCGAGGGGCGGATACCGTCCGGCGGCGAACCCGCCACCAAGATCGTCATCAATCTGGAGCGCCTGGGGCAGCTGCCGGTGGACAAGGTTGGGCCGCTGGCCCGTTACGCTGCGACGATCCAGAGCCAGCGCGGCGACTACAACGGCAAGGTGCTCTCCATCCGCACCGAGGATCTGCGCTCACTGGCGATCATTTACGACATGTCGCCCGGTGACCTCACCGAGCAGCTGATCGGGTGGGGGGTGCTGCCTCCAGAGGCTCGCCCGACAAAGGACGACTAGCCGCGAGACTGATCGCCACTCACGCGCCACGCGCCAGCGCGGCAATGGCACCAAGCACACCGTTGACGAACCGCGGCGAGTCGTCCGTGGACAGCGCCTTGGCCAGCTCGATCGCTTCGTCGATGGCTACCGCGTCGTCAACTTCGTCGGAAAATAGCAGCTCGTAGACGCCCAGCCGGAGCACCGCCCGGTCCACCGCGGGCATCCGCTCGACGGCCCACCCCCGAGCCTGCTCAGCGAGCATCCGGTCGATGTCCTGAAGGTGCGCGACCACGCCCTGAACCAGCGAGACCGTGTAGTCGTTGATCGGGGGCAGCTCCGGCGCCCCCACCCGCTCGGCCAGCAGCCCAACCGGGTCCAACCCGCGCAGGTCGGATTCGAACAGGATGTCGACGGCGCGTTTGCGGGCCTTGCTGCGGGCGCCCATCTCAGGTACTGATGCGGCCGAGGTAGCGCCCGTCCCGGGTGTCGACCTTGACCTTCTCGCCGGTGGTCACGAACAGCGGCACTTGGATCTCGGCGCCGGTCTCCAGCGTGGCGGGCTTGGTGCCACCGGTAGACCGGTCCCCCTGCAGGCCCGGGTCGGTGTGCGAGACCACCAACTCCACCGACGTGGGCAGCTCGACGTACAGCGGTGTGCCCTCGTGCACGGCGACCAGCGCGGTCTGGTTGTCCAGCAGGTACTTCGCCGCATCCCCGACGGTCTCGGCGGCAACGGTGATCTGGTCGAAGGTGTCGGCGTCCATGAACACGAAGTCGGCGCCGTCGGCGTACAGGTAGGTCATGTCGCGGCGATCGACGACCGCGGTGTCGACCTTGGTGCCGGCGTTGAAGGTCTTGTCCACAACCTTGCCTGACAGCACGTTCTTCAGGGTGGTCCGGACGAAGGCGCCGCCCTTGCCCGGTTTGACATGCTGGAAGTTCACGACCGACCACAGCTGGCCGTCGAGGTTGAGCACAATGCCGTTCTTGAGGTCGTTGGTGGTGGCCACGTCAGCCTGTCACTCCCCGGTAATCACCAGCAGGGCACGACCACGAGGTCCTTCGTGGTCAGGGTGAGGAGCTCGGGTTCGCCGTCGGAAACGACGAGGGTGTCCTCGATACGCACGCCGCCCCTGCCCGCCAGGTAGACACCCGGCTCGACGGTGACCGCCATGCCTGCCTCCAGTGTACCGACCCCGGACCGCGACAACGCTGGAGCCTCGTGGATCTGCAGGCCCACCCCGTGGCCCAGACCGTGCACGAAGTGTTCGCCGTGCCCGGCCGCCGCGATCACCTCCCGGGCCGCCGCGTCCACGTCGCGGACGTCGGCCCCGGCCCGCAACGCGGCGCGGCCGGCGGTCTGCGACGCGGCGACCAGGTCATAGATCTCCCGCTGCCAGCCAGCGGGCTCCCCCAACACCATCGTCCGGGTCATGTCCGAGTGGTAGCCGTCGACCAGCGCACCGAAGTCCAGCTTGACCAGGTCCCCGGGACACAGCTCGGCGCCGGTCGGGCGATGGTGAGGCACCGCGGAGTTCGCGCCCGCGGCCACAATGGTGTCGAACGAGGGGCCGGCCGCTCCGGCCGCCACCATCCGGGCCTCCAGGTCGCGGGCCACCTCTATCTCGGTGCGGCCCGGAGGCAGCCCACTATCGGCCAGCAGCCCCGCCAGGGCGGTGTCGGCGGCCGCGCAGGCGGCTCGCAACGCGGCGACCTCGGCGTCGTCCTTGATCAGCCGCAGCCCCTCCACCGGCCGCGAGGTGGCGACCAGCAGGTCCACGCCGGTGATCTTCGCCAGCGCGGCGTACCCGTCCACCGTCACCACATGGCTCTCGAAACCCAGCCGGCCGATCCCGGCTTCGGTGGCTTCCTTGGCGAGCCGCAGATGACTGGATCGTTCGATCACCCGGCGCAGGTCCGGAACCTCCTCCTGCGACTGCGTGCGGTAGCGGCCGTCGGTGCAGAACACGCTGCGCTCGTCGTCCTTGGCATGCACCAGCAGTGCGCCGTTGGACCCGGTGAAACCGGTGAGGTAGCGGACATTGAGCAGATCGGACACCAGCAGCGCATCGAGCTCCCGCTCACGTAGCCGCTCGCGCAGCGCTGCGCGGCGCCGAGGGTAGGACATCTACCCGACGGTAGCGCAATGGTCGGGCACCTCAGGTGGCGGTGCGGCCGGCGATCCAGCGCAGCGCCAGCGGGTAACCCTCGATGCCGAGACCGACGATGATCCCCGAGGCGATCGCCGAGATGTAGCTATGGTGCCGGAAGGGCTCGCGTGCGTGCACGTTGCTGATGTGCACCTCCACCAGCGGCGCCGACAGCTCCGCGGCGGCATCCCGGATCGCGATCGAGCAATGCGTCCACGCCCCAGCGTTGAGCACCACCGGGGTGCCGGCGTCAGCGGCTTCGTGCAGCCAGCTGAGCAGGTCGCCCTCGTGGTCGGTCTGCCGCACGTCGACCTGCAGCCCCAGCTCGGCTCCGGCCCGCTGGCACAGGGCCACCAGCTCGGGGTAGCTGGTGGCCCCGTAGACATCGGGCTCCCGAGTCCCGAGTCGACCCAGGTTCGGCCCGTTGAGCACCAGCACTCTCACCGCGAGCCAACCGTCCCGCTGGCCACCGCGGCGTAGGCCGCGGTGAGCAGCTCGGGCTCCGGGCCCTCCAGGCGACCAGGCTTCGCCAGACCGTCGAGCACCACGAAACGCAGCACCCCCAACCGGCTCTTCTTGTCGCTGCGCATGCCTTCCAGCAGCTCGGGCAGCGCGTCGGCGTCGTAGCTGGTAGGCAGGCCCAGCGAGCTGAGCACCCTGCGGTGTCGCCCCGCAGTCGCATCGTCCAGCCGCCCGGCGAGCCGGGCCAGCTCGGCCACGAAGACCATGCCGACGCTCACCGCGTCGCCATGCCGCCACAGGTAACCCTCCCGGCGCTCCACAGCGTGGCCCAAGGTGTGGCCGTAGTTGAGCACCTCCCGCAGGTAGGACTCCCGCAGGTCGAGAGCCACCACGTCGGCCTTCACTTGGATCGCGCGCGCGACCAACTCCTCCAGCACCGGCCCGGACGGGTCCAGCGCAGCGGCCGGGTCAGCCTCGATCAGGTCCAGGATCACCGGATCGGCGATGAACCCGGCCTTGACCACTTCGGCCATCCCGGCCACCAGCTCGGCCCGCGGCAGCGTCGCACAGGTCGCCAGATCCACCAGCACCGCCGCGGGCTCGTGGATGACGCCGACCAGGTTCTTGCCGGCGTCGGTGTTGATCCCGGTCTTGCCGCCCACCGCGGCGTCCACCATCGCCAGCAACGTGGTGGGCACCTGCACCACCCGGACCCCGCGCAACCAGGTAGCGGCGACGAACCCGGCGAGGTCGGTGACTGCCCCACCGCCGAGACCCACCAGCGTGCCGGTGCGGTCCAGGCCGATCTTCCCCAGCACGTCCCAGCAGAACTTCGCTACCTGCAGGCTCTTGCCCTCCTCGGCGTCGGGTACCTCGATGCGGTAGGCGGCGGCGCCGGCGTGCTCCAGCTCGGTGCGCAGTGCCTCGGCGGGCGCAACCAGGGTCGGCTGGTGCAGAATCGCCACGATGCCGCCACCGACGGCGTCGAGCAACTCAGCCCGCAAATCCCGCCCGACGACGACGTCATAGGGCTGCACCGTCGTCACCCGGATCCGCACCGGCTCAGCATCACCCTTCTCGCTCATCCCACTCCTCCCGCATCCCGCTGCCCAGTCAGCATCCCACGAGCCGACCATCCCAGCTGTGAATCACCGACCCAGGCTCAGTAGCACCTCTGCCGCTACGTCCTCAACGGAACGGCCGGTCGTCGGCACGACGGCGCTCGATACCGCTTCATAGATCGGGCGTCGTTCTGCGAGTAACTGCCGCAGATGCGCTCGGGGATGCGGAAGCAGCCACGGGTGTAGCGGAACCAGTCCCTCCCTGCGCAGCAGCTCATCGAGCTCCACATCCAGGAACACCGTATGGAACGGCTTCAGTAGCTCTTGGATTTCCGGGTTCAATGGCGTGCCACCACCAAGAGCGAGCACACCGGCGTGGTCGGCGAGAACGGTACCGATAAGGCTGCGCTCGGCCTCGCTGAATCCCTCCCTTCCCAGCTTTACCACCAGCTCCCCCGCCGGAAGCCCAAACTCATTCTGCACGTCGTCATCGAAGTCGCGAAACGATACACCGAGCTTGGCTGCCGCAAGTCGGCCGACGCTGCTCTTCCCAGAGCCCGGAGGCCCGACGAGGATCAGGATAGGTCCGTTCATCCATCGACCGTACTGGATACCCCACTGAGTGTGAGTGGTCAGCGCTGGCGGGAGGCATCGGCGTACGCGCGGGCGTTGCGGACGGTTTCGGACAGCGCGTCACCACCGAATTTCTCCAGCGCGGCGTCGGCGAGTATCAGCGCGACCATCGCCTCGGCGACCACGCCCGCCGCGGGCACCGCACACACGTCGGAGCGCTGGTTGATCGCAACAGCCGCCTCGCCGGTGGCGATGTCCACAGTGGACAGTGCTTTGGGGACGGTGGAGATCGGCTTCATCGCAACCCGGACCCGCAGTACCTCCCCGTTGGTCATGCCCCCTTCGAGACCCCCGGCCCGGTTGGTGGCGCGCACCACACCGTCGGGCCCGGGCGCCATCTCGTCGTGCGCCGCGCTACCCCGCCGACGCGCGGTGGCGAACCCGTCGCCCACCTCGACACCCTTCATAGCCTGGATCCCCATCAAGGCGCCGGCCAGCCGAGCGTCCAGCCTCCGGTCGGCGTGCACGAAGGAGCCCAGACCCACCGGCAGCCCGTGCACCACCACCTCGACCACCCCGCCGAGGGTGTCAGCGTCCCGCTTCGCGGCATCCACCTCGGCGGTCATCGCCGCGGACGCTTCCTCGGAGAACGCACGCACCGGGCTGGCGTCGACCCGCTCCAGGTCACCGGGTGCAGGCAGCACGCCCGCTGGCGCGTCCACCTCGCCCAGCGACACCACATGGGACAGCACCTCGACACCCAGCGCCTGGCGCAGGAACGCCTTGGCCACCGTGCCCAGGGCGACCCGGGCGGCGGTCTCCCGGGCACTGGCCCGCTCCAGCACCGGCCGGGCGTCATCGAACCCGTACTTGGTCATCCCGGCCAGGTCGGCGTGCCCCGGCCGGGGCCGGGTCAGCGGCGCGTTGCGGGCCTGCGCGGCGAGCAGGTCCGGATCCACCGGGTCGGCCGCCATCACCGTCTCCCACTTGGGCCACTCGGTGTTGCCGATCCGGATCGCCACCGGACCGCCCAGGGTGCGCCCGTGCCGGATCCCACCCAGCAGGTCCACCTCGTCGGCCTCGAACTTCATCCGCGCCCCGCGCCCGTACCCCAGCCGGCGGCGGGCCAGTTCGGCTTGCACGTCCTTGGAGGTGACCTCGACCCCGGCGACCATGCCCTCCAGCACGGCAACCAGGGCCGGGCCGTGGGACTCCCCAGCGGTGATCCAGCGCAGCACCGCGCCATCCTAACGAGAGGTCACGCCTCGGCGGCGGCCACAGTCGGGGGGACGGCGGCAGGTGCGGGCTGGTGACGCAGCAGCCGGTGTACCACCAAGCCGACCACCACCAACGTGGCCACGAACAGCAGCGCCAGGTACTGCAGCACCCAACTGGTGCCCGCCGGGTCGTATACCGCCTGCCGCGGCCAGGCGATGTTCACCATCATCGCCACGCCGTAGACGACCGCGAGCAGGTTCACCGGCAGCCCCCACCGGCCCAGCGAGAAGCTGCCCGGTGTCTTCGGTGAAATCTGGGCCTTCGGCGGGTGTCGCCGACTCAGCCGCGCACGCAAGGCAGGCACGGTCACCAGCAGGTAGGCCAGGTACACGATCACCACCGACGTGCTGGTGACCGCGGCGAACGCCGCCGGGTTGCCGAGATTGATCAGCAACACGCCGATCGCGAGCGCCCCTACCGCGATCCCGGTGACAATCGGCGTTCCGGTGCTCGGGTGGACCCTGGCCAGCCAGCGCACGCCCGGCAGCCGGCCGTCCCGCGCCATGCTGAACATCACCCGCGACGCCGAGTTCTGGATCGCCAGGCAGGCGGACACGATCGAGATCGCCACCACAATGAGCAGGGTCCGGCCGACCACGGAGTTCAGCTGGCTGGTGATGACGTAGGCAATACCGTTGGCGGAAAGCTGCCCGTCGGTCAGCGACGGCGCGGCCATCAACGTGGCGACGATCATGAACCCGCCACCCACGAACGACACCAGCAGCGCACGCAAGATCGCCGACGGCACCACGCGACGCGGCTCGGTCGTCTCCTCGGAGAGCTCTGCGGCACTGTCGAACCCGTACATCACATAGGCCGCCATCAGTGTCGAGGCGAGGAAGGCATAAATATAGGGACTGTTGCCGGACACGCCGAGCGTCTTCGTGACGATTCCAGGACCCCGTTCGGCGTGGGCGAACAGCAGCACCAGCAACAGCACTACACCGACGAGCTCGCAGGTCACGCCGATACCATTGATCACCGCCATGAAATGCACCCCAACTGCGCTGATCACGGTGGCGATCGCGATGAGCACAGAGCCCAGCAGGATGCCATTCGCCGCTCCGGATGCCGACGTGATAGA
The DNA here is from genome assembly GCA_036521655.1 of Pseudonocardiaceae bacterium. Classification (GTDB taxonomy): domain Bacteria; phylum Actinomycetota; class Actinomycetes; order Mycobacteriales; family Pseudonocardiaceae. The sequence continues at coordinate 1,907 of DATDHI010000464.1, read as the reverse complement.
CGGATCAGTACCGATGATCTGGAATCCGGACCACACCGCGGGGAGCACTGCCTGCAGCGCGATGCCGATGGCCGCCACACTCACGATGTAGCCGACCATCATCGCCCAGCCGGCGAACCAGCCGACGGTCTCACCGGCCAGCCGGCGAGACCACTGGTAAATGCACCCGGCCAGCGGCCAGCTCGCCGCCAGCTCGGCGAACACCAGCGCCACGCACAGCTGGCCGGCGAACACCAGCGGCCAGGTCCAGAAGAACGCCGGGCCACCGAAGGAAAAGCCCAGCGCGAAGAGCTGGAACACCGTGGTGAGGATCGACACAAAGGAGAACCCGGCAGCAAAGGAGGAGAACCAGCCGAGCCGGCGGTGTAGCTCCTGCTGGTAGCCGATGCTGCGGAGGTGCTCGGCGTCGGGGCCGCCGGTCGGGCTGGTGGTCAGGACTGGAGTACTCATTGGGCCGCCTTTCGCGGTAGATGACCGGCGCGCACAAGGCAGCCGAGGGTGTCGCAAATGACCCGGGTCGCAATCAGTGCCGTGATCTCGGCGTTGTCGTAGGGCGGGGAACACTCCACGACTTCGATGCCCGCCAGCGGGCGTTCCGCAACGAGCTGGATGAACTTCAGCACCTCGCGAGGCAGGAAGCCGCCGGGTTCGGGCCATCCCGTGCCGGGGACGAACGCGGCGTCCAGGCAGTCGACGTCGAAGGACAGCCAGACGGCGTCGGCGCCCGCCCAGGCGACGTCCAGCGCGCGCTGCGCGGCGGCCTCGATGCCCATCTCGACGCAGTCGGTGACGGTCATGATCGTGGTGCCGCGCTCCCGGCCGACCTGCACACCGGGCCGTGGTGCCTGCCAACCGCCGATGCCGATCTGCACGAGATTCTGCGGGGGCACGTTGGGGATGTCCGTGGCGTGAAACCACGGGGTGGTGTGCATCCGCTCGTCGAGATCGGTTTCCTGGGTGTCGACGTGGCGGTCGAAGTGGATGATGCCGAGGTTGCGGCCATTCAGGTGCTCAGCGACCGCGCGGGTGGTCGGGTAGCCGATGGAGTGGTCGCCGCCCAGCACCACCGGAAACGCGCCGGAGGCATAGACGTGCCCGACAGCCTTGGAGATCTGGTCGAAGGTCTTCTCGATGTTGCCGGGGATGGTGAACACGTCGCCGAGATCGGCAATGGTGATCGACTCCCGCAGGTCGACGCCGAGCTCGAAGCTGTAGGGCCCGTACAGTGCGGAGATCTTGCGAATGCCTTGCGGGCCGAACCGGGTCCCGGACCGGTAGGTGGTGCCTCCGTCGAACGGGGCTCCGAGTACCGCCACGTCGTAGCCGCCGCAGCGGCGGACGTCCTCGACGTAGGGGGCCTTGAGGAAGGTGTTGATGCCGGCGAAGTGCGGGAGCTCACCGCGGGAGAAGGTGGGGATCCGCCGGTCGACGATCGAGTCGGCGCCCGGCAGACCCAGTTCGAGCCCGCGGGCGATCTCCTGGTCCCCCTTGGTCGTCGGCAACCTCGCCTCTGCCTCGACGGCGTAGCGTGCCTCCGGGCCGTAGCGATCATGCAGGTTGTCCACGTCGGGCCTCCGCGTCAACGGCGCCCGGCCGCCGCTAGGCAGCCGGGCGTGGCTGGCCTCCCGGGCTTTTGTCCCGCCGTGGAGCGGGCCGCGCAATGCCCGCCTGCACCTCTCGGACCAGGCCTCCCGTGTCACCGGAGCGGAACCCTAGGTGCGCCTCACCCACACGAGTGAGTCAGAAACCATGACACGACGCCACTATGACTACACTGTAACCACAGCGTAAAGTTTGCGACCTGCGTGACTGGGCAGGACCGGTCCCGCACGCTGCGAATACAGTGGGCGGGCAAGGGAAGATCGACTTCGGGCGGGTTCCGTGGGAAGTGCGATCCAACGGTTCCG
>DATDHI010000463.1:0-2642 GCA_036521655.1 Pseudonocardiaceae bacterium | reverse complement strand
TTTTGCGTGGCTAGATACACCAGGATGGCAACGGCCGGGCCACGCCGCACCAAGTCTTCGACAATCCGGATGAACTCGTCCCGGATCTCCCTAACGGGGTGCTCGAACCGAACCTGGCACTCATCTACCTCGACCAAGATGGGGTGAAGTCTTAGCTCCCGACGCGACGCCAGCTCGGTGGTTACTTCACTGCGGGGACACTCTTCGTTGGGCAGGGACCGGATAACCTTGGCGCGTCGCCTGCGCTCATTGAACAGCTTGCGCATGACGACCAGGTGTTGGGCGATGTCCTCCGCTTCGTCCGAGTCTGAGTAGTAGTGGGCGAACTTCTTCGTGCACGACAGGTCGCCGGTGCCTTTGAGTTCGAAAATGTACTCCTCGGTGCGGGGGTCCAGCGCACCAACCAGCGCCAGCTCGCGCAGAAAGTAGGTCTTACCCATGCGGGGAATCGCACCAACCACACCCGAGGTGGTGGCGATTGTCAGATCAACCCAGTCGCCCCGCTGGTCGGTGAACATGGGGACGGGGTTGAACACGTCCACGCTGCCCTGTCGGAGCAGCGGCCAAACCTTTTGCTTCGCCTTACTCATATCCTGATGAGAGATGAACAATACGAGATGTCCCTCGTGCCGCTCACCAACCGAGGGCCAGACCGTCCGTAGCTATTCAGCTGGGGCCAGTGTGATGGTTGGGGCCGGTGCGGCGTGTCGGCTTGATCTTGAGGATCAGCCGGGCAGGGTGGCGCCGTGCCGGATGCGCCGACCTACGAGCAGCTGCTGGCCCACGTCGTGGAGCTGGAGCGGGTGATCGTGGCCCAGGCGGCTCGGATCGCCGAGCAGTCGGATCGGATCGCTGAGCTGGAGCGGAAGGTCGGGGCGGATTCCTCGAACTCCTCGCGTCCTCCGTCCTCGGATGCGCCGTGGGCGAAGAAGCCCGCGGCGAAGCGGTCCTTGCGGACGCGTTCGGGGCGTAAGGCGGGCAAGCAGCCCGGGGCCGGGTCGGTGTCGCGGCGCCTGGTCGATGATCCGGATGAGACCTTCGAGGTGGCTCCGGATCGGTGCGGGGGGTGTGGTGAGTTCCTCGATGGTGCACCCGAGGTCGCGCGGGTGCGCCGTCAGGTCGCCGATGTGTCCCCGCCGCCGCCGCCGAAGGTGACGGAGTATCAGCTGGTGTCGCGGCAGTGTCGAGGGTGTGGGCGGCACAACGCGCCCGCACCGGGGGACCGCCCGCGCCGGGTGAGCCCCGCTGCGGCGCGCGCCGCCACCCGAGCGCCCGCCCCCTCCGCCCTATCCGCCGACGGCACCGCCGGGCCGGGGTCCGCGCTTGTGCCTGTGCCCGGGTCCGGGCTTGAGCGGGCGGGGGTCGTTGACCATGATCTTGTGCTGCCGTGGGTGTTGGCACCGGGATCCCCGGTACGGATCGGGCCGGCGGCCACCGCGGTGGCGGCGTTGTTGACCTGCGGGCACTACCTGCCGGTGGGCCGCGCCGCGGCTCTGTTCACGGCGCTGACCGGGATGACGGTCTCCACCGGCTACCTCGCCGGTGTCCGCCGCCGCGCGGCCGCTCGCCTGGAGACCGGGTTCCTGGCCCACATGCGGGCCCTGTTGGCCACCGCACCGGTCCTGCACGCCGATGAGACCACCGGGCGCGCCGCCGGGGAACTGTCCTGGGTCCACGTCGCCTGCACCGAGTACCTGACCCTCATGCACGTCGGCGGACGCAGCGCCGATGACATCGACGCCGGCGGAGTGCTCAAAGAGTTCACCGGAACCTTGATGCGCGACGGCTACGCCGGCTACACCCACCTGCCCGCCGTGCACGCCTGGTGCGCTGCCCACCTGGTCCGGGACTTGCGCGCGGTCTCCGACGCCGACCCCCAGACCCAGATGTGGGCGATCGCCATGGCCAACACCCTGACCGAGGCCAACACCGCCGCGGTCGCGGCCCGGGCCACCGGCGCCGACCGGCTTCCCGACGAGACACTCAAACAGATCCGTAACCACTACCGCGGCGCGATCGCCAAAGGCAACACCGACAACCGCGCCAAACCCGGCGCCCTAGCGACCGAAGCCCGCAAACTGCTCCGCCGATTCACCCGGTATGAGGACATGATCCTGCGCTTCGCCACCGACCTGTCCGTGCCGTTCACGAACAACGTCTCTGAAAGAGCCGTCCGACCCGTCAAGGTCCAACAACGCACCTCCGGCGGCGCCTGGCGCACCCTGGAAGGCCTCACCAACTTCGCGACCGTGCAGTCCTACCTCGACACCACCACCAAATGGGGCATCGACAAACACCACGCCCTCCAGCAACTCTTCACCACCGGCGCGTGGCTACCACCAGCCCTTACCCCCAGCTGAATAGCTACAGCGAGTCAGCCGGTCTCATCCAGCCTTGAGGGGTGTTCTGGGAGGCGAGATGGGCAAGCATGATGATTCTGGTCGTGGGGGAAACGACAAAGACGACGACCGTGGCAAAGACGATGGCAAGGACACCAGCAGGCACAGTGTCGAGGACGACAAACAGACCGCCACCACTCCCAACCCCGATGACGACAAGTAGGCAGACGCAGTGACCATCACGGCCGGGCCGCAGGCCCTGGCCACCAGGCTTGACACCACCGACACGGTGACGGCCGCGGT
>DATDHI010000462.1:0-2916 GCA_036521655.1 Pseudonocardiaceae bacterium | reverse complement strand
ACCTCTGGATTATGAGGTGAAGGGAACCCGTCCCACACTTCCATCGAGTCCTGCCGCATTCTGCTTGGCCAGGGTGGACCGTCCCTGGCGTCCCACGCCGTCCAGCTTGGCTCGCCGCTGTCCACGGCGTCCTTAACCGTTTCTACTGCGGCTTCCGGGGATCGTCGCAGGGGACACTGCTCGCCTCTCTGCACTGCTGGCGCGGGTGGTCGCGCTCGGGAGGTCAGCGGGATCCACACCAACCACTCGATCCAGACTTGTCTGGCCGCACCCCCGACCGTCCAACCCAGCAGGCTGGGCGCTGCCCGAGTGACGCTCTTCGTCCCATGCCGGACATGGCCCATCGAGGTTATTGATCTACTCGCTGAGCACGTGCGGACGGGGATCCAGATCGGAGAGCCGCTCGACAGCATCCTCACCAGTTGTTTGGGACCAGTTCCTGGTGGGTATCACTTCCACGTGCAGGAAGGGGTTACTTCGAGCGGTATGACTACGGCGCAGGTCGACAAACAGTCCGTGGCCGTCAGGTTCTACTTCAGAACGGCGCGTCCGGGTGAGCGTGGTGATCCGCCAATCCTGCCCAGCGTCGGCTCCGATCGCCAGGGACCTGTACATCAGTGTGCCGCCATAGATCGAACAGTCGCCGCGAAGTAGAGAGAGAAGTAGAGAGAGAAGTAGAGAGAGAAATAGAGAGAGAGGTGGCATGAACGTTCCCGATACGCTGAGAGCAGCGGCCCACGCACTCCGCGACCGCACCGACGTTGCACATGCACCTGCCCTGGCTGGCTTGCTGCATAACCGTGCCGATGATATGGAACGCAACTTCCCCATCTGGCAAGGCTCCGGGCAAGACGTCCCCGCTATGGTCGACAAGTACTACGGCGTGTACCTCACCGTTGCCAGAGCTGTGCTCCTCGATCGAAGTTACAGCCTGGACCGCACCGCGCCTTCTCCAAAAATGAACTGAAACCTTACCCAGTACCGCAGCGTCCCAGATAGACGACCAGATGAGCGCCGAAGGGGTCAGGGGTGGCGCTTGCGCCAATCGTGCAGCGGTCGAACACGCTGATCAGCCGGCCGTAGTCAAACCTGCGCTGCGCACTGAATCGGCCAGTGCGCGGACTGACCGTCATCGACGCGAACACCGCGCCGAGCGAAGGCGTGTACGTGCTGCCGCAGTCCTCGACGAAACGCGTCAGAGCTTTGATCGTCTTCTCGTACTGGCCGATCGTCGACTGGCTCCTCGCTAGATTGTGTGGGTTTGGTCGGCGTGGCGGCTTGACGGGTGGGGTGGCGGTCTCGTTGCCTGTGTGACTATGGGTAACGATCAGAGGGGACAGAGGGACACCGGCGAGCTGGCGTTGTTCACCGCGGCGCTGGGGCTGGGTGAGCCGTGGCGGGTGAGCGGGGCGGAGTTCGCCGAGGACACCGGCCAGCTGGATCTTCAGGTCGACTACCCGCGCGGTACCCGGTTTCCGTGCCCGGAGTCGGGCTGTGGGCGGGATCGGTGCCCGGTGCACGACACGATGGACAAGACCTGGCGGCACTTGGATTTCTTTCAGCACAAGGCGTTCCTGCATGCCCGGGTGCCGCGGGTGCGCTGCCCGGAGCATGGGGTGCGGCTGGTGGCGGTGGGGTGGGCGCGGCCGGGTTCGGGGTTCACGATGCTGTTCGAGGCGCTGGTGTTGACCTTCGCCAAGGCGATGCCGATGGCCCGGGTGGCGGCCACCGTGCGCGAGCATGACACCCGGGTGTGGCGCATCGTGGAGCACCACGTGCACGCCGCCCGGGCGAGGGAGGACTTCTCCGGCGTGCGGCGGGTCGGGATGGACGAGACCTCGGCGGCCAAAGGCCAGGACTACATCAGCCTGTTCGCCGACCTCGATGCGCGGCGGGTGCTGTTCGCCACCGAGGGCCGCGACGGCGCCACCGTCGCCCGCTTCGCCGCCGACCTGGCCGCCCACGGCGGCGACCCGGCCCGGGTCAGCACGACCAGCTCGGACATGAGCGCGGCGTTCATCGCCGGGATCGGTGAGCACCTGCCGAACGCTCAGCTGACCTTCGACCGCTACCACCTGGCCGCGACGCTGTCCGAGGCCGTCGACGCGGTGCGCCGGACCGAGGTGGCCACCCGCCCGGAGCTGACCAACACCCGCTGGCTGTGGTGCAAGAACTGGGCGAACCTGTCCACCGCCCAGCGCCGCGAGCTGCAGCGGCTGCTGCGCCCCTCGGCCCGGCTGGCCACCGGGCGGGCGCTGCGCTGGCGGGAGGACTTCCAGGCCTTCTACGACTGCCATCCCAGCTACGCACCCGACTACCTGCGCAGCTGGTGCGCCGGCGCGAAACGCTCCCGCCTGCAGCCGATCAAGGACTTCGTGGCACTGGTGGAACGGCACTGGGACGGCATCCTCGCCTGGCACCACAGCCGGGTGTCCAACGGGCTGCTGGAGGGAACCAACTCCCTGCTCCAGGCGGCCAAAGCCCGCGCCCGCGGCTACCGCACCAAGACCAAGATGATCACCATCGCGTACCTCATCGCCGGCAAGCTCCCCCTACCCACCGTCACCAACCCCACACCGGCATGATCACTTCTCTTCAGGCAACCCACACAAAGTAGCGAAGAGCCCGCGGGATCGGGAGTCGTCTTTTGAGCCGGTGATCGGTGGCGAAGCGCCAGCGGCGGCTGTCCGGGATTGATGATCTGGTGATCTCGTTGTCAGCGAAGGGGCTGACGCACGGTGAGATCTCCGCGCACCTGGCGGAGATCTATGGGGCCCAGGTGTCGAAACAGACGATCTCAACAATTACTGACCGCGTCATGGAGGGATGGCCACCTGGCAGAACCGGCCGCTGGACCGGGTGTATCCGGTGATCTTCATCGATTGTGTGAACGTGAAGATCCGGGAGGGTAACGTG
>DATDHI010000461.1:0-5787 GCA_036521655.1 Pseudonocardiaceae bacterium | reverse complement strand
GCTTCGGGCGGACGGTGACCCGTCGTCAGTCGCGGCCTCTACGCGGCGACGGTGACAGTGATCGCTTGAGGGACGACCTTCTCCTCGGGCACGGGCTCGCCCGAGGCGTGCAAGTCGTCAAGGTAGAGGCGGATCGCCTCTTCGGCGTTCTGGACGCACTCGACCACGGTCTCCCCTTCGGTAACGCACCCAGGAAGGGCGGGCACCGTGACGGTGTAGCCGCCGTCGGGGTCGGGGTCGAGCAGGATCGTGTAGGTCGCCATCCCACGCATTACAGCAGATTACAACAGACCCTCAAGCTCATCGCCAGCGATCTCCGCGGACTTGAGGATTGCCGCCAGCGTCTTCGGCTTGAGAATCCGGCCAGCGTGAACCGGAACCACTACTCGCGCTCCGGCCCGCTCGGGGTGAACCAGGATCACATGGGAACCGGATTGACGGCTCGTGGTCCACCCCGCGCGGTGCAGCGCGCGGAGCAGATCAGCGCTGGTGACGCGAGGCGCACGGGGCATGTGGGCGCACGGTACTGAACCGCCGAGAGTCTCTCGCCGCCCGGACTGGCCCGAGTGTTGGCAACTGCGGGGCGGGACGCCCGGCGGGGTGCTCACGGACGGTATGCACGCGGTCAACGGCATCGCGCCCTGCAGTGTGGTCGCCCGCTCCGCGCGCATGGTGGCCTCGCTGGTGTTGAGCCAGCAGGCAATGGCCCGGGCTGTCATAGCGACGGACTACCCGCTGGCCGAGACTGGCGGCGACGCAGGCGCACGGACCAGTTGTGGGACCTGGTTTCGCGCTGAAAAAGCAAGTGAGATCAGGGGGTGCACCCGCCCCCTGATGAGGCGGCCGAGAGCGGGTGTTGGCGCACCCGCCCTCGGCCTTGATCCCCAACCCTGTGAAGGAGGGTGGAGACCCGATGGCGAACCCTATGGCGAACCCTATGGCGAACCCTATGCAGTCTGATCCTGACCGCGTGCGGGTGGCTCTAGATAACGGTGAGGAGGTGGAGTTGGACGGCGGCACGCTCATGGTGGGCGATGAGGAGTCACCGTCGGTGGTGCTGCGCTTGGCACCGTGGCGGGCGCGATCGGTGGCGCGAGTGTTGGAAGAGTGGTCGGCGGTCTCCCGGGTGTTCCACCGGGCACCACGGCCGATCCTCACCGAGCTGGAGCTATCCCGCACGTTAGACCTTGCGGCATCAGCGCTCGGCGAACCCGACCCGATCACGCCGATGCAGCGTGGCGGCCAGACAGTGCCGAGTCGTCAACGACTGGACGCGGTGACCGTACTGGCCACACGGGAGACTCGGCTCTCAGCGCTGCAACGGCTGGCACTGGTCGACGCAGCAGCATCATGGCTGTCCGAACCCAACGGCGGTGAACAGCTAGCTCATGCACTGCTAGGCGCGGCGTGCACGACCGAGATCACCGCGGAGCATGCGTACCTGGCACTGATCACTCCATCGGAGAACTCGGAGGATCATTCCGAGGACCTGTCTTCGTAGTGGCCAATCCTTACGGGCGAGCATCACCGGTCCAGGCTCGCGCGCAGCGTGATCCCGCAGGGACGCGTCAGCGGCCTTGACCGGTGGTGATCGACCGTGACGAGGATCGGTCGCGGAGAAGGCCGGCCCGGACGCACGACAACAACATGATCGAATTGCATTGGGCCCGGTGGCCTGAGGACTTCCATCCTCGGTCATCGGGCCTTTTGGTGTGCGCCGCCGCCGGGCCGGCCGCCCGCAGCGGAGCGAGGACCGGACCGGCCCGGCGATCAGCGGCGGCGGCCGAAGGCCGCCCTTGACCCGAGTAAGGAAACTTCTCACAGAGCGCATTCGTTGGGGTCACGCTGCGCGCATCGTTGTGACCCATCCATAGCTACGTCCGCCACGGCGTCGCCAGCTTCTTCGCTGCACTGGAGATGGCCGCTGGCACGGTGATCTCAGCGCTGCACCCCGGCGCATGCGCTGTGACCACACATGCGCACCTTCTGCGTTCGCGCTCCAGTGCCGCAGGGGTGACCGTGATGGCGTCGTGGGGCCTGTCCGTCGTCTCATCTGGTGCAGTGTCCTCGCCGCATTGCCCAGGTCACCGCCGACGACCAGCAATCTGTGCCGGGATGCAGGTGGTTAGGCGGCTCTGCTGGTGGACTCCTCTCAGCTGTGTCTAGAGATCATCATGGCATCGTCGCCGCAAAGGACGAATGCAGGGCGTGACCCTCGGGGTGTACGCTCTTTATTGCGACACAATACGACAAACGACCGGCTGGGTAAGGAGCGAGTGGTGGGTGGTGTGGTTGAGCCGACCGTGCGCCTGATGACGGCGGCGGGGTCGGGCAGGCCGTTGGTGCGGATGTTTTTGAGCTTCGCGAAGCGGGACGCTGCGGTCGTGGGGCGGTTGTGGGAGTTGTTGGCTGAGGCGACCGGGGTGGACGGGGTGTACCGGTTTGTGCTGTGGCGATTCGACGAGGCGATCTTGGTGGGTGAGGACTGGGACGCTCAGGTCCGGGAGGCGTTGGCGGTGAGTGAGTTGGGCTTGCTCGCGGTGAGTAACGCCTTCCTAAGCAGCGCTTATATCACCGGCGTTGAGTTGCCCGCGCTGGTCGACGTTGCTGGTAAGCGCGCGATTCCGGTGTCGGTGCGGCGGAAGAGCCGGCATGCCGACCTGCAGGGGTTGGAGGGCAGGCAGATCTATGGCTGTCAGCGGCCGTTCGGTGAGGTGCGGGGGCTAGCCGGGCAGCAGGTGTGGGTGAATGGTCTGGTCGATCAGCTCCACCGGGTGCTGGCCCGCTACACCGCTCCGGTAGCTGGGGCACGGTAACCGCGTGGACAGGATCTCGCCGAGCACGGCGCGGGCCCGGTTGCGGTGGGTGCGGCTGAGCCAGCCCGATCATGAGGTGCTGGGTGCGCTGCTGGAGGAGTTGGGTGAGCAGGTCGAGTTGCCGGTGGAGCGGGCGCAGCAGGTGCTGTTCGCCGGGCGGACACCGGCGGCGGCGACCAAGGCGGTGGAGCGCCTGGTCAAGCTGGTCAACACCGCTGCCGTCGAGGACGGCGTAGACCTGCGATTGGAGGTCCGCGGTGCGAAGAAGTGGGGTGCCCGGCGCCGCCTGCTCGGGTTCTCCGCTGACCGTGTTGAGCCGGCCGGTGACCCGTTGCGTGAGCACGAGGCGGTCCGGGACGCGCTCATCGAGGACCGGCAGGCGACGCTGCTCGGGCCGCGAAAGATCGTGCTGTGTCACGCTCCGCAGGATGCCAGGTTGGCCGGCCGGTTGTGGGGCCTGCTGACGCAGGCCCTGGACTGCGACCAGTCGCGGTTCGTGGTGTGGCGAGCTGATCGGGACGTGTTGGCTGGCGACGACGCTGAGCGGCAGTTCAGGGAGGCGGTAGCCGATGGTGAAGTGGCGATCGTCGCGCTGAGCAACGCCTGGCTCGGCCAGCCGGAACTAGGCGAGGTGGTGCGGGGGCAGGTCGAGGCCACCGGGTTGCTGGTCGTGCCGGTGGCGTTGCGGGCGCTTAACGAGCACGCCGTTGTGCCCGGGTTCGGGACCACGATTTATCCGCACGATCCTCACAGCAAACCGTTCGCCGCGCTGCGCGGCGATCCCGCGCACGATAAGTGGGTGAACGGGCTGGTGGACCAGGTGCACTGGCGGCTGGCCCGCTCCAGCGGGGTGGTCCGCGAGACCCGGGCGGTGAGTTCGCCCGACATGGGCCTGCGGGACCGGTGGGCGCTCAGCGCCGAGGGCGGCGACGGCTATTACGGGCTGCACGGCCGACCGGAGGGCATGCAGCCGGACCCGCGGCCTGATCCGCAGCCGGGCGCGCGGCGGGTTGATGTCGTGTCTTTCCTGCTGGACTGGGCACGCGACCCTGAGGGCACCCCGCTGGCCGCGCTGCTGGGTGAGTACGGGGCGGGCAAGACCATCACCTGCCAGGAGCTGACCGAGCGGCTGCGCCGGGAGCGGGTCGGTGACCAGCTGGAACCGCTCTACTTCGACCTGCGCGGGGTGGGGAACCTGGACCGGGGAGTGCCTGCCCTGGTCGACATTCTCACGGACTGTATTCACCGTGGCTGGGCGTCTGCCGACGGGCCGCTCCCGTCCGGCGCCGAGGTGATCGCGCAGGCCAGGATGAGGCCGACCTTGTTCGTCCTCGACGGGCTGGACGAGGTGCTGGTCCGGCTGGACGCCGCCCAAGGCGTGACGTTCACCCATGAGCTGCTCAAGTTGCGCCCGATCCGCACCCGCCAGGGGATCCGCGCCCCGTTCGCCGGGGTACACACCAAGGTGCTGCTGTCCTGCCGGACCCACTACTTCCGGTCACTGCGTGAACAGTCCCGGCACTTCCTGGAGCAGGACCGCGACCTCACCAAAGCCGAGGACTACACCGCGTTGGTGCTGCTGCCGTTGACCGAGGAGCAGATCCACGACTACCTAAGCAAGGCGCTGCCGGGCCGGGACGCCACCCAGGTGATGGACATGCTGCGCGCCGTGCACGATCTGTCCGACCTGGCCACCCGCCCGTACACACTGGCCAAGGTGGCCGCGCAGATCCCATTCATCGAACGGCGGCACGCAGACCAGCGCCCGGTGCACGCGGCCACGATCTACCAGCAGGTGCTGCGCGACTGGCTAGCGCGTGACCAGGGCAAGCACCGCCTGCGGCCCGACCACAAGCTCACCCTGATGGCCCGGCTGGCCGCCTGGTCCTGGCAACGGGGCAGCCGGCGGGTGGACAGCACCGACCTGGACGACTGGCTCGACGAGCAACTAGCCACCGACCCGGTGCTGCGCCGACGCTATCGGGACAGCTCCCGCGACCAACTGGAGGAGGATCTGCGAACCGCGACGTTCGTGATCCGCAGCGACGACCACGGCCCGGACCGGCCGGACTTCCAGTTCGCGCACAGCTCCATCCACGAATACTTCCTGGCCCAGAACCTGTGCGACGCGCTACGCGACGGTCGCCGCCAGGACTGGTGCCTGCCCATACCCTCAGCGGAGACCCTGGACTTCCTCGGCCAGCTGATCACCGATGACGACGATCCCCCCGCGCTCACCACCGAACTGGGCCGGTGGCGCGCCCCCTACACAGCCCAGGCCAGCGAGCTACGATTGCGTTACACGCTGTGGGCCCGCGACCACAGCTGGCCCCACTCCACGGTGGCCGGCAGCGACCTCACCAACGCCACCCTGCGCGGCTGGCGATTCACCGGCACCGACACCGACCCGCTCATCCTGACCGCCGCCACCCTGACCGGCGCGGACCTGCGCGACACCCGCTGGGATCACGTCACCCTCACCCGTGCCACCCTCAGCGGCGCCCGCCTCGACCGCGCCACCCTCCACGACACCAACCTCACCGCCAGCACTCTGCAGGACGCCAACCTGTCCGGCGCTTTCCTGCACCACTGCCGCCTCGATGGCACTGACCTCACCGGCATCACCACCCACCGGCTCCGCCACATCGGCTCCGGCACCACCCTGCCCACCCCAGCACACCCCACCAGCACCCATCTCCACGCCCTCACCGGTCACACCAGCGGGGTGTGGGGGGTGGCGTTCAGCCCGGATGGCACCCGCCTGGCCACCGCCAGCGACGATGGGACCGCGCGGCTGTGGGACAGCACCACCGGCGAGTCCCTGCTCACCCTCACCGGCCACACCAGCGGGGTGGAGGGGGTGGCGTTCAGCCCGGATGGCACCCGCCTGGCCACCGCCAGCCACGATGGGACCGCGCGGCTGTGGGACAGCACCACCGGCGAGTCCCTGCTCACCCTCACCGGCCACACC
>DATDHI010000460.1:0-1699 GCA_036521655.1 Pseudonocardiaceae bacterium | reverse complement strand
TGCCGGTATTCGCTTCTTGGACTATCCTGTGTCCGCTGAGGACTTCAACCTTCCTTGCGGTCGGCCTACCGGCCATGATGTCGCGACCGGACCTCAACGGGGTTGCCATGTTCCACACGAGCGAGATACGACCGGGTCGGGTGCCTCCTATACCCCGGGACTGGCGGTGTTCTCTGACCGGGGTTGGGTCTACCGGGCAGCGCCTGCCGCATTCCAGCGGCCAGTCCTCACCCCGCTACCACATCCCATCTGCGGGGCTCACGATTACGAGACATCAATGGAGGTTCACGCGATTCACCCTTTCGGTCTTCTCCTTCACCTGTAGTCCCCGGATGGAACGGGAACCCTTGGGCTTGACCACCTGAGCTTCGCACCTCGCCGTTACCGGCGACGCACGTCAGGCTGGAGACAGGCCACCGAACACTGACCTGGAGCTACACCCTCATCTGAGCCTCCCCGATGTGCTCACTCAACTCGTGCGACCTCACGTCGCACCCCAGCGCTCATGATAAAGCTGGACCAAGGCGCTGGCCGGGTATCGGTGGTGGTCGAGGAGCGTGGTGATCAGCCGGTAGCTGTCGTGGACCCGGCTGCCGTCGGAGCCGCTCATTGTCAGGTCGGCTTCAATGATCCGCACGGCCAGCCCGTCGAGGCACGACAGGTAGGAGCCATCGGGCAGGTGCTCCAGGACCGGTGGATTGCGGGTGGACTTGCTGCGGACCAGCAGCATCGCCCCGGTTGTGCTGATGTCGGCGAGGAAGGCGTTGGCGTCGAAGGCCCGGTCTAACAAGACGAGCATGCCTGGGCGCAGCAGCGGCAGCAGGCGCCGGGCCAGGGTGGCCTCGTCGCGCTGAGCTGCCGAGCCGATCACGGCGCCGATCAGGCCGCGGGTGCCGGTCTCGACCAGCGTCATCAGCCGCAGCGTGGGGTACCCGGCGAAGCCCATCCGGTAGCGGATCCTGCCCAGCCAGGACCGGTTGCGGTCAGTGTCGGGCACCTTCAGCGAGTTGAGCCCATCGAAGGCCACCGTACGCAGCCCACCAAAGCACACTCCGGGGGTGCGCGGCTGGGCCAACGGCCCGGCCACCACCTCGAACAGGGGTTTCATCGGCGCCGGTCCCAGCCGACGGCGCAGGTCACGCAGGGCCTTCTCCGACGGGCACCCCACCGGCATGCCCGCCAGCCCGGCGGTCAGCTTCGCCCAGACCCGGGCGTATCCCAGCCGGGGAAACATCCCCAACGCGAGCAGGAAGTACACCCCGGCCCGTGAGGGCAGGTCCCGCAGCCTGCGCTGCACAGTCCTGGTCTGCTCCAAGACGTCATCGACCAACTCGAAGGGCAGATACTGGGTCAACTCGCCCAGATGACCGGGGGCGAACACCCCCGCGGCGACAGTGACGGCACGGGTGATCGTGGTCGTGGCAGACTGCGGGCGCAACGGGACCTCTGATATCGGGAAGATCGTGATGGGTTGACCCGACCTACCAGAGGTCCCGTTGCCTTTCCGCCCGCCACGCCGTGGCGATCACCTTGACCTGGCCCCAGAACGCTTAACTCCGCGGCATTGCTCCGCGATGGCGCAAGCGCCACCCTTGACCCCGTCGACACGACGCAGAGGCCGGCCGGGTGCGAGGGAACGGGGGAGAGCAGGTCGAGCCCACCAGCCGTGCCAAATTCGTGCCAGATACAGCGGCGACTC
>DATDHI010000459.1:0-23099 GCA_036521655.1 Pseudonocardiaceae bacterium | reverse complement strand
CGTCGGTCGTCGACGCTCACGTGGCAGCCACGGCCTTGGCAGCGATCCGACGCTACGGCGGCACCGCGACCGTCGCCACCTCCGATGTCGGTGACATCGAATGCCTGCTCAACACCACGGACGACACCGTCGCGAGGAGATCGGTCTCTACCCAATCCCTGTGACAGGCCCCATGCCCACATGTGGACTGCCCGGACCCATGCGAGGAAGCGGCAGGCAGGGCAGAGTAGAGCTGTGGCTGACGATCTCGGGTACTTCGGGCCGGACAGCGTGACGTGGCGGGTGCTGACCGACCCCGCCGCGGGGGTCGGTGGGCTTCGCGCCCTGTTCCTGCAGGCACTGCACCCACGGGTGATGGCCGGGGTTTACGAACACTCGGCCTTCAGCAATGACTTCTGGCCGCGACTGCAGCGCACCGCGCAGTATGTGGTCACCGTGAGCTTCGGCACGCGCGCTGAGGCCGACGCCGCGGCCGCCCGGGTTCGCGAGGTGCACCGCAGGGTCTACGGCGTCGACCCGGTGACCGGCGGTCGATACGCAGCGAGCGATCCAGAGCTGCTGCGGTGGGTGCACGCTACCGAGGTAGCCTCCTTCCTCGACGCCGTCGGCCGCGGCGGGCTGGGGCTGACCGGCGCTGAAGCCGACCAGTTTCTCGCCGAACAGGTCCGCGCCGCCACGTTGGTAGGCCTTGAAGACGCGCCAACCGACCGGGCCGCGATGGCCCGGTACTTCGAGCTGGTGCGCCCCGAGCTGCGCGCCTCGTCTGCGGCGCGGCGCGGGGCACTGCGGCTGGTGCTGCCGCCGCTGTCGTGGCGGACCGAGTTCACCACGCCGGCACGTCCACTCTGGACGGTGCTGGCCGCGCTCGCCTTCACGTTGCTGCCAGGGTGGGCACGTCGCCTGTACGGCCTACCCGGCCTGCCCACCACCGACCTGACCGCCACCGTGGCACTGCGCGGACTGCGCACCACCGCACTGCAACTTCCCGAGCACTGGCGCCACGGCCCGATCGTGCAAGAGGCCATAGCCAAAGCTCGCGAGACGGCGCGCTAGCCCTCCCGCCTCCGAACTTGTCAAAGGCTCGGTGTTGATTTGCCGGTTCTCGCGGCCACGCCGGCGGCGCTGTCCTGGATGGCCAAGCCATCACCGCAGGCAGCAGGGCATTCCACTAACCTGTCGCGCCGCTACTGGCCGATTGGAGATAGAGCCGTCGATTCAACCGATCAGCCATAGCTGTAACGATTGCGCCGAGCGGGCGATACGAAGAGCAACTGATCCTAACGCACGGGACGCCACGTGAGACTCTTTAGCGCCATCGTCAGGTCGGCGACGGCAACCCCAGTATTGCTGACGACTGCCCGTGCTCCTGGCGGCCGCCCAGAGGCCCGAAAGGCCGGTAGCGTGTCGCTCCGTTGAACTTCGGTCCTGATCTTGTAGGACTGCAGGCGATCATCCACTCGCCTGAGGAGTCGCCACCGCCCTCTAAAGGAGAAGAACAGTGTCGATTTACCTCGCCGATCTTGATCAACACCATATTCGGGTGATCAGTATCTATGCCACGCGGTGGAGGTGGACCGGGGATTATGATCCGCAGCAGCCACATCTTCCGCTGGGCCAGCTGGAGGAGTTCTACAGCCTCTTTCAAGGCCAGTTGCCGCAGGTGATTCACCGGTCGTCGCATGCGGCCGAGAGCATTGCGTTTGCGCCGGCAGCCGACGACGCAGCCCGACCGTGCGCCGACGCGTCCATGCTCAACCCGGCGGATGAAGGCGTGAAGATCACCCGCGCGGACTCCTGGCTCTTCGTGCTGCCGTCTGACCAGGTAGTTGCCGCTCTCGACTTCGATGTCCACAGCGAACTCCTTGGTACCGACCCGATACCTATCGTTAAATTGTTGGAACAGTGCGCGTATGCCCGTCTGATCGTCGATGTCTCTCCATTGGAGAGTCATATAGAGGCCCTCGCGAGGAAAGCGGGAGCCAAAGAACTCGATACCAACAACAAATTCCTACCTCCAGAGCGCCACCAAATCGTCTTTGCAGAACGTACGGAGGGTAGGCCGCCACCGAATGACGAAATGATCAAAGTAATTCTCTACCGCCTTGAGCCACCCAACCGTCCTGAATTCATGAAATACCGGAAGCCATCCGGCCTCAACGAGGTTGGTCGCACACTCTGCGCCGTCACCCCCTATGCAAGCCTCCTCTATGGGCAACAGGGCTACGTGGAGAACAGTGTCTTTCTTACCGCCGTGCAGGCTGTTGGCACAGCCGCTCGCTTCCGGCAAATCTGGCACAAGGCCCATGGTCAGGTGAGCAAGTTTCGGAAGGGCGGCCAAGAAGAAGAAGTCGGCACTCAACGCCGCGGTGGGCTGGAATTCCTCGCCGATGAACTGGGCAATCTAGAGCTCGATCTAAGTTTCAGTGTAGAGACCTCCGCTGACCTCGGCCTACTCATCCCAGCGTTGCGGATTGAGAGCTTTCACAGAGAGCTGTATGCAGCAATGGAACTGCGTGAGCGAGCCGAGACGGTAAGCAGGATGTTCGTCCGGCTAGACGCCAGCATAAGATCGGAGCTGACCGCCATAGAGATCCGGGAGCGGCAGCGTCAGGAGCAGAAGCGACTGCGTTGGGGAGCCGCCGTCAGTGTCCTGAGCTTGATCGCGGTGCCGATAGGATTTCTTGGAACATACTTCGGTATCAACGGCACGCAGGTGCAGAGCGAGTGGTCAATCTTTGACATGCACCACTATTGGCTTGCCTATATTGCCGCAGGATGCCTCGCGCTTGTTCCTTTCATTAGCTTCCTCATCCTCAACGGAGGAGCCTGGCTGGCCAGCCACCGGGAGAAGAAGGAGCGTCAAGAACAGCTGCAGGCAGAGTCCAGCAGCAATGCCGGAGTCTGACGGATGCAGCTGCGGTGGCGGCTGTAGCCCTTCACCCTGACAGGGTGATCGCCTTCCAGACACCCCACGTGCCCAGCCGTCTACTCCCCCACGCGCACCAGGTACAACCAGCCATCCTCGTCGCCCGCGCCCCTGAAACCTCGCGTCCCCGGAGAACTGCGCCCCGCCGAACTGGACATTCCTGACGTGGCAATTGGTCAGATCGTCGTTGCTCCGCCCGCTGCACGGGAGGAGACGCCGTTGTGGGGGCGTTCAGGCACGTCATCGGTGGGGTCAGGCCCACCAGCCGAACCAGAGCACTCCGGCCGCGATCGCCAGGATGGACCAGGAAGCCAGCAACGCGAGGGGTCCCCGGACGCGGTCTGCCGCCAGTTGCAGTACGAGGGCACCTAGCGCTGCCAGCACGTGCCCTACCACCATCGCAGTCCCCGGGCCAGGACGGCCAGACGGACCGGCCAGGCCTTGTGCCACGCACACCGCTACCGCAAGCGCGACCAGACCGGCTGCCAGGACCGCGGACAACCCGCGCACACCGGTCGCGGTCACGGCGCCAGCAGCGCCCATGGCTGCAGGTCGGGTGCGCTGGAGCGGCCCTCGGGGCAATGCCGCCGGAAATCGCACCACGAGCACGCCCGGCCGGGCGCGGGTGGGAAGAGGATCTCGGGAGCCCCTCCCGCGTGCAGGGTGTCGGTGGCCAGCGCGATCTCATCGGCCGCCTCCTCGGCCCGCCGCAGGTGCCTGCCCAGCGACTCCTCGGTGTGGTCCCATCCGGCGACGGTGCCGCTGGGCAGGTGGTGCAGCTCGACCCGGCGGCACTCCCGGCGCAGCGTGCGCCGCGCCGCGATGGCGTAGAGCGCGAGCGCCTGGGAACCACGAGCGTCCTCGTCCGACGGCCCGTGCCGGCCCGTCTTGTAGTCCACCACGACCAGCTCGCCGTCCCGCTCGTCGATACGGTCCACCCGCCCCTCGGCGACGATCCGCCGGGTCGGCGCCGACACCCAGCGTTCTACCCCCACCGGATCGAGGTCGGGGTCCAGCGCCTCGACGTAGCGTGCCACCCAGTCCTGCGCGCGGCTGCGGTATTCGGCGGCCTGGCCGTCGTCGGCGTAGCCTTCCCCGGACCAGTACTTGGCGACCAGACCAGCCGCGTGATGCGGACGGCGCCGGCCGGGCGCCAGGTCGAACAACGCCCGCAGCGCGGTGTGCACCACCGCTCCGAGCGTGTTGTGCGCCCACGCCCCGCCTCGCGGCGGTGCCGGCCGGTCCAGGTAGGCCATCCGGTAGCGGCGCCGGCAGCCGGTCCACGCGGCCAGCTTGGCGGGGGTCACCCGCACCAGAGGGCTGGGCAACCCGCCGAGTTCAAGCGCTCCCTGCGCTGGATGTGCCATCGCCCATAACCGTACCCACCCGGCTGGCTCAGCCGATCACGGCCGCGATCCGGCTGGGAGCCGCCAGCTGCTCGATCCCCTCCAGCGCCTCCGGGTCGGTGGTCTCCTGGCCCAGCCGCGCCGTCTGGTTGCGGCCGTGATAGTCGCTGGAACCGGTGACCAGCAGGCCCAGTTCACCCGCGAGGTCCCGCAGCGCGCGGCGGTCTTCGCCCGAGTGGTCTGGATGGTCGACCTCCAGCCCGGCGAGCCCCTCGGCGGCCAGCTCGGCAATGGCCTCGAGACCGATCACCGGTCCGCGGCGCCGAGCCATGGCGTGTGCCAGCACCGGGACCCCGCCTGCGGCGCGAACCATCCGGATCGCCGTGCGGACGTCGGTGTCGGCGCGGGCGATGTAGTACGGACCTCCGATGCCCAGGTATCGCTGGAATGCCTCCTTGACGCTGCCCACCACACCGGCCGACACCAGCGCCCTGGCCAAGTGCGGCCGACCCGCAGCAGCGTCCGGTGGCAGCCCGTCGAGCAACCCGTCGGGGTCCACCGGCAAGCCGTCAGCGGCCATTCGCTCGGCCATCCTGCCCAGCCGCACCCGGCGCTCGCCGCGCAGCCGAGCCTGCTCGGCGGTGATCGCCGCCGAGCAAGGATCGAACAGGTACCCGAGCAGATGCACCGAGATCGGCCCGGGAGCGATGCAGGAGAACTCCGCGCCCCGGATCAACCGCAGGCCCGCGGGCAGCGAATCGACCGCCGCTGCCCATCCTGCGGTGGTGTCGTGGTCGGTCAGCGCGATCACGTCCAGGCCGGCTGCGGCAGCTGCCGCGACGAGCTCGGTGGGAGTGTCGGTTCCGTCGGAGGCCGTGGAGTGCGCGTGCAGGTCGATAGGCACGGCGGTCAGTCTCTGTGACTGAGGTCAGGCCCGCTTGCGGCCGGCCGGCGGGAGCATGTGGGTACGGCCCTGCTGCTTCTCACCGAAGATCAGCTCAGAGACCGTGTCGAAGACTTCCTCGGGCCTTGGCAGGAAGTCGACCTTCTCCAGGTCCTGCTTCTGCCCAGCCGACTCCACCCGGAGCGTCCCGTAACCGAGCAGCTGGCCGCCCGGCGTCCGCAGGTAGCTCATGTCGGTGACCTTCGAGATCGGCATCATCGACAGCTTCGGCGCGAGGATGCCATTGGCGATCATGAACCGCTTATCGGTGACGACGACGAGCTCGATCCACCACTCGAGCACCTTCCAGCCGCAGCGCAGCACAGCAAAAACCGCGACATACCAGAGGATCGAATCCAGCAGCCAGAGCTGGCCAAACGCTCGAACGGACAGGCCGTACACCACGAATACCCCGACCAGTATGCCGACGGTGGTCAAGAGATCCCACAGCAGGAAGGCCCAGTGCCGCCGCACCCGGATGACCCTCCGCTCGGAGGGAATCAGATAGTCGTCGGGGTGCCGAGGACCAAACATGTCGAAGCGACCCACCTTGTCTCGCGCACCATCATCGATCCACCGTGTTGTACAGCACCGGGGGTGTCACTACCTCCCAACACAGCGTACTACCGTCTCGGCTGATGACCAGCTCACACGTCCGGCGCATCCGGTGCGTTGGCGCAGTGGTGTTCGACGACGCGGGCAGACTGCTGCTGATCCGCAGGGCTAACGAGCCGGGACGGGGGTTCTGGTCGGTGCCCGGCGGCCGGGTCGAGTCCGGCGAGACCGATCATGACGCGGTGATCCGCGAGGTGGTCGAGGAGACCGGTCTGGCGGTTCAGATCACTGGTCGGTTGGGCAGCGTGCAACGCTGCGCAGCCGGCGACGTGGTGTTCGACATCCACGACTACACCTGCACGGCGACGGGCGGAACGGTGCGCGCCGGCGACGACGCCAGCGATGCCCGCTGGTGCGACGCCGAGACCCTGGCGCGCCTGCCTGTCGTCGACGGGCTCGTGGATGCCCTCACCTGCTGGGGCTGCCTACCGGCTCACAGCCGGGGTTCAGGCCGTCCAGGCTGATCGCCGCGCACCTGCCCGTAGGAGCGCTTGGGGACCATCACCTTGCGGCGGAACACGCACACCACGGTGCCGTCCTGGTTATAGCCACGCGTCTCCACGTGCACGATGCCGCGATCGTCCTTGGACTTCGACGGAGTCGTGTCCAACACCTCAGTCTCGCCGTAAAGGGTGTCACCGTGAAAGGTGGGCCGGACGTGCCGCAGCGACTCCACCTCCAGGTTAGCGATCGCCTTGCCGGAGACGTCGGCCACGGACATTCCCAGCAGCAGCGAGTAGACGTAGTTGCCGACAACCACATTGCGGCCGAAATCGGTGGTCTCGCCGGCGTAGTGGGCGTCCAGGTGCAGCGGGTGGTGGTTCATGGTGAGCAGGCAGAAGAGGTGGTCGTCGTACTCGGTGATCGTCTTGCCCGGCCAGTGCTTGTATACCGCCCCGACCTCGAACTCCTCGAAGTACCGCCCAAACTGCACGTCAGCCTCCTCCGGCCGCGACCAATGCGGTGAACGACAGTGTTCACCCGGCCGCGGTACCCTCGGCAGTGGGCTGTGAGAGATCCCATCGGGAGCTGTCCCACCGACTGCAGGGGTCTCACCGGGTCGTGACGACGCACCCGGAGCTGGTCTGGTACGTCAGCTATGGGTCGAACATGTGCGCAGACCGGTTGACATGCTATCTCGCGGGCGGAACACCACCCGGCGCTCAGCGCGTCTATTCCGGTTGTCGCGATCGCCGGCCGCCGCGCCGTGCAATCGGCTGTCACATTGCCGGCCAGGTCTACTTCGCCACGGAATCGCCGGTCTGGGGTGGCGGGCGTGCCTTCTACGACCCAGAACTCGCCGGCACGGCAGCCGCGCGCGCCTACCTGATCACCGCTGGGCAGTTCGCAGACATCGCCGCGCAAGAGATGTATGGCCAGGCTGGTGCCGACATCGACCTCGAACCAGTCCTCGCGACCGGCCGAGCCGAACTCGGTCCCGGCCGCTACGAGACCCTGATGCACATCGGTGACCTCGATGGGCACCCGTTGCTGACCTTCACCGCCCCCTGGCATGCCGGCGACGTGCCCTGGACGGTGCCCTCGGCGTCGTATCTGCGGATGCTGGCGGCAGGGCTGCGGGAGGCCCACGGATGGGATGCGCACCGGGTCGCCGACTACCTTGCCCACCTGCGCGGGGCGCATGGACACTGGACTCCAGCCGCCATCGCCGCGCTATAACACGCGATGCAGTAAACGCCGTGGGCGGGACGAACGGCACGATCGAGTCGTCGCGTTGAGGTGCTTGCTCACTGGTGCGGCCAGCGTCGTCAGCGGATTCCTTCGGTAGCGGTGACATATTGCTGTCACTGCGGTATGCTTTGATGCATGCGGACCACGCTGCGGGTCGATGACGAGCTGCTGCGCCGGGCGAAGAGCCATGCTGCGCGGCAGGGGCGCAGCCTGACCTCGGTCTTCGAGGAGGCGCTTCGCAGGCTGCTGGCCGAGTCCGAACGGCACGACGAGCGCGCGCGGGTCGAGCTCCCGGTGTCCGTCGCGGGTGGGGGCCTCCTACCCGGCGTGGATCTCGATGACAGCGCAGCACTGCTGGATGTGATGGAGGGCCGTGCTCCTTCCTGACGTCAACGTGCTCGTGTACGCGTTCCGGCGCGACACCGCCGACCACGAGCATTACCGGGCCTGGCTGGACAGCACAGTCAACGGCGACTCCAGCTACGCCTGCTCCGACCTGGTGCTCAGCGGCTTCGTGCGGGTCGTCACCCACCCACGAATCTACCGGGAACCCAGCCCGCCGGCCGAGGCGTTGACCTTCGCCCGTGCGGTACGAGACCAGCCGGCCTGCCACCCGGTGTTCCCGGGCGCGCAGCACTGGTCGATCTTCACCCGGCTGTGCCAGGACGCCGGCGCGAAGGGCAACCTGGTGCCAGATGCGTTCCTCGCGGCTCTGGCGATCGAGTCGGGGTGCGAATGGGTGACCGCCGACCGGGACTTCGCCCGGTTTCCCGGGCTGCGCTGGCGGCATCCGCTCAGCGCGTGATCAGGTGGTCGCGATGCCCGGACCCATGGCCAGCTTGGCGAGCAGGTCGCGCGCCAGCTCGGCGTGTCGCGGCTGGCATAGCACGTCATACCGGCCGGCGACCAGCTGGCTCGCCGACGCGAAGTCCCGCCGACCCCGGCTGGAGGCGTAGCCGGCGGCCGCGAACACCGTCCCGAACACCACACCGGTGGCCACCCCAACCAGGATCGGGAACCATGCGGTACCAGGCTGGTTGGCGAACAGGCTGAGCAACACCCCGACGAACAGGCCAAACCAGGCACCCGATGCCGCGCCCTGGGTCAGCACCCGCCCCCAGGTCAAGCGGCGCAGGACGCGCTCGACCAGCATCAGGTCCACTCCGACGATGGTCACCTCAGCAACCGGGAACTGCTTGTCGGCCAGATGGTCCACAGCGCGTTGCGCCTCGGCGTATGTGGCGTAAGAGCCGATCGGCCAGCCGGTAGGTGGTGTCGGCAGGCCGGGAATCTGACTCTGGCCGCTAAACGGGCTGGCCACGGTGCATCACCTCCAGCGCGAGGTACCCCCTCGTACCCACGGACATGTCGTCGGCGAAGTGCCGCTCATGCGCAGCGCCCCCGTCTCAGCTCAACCTCGCGAATGGTACTCCCGCAGCAGGCCCTTGCTGATGATCGTCTTCTGGATCTCGCTGGTGCCCTCTCCGATAAGCAGGAACGGCGCCTCGCGCATCAGCCGCTCGATCTCGTACTCCTTGGAGTAGCCGTACCCCCCGTGGATGCGGAAGGCATCGTCGGTGACCTCCTTGCAGTACTCGCTGGCCAACAGCTTCGCCATGCCGGCCTCGACGTCGTTGCGCTCACCCGAGTCCTTCAGCCGGGCGGCGTTGACCATCATCAGATGCGCGGCTTCGACCTTGGTGGCCATCTCGGCGAGCTTGAACGCGATCGCCTGGTGCTGCGCGATCGGCTTGCCGAAGGTCTTGCGCTGCTGGGCGTAGCCGACCGCGAGCTCGAAGGCACGCAGCGCGATGCCACAGGCCCGGGCAGCGACGTTGACCCGCCCCACCTCGACGCCGTCCATCATCTGCGCGAAACCCTTGCCGGGAACCCCACCGAGCACCTTGTCGGCGCCGACGCGGTGGCCGTCGAACACCAGCTCGGTGGTCTCGACCCCCTTGTAGCCCATCTTGTCGATCTTGCCGGGGACGCTGAGCCCCGGAGCGACCTCGCCGTAGCCAGCAGGTTTGTCCACCAGCAGCGTGGTGAGGTTGTGGTGCGCCTTCGCGGCACCCTCCTCGGTCTTGACCAGAGTGGCCACCAGCGTCGACGTCGCGCCGTTGGTCAGCCACATCTTCGCGCCATCGACGACATAATGGTCCCCGTCACGCTTGGCCCTCGTCTTGATCGCCGCGACGTCGGAGCCCAGTTCTGGCTCGGACATCGAAAATGCACCGCGAACGCTTCCCTCGGCCATTCCGGGCAGGTAGTGCTGCTTCTGCGCGTCGGTGCCGTGGTGGCGGATCATATGTGCCACGATGAAGTGCGTGTTGATCACGCCGGAGACACTCATCCAGCCCCGGGCGATCTGCTCCACGACGAGGGCGTAGGTGAGCAGCGACTCGCCCAGTCCGCCGTACTCCTCGGGGATGGTGAGCCCGAACAGGCCCATCTCCGTCATCCCGTCGACGATCTCCTGCGGGTAGGTATCGGTGTGCTCCAGCTCCTGGGCGACCGGGATGATCTCCTTGTCCACGAAGGTTTTGACCGCGGACAGGATCTCCTGCTGGATCTCAGTGAGACCGGCGGTCTGAGCGAGCCGGGCCATCGAAGCACCTTTCGTCGCGTACGGCCGGGCAGCCGGCCTGCCACAAGGTTACCCGGCAGTACGGCAGCCTGTTCAGGACTGGTTCAGGACTGGGGAGCGCTCCACAGCTGGCCGCGCTGCATGCCGGCGGCTCGGCCCTTAGCAGCGACGACGAGCGCCATCTTGCGAGATGCCTCGTCGATCATCTCGTCCCCGAGCATCGCTGCGCCCCGCGTGCCGCCGGCCTCGGAGGTGAACCACTCGTAGGCGTCCAGGATGTTCTCGGCGTGCTCGTAGTCCTGCTGGGACGGGGCGTAGGCCTCGTTGGCGGCGGCGATCTGGCCGGGGTGCAGCACCCACTTCCCGTCGAATCCCAGCGCCGCCGACCGCCCGGCGAGCTGCCGGAAGCCGTCGGTGTCCCTGATCTGCAGGTAGGGCCCGTCGATGGCCTGCAGGTCGTTGGCCCTGGCTGCGATCAGAATCCGCATCAGGATGTAGTGGTAGGCGTCCCCGGTGTCGTAGCCGGGCGGCTGCTGGCCGACCACCAGCGACCGCATGTTGATCGAGGCCATGAAGTCGGCGGGGCCGAAGATGATGGTCTCGACACGGGGCGATGCGGCGGCGATGGCGTCCACATCGATGAGCCCCTGGGGGTTCTCGATCTGCGCCTCGATGCCGAGCCGGCCCAGCTCGTAACCCATCGTCTTCTCGATCTGGGTGAGCGTCATGTCCAGCCACTGGACCTGCGCGGCGCTGCTCACCTTGGGCAGCATGATGCAGTCCAGGCTGGCCCCGGCGCCCTCGACGACCTCGATGACGTCACGGTAGGTCCATTCGGTGGTCAGGTCGTTCACCCTGACGACCCTGGTCTTTCCACCCCATCCGCCCTCGTTGAGCACGTCGACGATGGTCTTGCGCGCCCCCGGCTTGGCCAGCGGGGCGCAGGCGTCCTCCAGGTCGAGAAAGACCTGGTCGGCCGGTAGCCCCCGGGCCTTGTCGATCATTTTCCGGTTCGATCCCGGCACCGCCAGGCAAGAACGGCGGGGACGGAGCCGGCGGTTACCGTTGGCGTCACTCATCGCAGCGATCTCCTCGAGCAGGCGTCCTCTATCCCTCCCCGTCGTGACCCTCGATGCTGACACGCCAACTCCTCCGCCGGGCACCCCTGGTGAGCCAGGTCTCAGATCAGGGCCGGAGCCCTGGACCGCCATTCGGTTCCAGATGGGGAGTGCCGCACCGCTAGCCTCGTGGCGTGGGCACTCCTACCAGGGTCTATGCCGCCCGGGTCGCTGGCCTGCCGGTGTTCGGCCCCGACGGCGAGCAGATCGGCAAGGTCCGCGACCTGGTCACCGCGCTGCGCATCGGGTCGCAACCACCCCGGGTGCTGGGGCTGGTCGTTGAGCTCGCCAGCCGGCAGCGGATCTTCGTGCCGATGCTGCGGGTCACCTCGATCGAGCCCGGTGCGGTGGCGCTGGCCACCGGCATGGTGAGCCTGCGCAGGTTCTCCTTACGCCCCAACGAGATCCTGGTGATCGGGGAGATCCTGGACGCCCGGGTGCACGTGGCCGCCACCGGAGCGGTCGCAGTGGTCGTGGACGCCGGGGTGGAGCAGAACCGCACCCGGGACTGGTTCATCACGAAGCTGGCGGTGCGGGAGCGCATCGGCCGGCTCGGCCGGCGCGGCCCGGTTCAGGTGCTCGCGTGGGACGAGGTCGCCGGGCTCACGCTGGCTGAGGTGTCCTCCCGCGGCCAAGGGGCCGAGAGCCTGCTGGCCCTCTACGAGGGGATGCGCGCGGTTGAGGTCGCCAACGCAATGCGCGAGCTGCCCGCCAAGCGCCGCCATGAGGTCGCGGACGCGCTGGACGACGAGCGGCTCGCGGACGTGCTTCAGGAACTGTCCGAGCAGGAGCAGGCCGAGCTGCTTGCCCGGCTCGACGACGAGCGGGCCGCTGACGTGCTCGAGGCGATGGACCCCGACGATGCCGCCGACCTGCTCGGCACACTCGCCCAGACCGAGCGGGAGCGGCTGCTGCGGCTGATGGCGCCGGAGGAGTCCGCACCGGTACGCCGGCTGCTGGCTTACTCGTCGGACACCGCCGGTGGCCTGATGACTCCGGAGCCGGTGGTGCTCACCCCGGACGCCACCGTCGCCGAGGCCCTGGCGCGGGTCCGCAACCCCGAACTCACCCCTGCGCTGGCGAGCATGGTGTTCGTCTGCCGTCCCCCTTCGGCCACCCCGACCGGCCGCTACCTGGGCTGCGCCCACTTGCAGCGGTTGCTGCGGGAGCCCCCGTCGGACCTGGTGGCCGGCGTCCTGGACACTGAGCTGACCCGGCTCGGACCGGACGCGACGCTCGGCGAGGTCACTCGCTACTTCGCCGCCTACGACCTGGTCTGCGCCCCGGTGGTGGACGCCGAGGACCACCTGCTCGGCGCAGTGAGTGTGGATGATCTGCTGGACGCCGCGCTACCCATCGACTGGCGGCAGCGGGAGGCCTGGCGCGCCCAGGACTGGCCTGGGGAGGTGACAAGTGGCTGAGCCACGTTCCCAGTATTCGGCTGGCCGGCTGGACCAGCCGCGCGGGCCACGACGGCTCGCGCCCCGGATGGACCCCGACGCGTTCGCCCGCTTCTCCGAGCGGATCGCCCGTTTTCTGGGCACCGGCCGGTTCCTCGCCGCCCAGACGGTCCTCGTCGTGGCGTGGATCGCGCTGAACCTGGTGGCGGTGTCGTGGCAATGGGACCCTTACCCGTTCATCCTGCTCAACCTGGCCTTCTCCACCCAGGCGGCCTACGCGGCGCCGCTGATCCTGCTGGCGCAGAACCGTCAGGACGACCGCGACCGGATCGCACTCGAGGAGGACCGGACCCGGGCAGAGCGCACCAAGGCCGACACCGAATACCTGGCCAGGGAACTCGCGTCCCTGCGGCTGGCCGTCGGCGAGCTGGCCACCCGGGATTTCCTGCGCTCCGAGCTCGCCCGGCTGACCGAGCTCCGTGATGCAGGGTCGCCGGAGTCGCCTGGGTCACAACGTTCTGCTGCGTTGGATCGGGACGGGCGGGGGTCACACCGGCGGGGGTCGGATCGCTGGGGGTCAGAACGGCCCGGACCTCGGCGGGGCGCAGGGGGTTGACCGGCGAGCGCCTAGCATGGGAGGTGACTGCACCCAATCGGAAAGCCGGTGTCACCCGTGAGCTCCACCCAGGCCGCCCCGTCCGTCGACACGGTCCGAGCCGCGCTGAACGGGGTACACGATCCCGAGATCCACCGCCCGATCACCGAGCTGGGCATGGTCAAGGACGTGACCGTCGCGCGCGACGGAACGGTGGGTGTCGCGGTATGGCTCACTGTGGCCGGCTGCCCGATGCGCGACACCATCACGTCCCGGGTGAGGGCGGCGGTGTCCGCCGTGCCGGGCGTGCGCGACGTGCGGGTGGAGCTCGATGTGATGAGCGACGCGCAGCGCACCGCGTTGCGCCGCCAGCTTCGCGGCGACTCTGAAGAACCGCGGATCCCGTTCGCCGAGCCAGGATCGCTGACCCGGGTGTACTGCGTCGCCTCCGGCAAGGGTGGCGTCGGCAAGTCGTCGGTGACGGTGAACCTGGCAGCTGCGATGGCCGATCGGGGCCTGTCGGTAGGGGTGGTCGACGCCGACATCTACGGGCACTCGGTGCCAGGCATGCTGGGCACCACCGCTCAGCCCACCCAGGTCGAGAAGATGATCATGCCGCCGACCGCGCACGGCGTGAAGGTCATCTCGATCGGCATGTTCACCAAGGACAACACCCCGGTGGTGTGGCGGGGACCGATGCTGCACCGCGCGCTGCAGCAGTTCCTCGCCGACGTGTTCTGGGGCGACCTGGACGTGCTGCTGCTCGACCTCCCGCCGGGCACCGGCGACATCGCCATCTCGGTGGCGCAGCTCATTCCCAACGCCGAGATCCTGGTCGTCACAACCCCGCAGCAGGCTGCCGCCGACGTGGCGCAGCGGGCTGGGGCGATCGCCCTGCAGACTCGCCAGCGGCTGATCGGTGTGGTGGAGAACATGTCGTGGCTGGACATGCCGGACGGCTCGCGCAATCGCCTCTTCGGTTCCGGCGGTGGTCAGGTGGTCGCGGACTCGCTGACTCGCGCAGTGGGCAGCGAGGTACCCCTGCTGGGTCAGGTGCCGCTGGATCCCCGGCTGCGCGAGACCGGCGATGCCGGCACGCCGCTAGTTCTGACCGATCCCACGGCGCCTGCCGCCGTAGTGCTGCGCGGGGTGGCCGACCGTCTCGCCACCCGCTCCCGCGGCCTAGCGGGTCGACTACTCTCAGTAAGCCCTCATTCCCGCTAGCCCCCACCCCCTTGCCGGTGTGTCGTCCCCTGGTGCCCGGTGTGTCGGCGGGAGTCGGTTGCCGGGTCAGGTGGCGTCCGGGTCGAACGGCGCGCGCTCGCCGGGTTGCAGCGGTCGCAAGACAGGAATACCGAGCCCAGTGGGAGCGGCGAAGCCGTTGGGCTTGATCCAACTGTCCAGCGGATCGTCCGGCAGATCGTCGAACAGGTGGCGGCTGATCGCGCTGCCGGGATTGAACCCGCGAGGGTTGAACCCACGCCGCCGGAGGCCGCCTAGCCCGCGCAGCTCCTCCAATGGCTTGCGTAGCTCGTCGAACTCCGGGCCCAGCTCGGAGCGCAACTGCTCGCGGGCCCCGGTGGCATACTCCCGCACCTGGCGCACGGTGCGGCCCAGCCAGGCCGCCGCGGACGGCAGGCGTTCCGGGCCCAAAATGAACAGCCCGGCGACGACGAGGATCAGGAACTCCCCCCAGCCGATGTTGAACATCCGCCAGCACCTCCCGCCTCAGTCAGACTTGAGCTTGACACTCACGACCAGCGGCCGCCCGTCGCGGACCAGCGAGATCGGCACCTGTTCGCCGATCGCGAGCTCGCGCACCGCGACGGTCAGCGCGTCGGCACCGCTGACGGTCCGCTTGCCGACCTTGATGATCACGTCGTTCTCCAGGATCCCGCCCTCGGCCGCGGCGCTGCCTTCCTGCACGTTCTGCACCCGCGCGCCGTCGGACGTGCCGTCGGTCACCGACGCGGCGTTGACGCCCAACTCAGGGTGCTGGTAATGCCCGGTGCGGATCAGTTGCTGGGCGATCGTCCTGGCCGCGTCGATGGGGACTGCGAAACCGAGCCCGATCGAGCCCCCGCCGTCGTTGGCTCCGAGGGTGCGGATCGCGGTGTTGATGCCCACTACCGCCCCCGCGCCATCCACCAGCGCCCCGCCGGAGTTGCCAGGGTTGATCGCGGCGTCGGTCTGGATCGCGTCGATCACCGCACTGCCCTGGCCACCATCGCCTTCCAGCCGCACCGGCCGATCAACCGCGCTGACAATGCCGCTGGTCACCGTGCCGGCGAGGCCGAGCGGAGAACCGATGGCGATGACCGGGTCTCCCGGCCGCAGCGTCGAGGAGCGGCCCATCTGCGCCACGGTCGGATTGGCAACCTCCACCTTGATCACCGCGAGGTCGGTCTTGGGGTCCCGGCCCACAATCCGCGCCGGTAGCCGGGTGCTATCGCTGAACACCGCCTCCAGGGTGGCTTGCGGGGTGATCGCGGCCGGGGCAACGACGTGGTTGTTGGTCAGCACGTAACCGTGGGGGTCGATCACCACGCCGGAGCCAAAACCCCCGTGGTCGCCGATCCGGAACTCCACGGACACCACCGCAGGCAGCACTCGGCCGGCCACCGCAGCCACCGAGCCCGCCGGGCGGTCGGTCGGTGGTTCGACCTGCGCCAGCGTGGCGCCCGGGTCGGTCAGCAGGCTGGGACCCTCCGCAGTGAGCCGGCCCACGAATCCGCCGACCCCGCCGATCAACAGCACCACCGCACCGAGCAGGGCCAGCGCGCGGGGACTGAGCCGGCGGCCGAACAGCACCTCTCGGAGGCTCAGCGGTTCTCGCAGCGGCGGCGGTGCATCGGCCGCGGAGTCTTGTTCGCCAACCGCGGGCCCGCCCAGCACGGCGGCTGCCCATGGGTCGCGCCACGGATCGTGTCCGGCGCCCTGCGGCCAGAAGGCGTCCTCTCGCTCTGACCCTTGCGAGGGTTGCGCGCCGTTACGGCCGGGTGGGCGCTGCAGCCGCTCGCCGGATCCCGGCGGCCTGCCGAATGCTGCAGCGTCCGCCTCAGATGGAGGCGGAGCCGCCGGCCCGCCCCGAGCAGAGAGGTCTCGGGAGACTTCAAACGCTCCGGCCACCCCAGCGGGTCGGCCGAAGGTCCGTGCCTCCACCGGGTCAACCGAGGGACGCTGCACTGGTATCGATACGAATGGGGGCGGCATTGAGCGCCCCTCCGTCATGAAGGGTCGGTCGGAGTCGTGATCCTGAGGCGGGGCCATGGTCTCCCAGGGTCGTGCGTTACTGATCACCTAGCCTGCCCGCGCCCTGGTGAAGTGCGCGTAGCGCTGTCGTCACCGGGGCCCATTCCGGTCGAGCACCGATCGCCCTAGCCAGCGACCGAGTATCGAGGGCCCGGAACCCCAGCGCTGGCTTGCACCCAGCGGAGCGCCGGCACCCAGCGGAGGGGTCAGCGGCCGGCCCGGGCCGGCGACCGCGACGACCGTGCCGTCGACGGTCACCGCCAGCCCGTCCGGAGTGGGAGGCAGATCCGCGGTCTGCGGGATGTCACGCAGCGCGGCGAGCAAGTTAGCGGGGACCTGCGGGCACTCCGCCGACCGAACCACGCTGCGGGCCTGGCGCTGCCCGGCTATCTCAGCCGCACAGGACGGACATGCGATGAGGTGCTCGGCGGCGCGGCCGCGGGCCGCCGCGTCCAGCTCTCCGTCAACGAAGGCCACCACAGCGTCCACGGCGAGGTGTTGTCCTGCGTTGAGGCCGGCTACCAGATCAGAAAAGCTGCGACCGCGCAGGTCGGTCATCCAGCCTCCTCATCAGCGAGAGCACGGCGCCGTTCGAGCGCCGCTCTGAGTGCCTGCCTGCCGCGGTGGATCCGGCTCCGCACTGTGCCTAGTTTCACCCCAAGCGTAGCGCCGATCTCCTCGTAAGACAGACCCTCCACATCACAGAGTACGACGGCCGCCCGGAACTCGGGCGCAAGGTCATCCAGCGCCTCCTGCAGGTCCGGATCGAGGTGGGTCTCGGCATAGACCTGCTCCGGGCTGAGCCCACTGCCAGGTAGCCGGTCGGTGTCCTCCGGCAAGCCCTCCATCCGTAGCCGGGACCGCCGACGCACCATGTCAAGGAACAGGTTGGTGGTGATCCGGTGCAGCCATCCCTCGAAGGTGCCTGGCTTGTAGGAACCCAGGCTGCGGAATACCCGGATGAACGTCTCCTGGGTGAGGTCCTCGGCGTCGTGCGGGTTCCCGGACAGGCGGTAAGCCAGCCGGTAGACCCGATCGGCGTGATCCCGCACGACCTGCTCCCAGGAGGGTGGTGTCCATCCCTCGATCGCCCGGGTCTCGTCTGCCGGGTTCTTCTCGCCATCAGCCCAGACCGCCGGCTCGGGCGCGATGGGATTGAGGAAGCGGGTGTCGGTAGCCATCGGAAGTGTCTCGTACCTCCACGTCACGGGAACCGAACCAAGCGTTCGGCCAAGCTCTACCCCAGCAGTCAGGAAGGAAAACAACCGGATGGCCGTCGATGTTCCGCACCGGGCGACCCCACGTCAGATGATGGCCGATCTGCGTGTGGAGTAGGTAAGCATGAGCTGAGAGGACGCTGAGAGTGTGGCGCAGGGCGGGGCCAGAGGTGTGGAGGAGGCGCCGTCACGGCGCGGCGTCCCCCGGATGGGGCGGGCAGCCGGGCTACGCTGCGCAACGTGACGTCGACCGGCACCGACGGCGGATCGCCCGCCCCAGTTGACAGCATCGCGCGCAGGTATGTGGAGAGCTTCGTCAACGAGGACGATGTGCTCATCGCGGCGCGCGAGCGCGGTCGGGAGCTGGGCTGCACACCGATTGGACCGGGCGCAGGCGCCACGCTGAGCTTCCTCGCCACGGCGCTGGCGGCCCGCACCGTCGTCGAGGTCGGTACCGGAGCTGGCACCAGCGGGCTGTGGTTATTGCGCGGGATGGCTCGCGATGGGGTGCTCACCTCCATCGACGTCGAGCCGGAGCACCAGCGCGCTGCCAGGCAGGCGTTCGCCGAGGCCGGATATCCCCCGTCACGATACCGGCTGATCATGGGGCAGGCGCTGGACGTACTGCCCCGGCTCACCGATGGCGCCTACGACATGGTGTTCGTCGACGCCGCGACGTCCGAGTACCCGCGCTACCTGGAGGCCGGCGTCCGGTTGTTGCGCCCCGGCGGGGTGATCGCGTTCGACAACGCCTTGTGGGGTGGCCGGGTGGCCGACCCGGCGTTTCGAGACCCGTCCACCTCGGCGCTGCGTGAGGTGGGCTCGATGGTGCGCGACGACGAGACCCTGTTACCCCTGATGTTGCCGATGGGTGACGGTTTGCTGCTGGCCCTGCGCCCGTCATAACAGTGCGAGCACGGGTGTCATACCGGGACGATCTCGACATGGATGCAGGATGCGGCCGCCAGCGCGAGGAGATCGTCGGGATCTGACGTCAGGATGAGGTCGTCGTCCCCTGCGAGCAGCACCACCGCGGCGTCGATCACATCGCTGCCGCGCACCTGTCCTAACAGCTCGGCGGGCTGCTCCATGAGCGGTCTGACAGCCGGCGGGACGCCGGAAGGAACATCGGAGACTAGCCTGACCCATGTGAACTGGCCTTCGAAAGACGAGCCGGACGTCATGCGCCGTCGCACGTTCATCTGCCACACCCTGGCAACTACCGGGCTGGCCATCGCTCCCGGCGTGATCGACTCGGCCGCGCGGCTCGATCCGGTGGACACCTCACCGGCCAGCAGGGCGCACAAGATCGCCGACCTGGAGACCACCGTACACGCTCACGCACTCGGCTTCCCCACCGTGCCCACCATCGACCAGCTACCGGCGCTGCTGCGCGACTACGTGGCAGCTCACCATGTCACGAGACGGCTCGGCATCCGCCGCGGGCACTCCTCAATGGCCTACCTCGCGGCGTTCATCGGAGCGAACCTGGCCAGTTGGCAGGACTACGATCAATCTGCCCTCTGGTACGGCGAGGCTCTCAGCCACGCGGCCCGGGTCGGTGATCGTGAGGCGGCCGGGTGGATCGTCGCTCGGTCCACCCTCATCGCCGTGCACCAGGGTGATCATCACCAGGTCATGCACGATTCGGCTTACGCTGTGGCGATCTCCCGACGAGGTCAGTTGGGCGCCACCCTCGGCAACGCGCTGGTTGCATCTACCGCCGCGCGGCTCGGACACCGTGACGTCGCCCTCATGGCCTTGCGTGATGCCGAGCGCGCCACCGAGGAGCGGGGTCAGGAGACCTTCACCGCGTACAGCTTTCCCTGGTATCGCCTCGGCCGGTTCGCCAGCGAGGTCTATACCCAACTCGGCGACACGAAGCGTGCTCGGATCATCCAGGGTGAGGCCCTGGCCGCCTACCCGGCGGGAGCGGTCACCGATCGGACATTCCTCGCCCTCGACCACGCCGACTGCCTGCGCCACGAAGGCTACCCGCGCGACGCCGCCAGGCATGCCACTCAGACGCTGCTCGCACTGACACCGGAATGCACCCTCCCCGTTCTGCTCGACCGGGCGGACGAGGTAGCCGACGCCATCGACACCGCGGGCCGCTCCGACACGGACGACCTCCGCGACGTGCTGCGAAGCCTCCGAGACATCACGTGCACCTGATGTCCTGTGCGATCGCGGCTGGCAGCAGGTCGGTGCTGCTGAAGTCGTCGCCCTTGAACAGCAGCGGCTCATCGGCGCTCTTTGCAAGGGCGTAGGCGAAGCAGTCGCCGAAGTTGAGCTGGGCGGGGTGTCCGCTGCCCTTCCCGAAATACCGGTAAGCGGCGCGGGCGATGGCCGCCTGGTCGGCGGTGACCGGCTCGATGACCAGCCGCGCCTTGGTGACCAGGTCGTCGACGTGCCTGCTGGCGATCGGATCGCGGCTGGCGTCAATCACGATGGCGGGAGCAGCTCGCCGTGTTCGGTGTGCGGCGCCGGCTCGCGCAGCCGTGGCGCGGTGTCCCGGCCGATCGCCAGCAGCGCCTCGGCCCGCCAACCACCATTCCTCCACGGTAGAGTACCCAGTCTGGCGTGTAGAGCAGAATGTGGTTTACGGGGTCGGTTTGGTAGCGGAGATGATGCTGTAGAACCACGCTTTCCGCCGGAGAGCCTGGTACTGGCGTATCGAGCCGATCACATTGCCGTGTTGGACTGCGGAGCGAATGCGCGATGCGCGGCCAAGCGCGGCCAGCGGATAGGTCCAGTAGGCCATGCGATACAGCCGGCGCAGAGACGGACGGGTGTGCACGGTCACGTCGTCGAGCTGGGCGTCGACGAATCCGGCATTGGCTAGGTGTACTAGATGTTCGTCGGGGGTGTCGATATCGGGAATGGCCCAGCCGTCGAGCCATTCGTGCAGGAGTCGCTCCCCGACGGCGTCGACCGGACGGGAGGCGCGGAGGTACTCGGCGACGACCACCCGTCCGCCGGGGCGCAGCAGCCGGGCGGCCTCCCGGTAGAAGGCTGCCTTGTTGGGCGCGTGGCACAGCGCCTCCAGCGTCCACACGACGTCGAAACTCGCGTCCGGCAAGGACGTCGCAGCGTAGTCGGCCTGCTCGAACCGGACCCGGTCGGCCAGCCCACGCTGGGCTGCGTAGCCGCGGGCCAGGGCGACCTGGCTGGGCACCGGCGTGATTCCGACGACCTCGACGTCGCGCTCCTGCGCCAGCCACAGGCTGCTGCCGCCCACTCCGCAGCCGGCATCCAGGATGCGCTCGCCGGGCTGGATCGCGACCCGATCCGCCAGCACCCGGTTCATGTTCTTCAGCGCATCGGTATGACCGCGGGTGCTGGCATCGGCGTAGCCGAAATGCACTGCCAGGTTGTCGCGATTGAGCCAGAGCAAGCGGTAGTCGACCCAGGTCTCGTCGTAATAGTCGACGATCGCTGCGTCGACCGGGCTACCCTGCTCTCCCTCCGGCATATCTGGTCTCCTCCCACCTGGTAGGTGCTGTGATCAGCGACGGCGAGCGAGCAGGACGGCGGCGAGCGGCCACAGCGCCTGGGCGCCGGCGAGCACCCGCTCGGCTAGCCCGATTCGCGGGCCATCGCTGAGGTACTCGAACCCGAACCAGCCAAGCAGCCCGAGCAGCCCGGCGGCGGCACCCGGCGCAGCTGCCAGAGCGGGCCACAGCGAGAGGGCGGGGAAGGCGAGCGCCGCAGCGGCGACGTGCGCAGTCGAGTCACCGGTGACCGGCTGCGGGAATAGGGCCACCGCAACTGTTGCAGCCCCGCCCACGGCGAGTAACAGGCGGCCGGGCAATGCGGCAGGCCGTAGCCCCGCAGCGGTGATCGCGTGGCACACGCCGACCCCCGCGAGGCCCACGGTCATGATCCAGCGATCAGTGGCGCCCCGAGCAGCCAGGGCGCTGATCGTCTGGCTGACCGGGTCGAACCCGCCCGGCTGTCGCGCTGCGGCGAGTTCCCAGCCACCGATAAGCAGCACCGGCGCCGCGGCCGCGGACCGCACAGCCCACCCGGGCACGGTTCGCCGCACCGCAGACCTCCTGGGGCGCATCACTCGGCGTGGGCGCCCTTGCCGAGCACCACTACCCCGCCACCACTGACCGTGTAGCGCTCCCGGTCCAGGTCGGGGTCCACGCCGACCTGGGCACCATCGGGGATCACCACGTTCTTGTCCAGGATTGCCCGGCGCACCACCGCTCCTTTCCCGACTCGCACACCGGGCAGCAGCACGCTGCCCTCGACGTGCGCACCGGCCTCGACCACGACGTCAGCCGACAACACCGAATGGCTCACCTGCGCAGCCGACACGATCGAGCCCGCTCCTACGATCGACTCCTGAGCAGTGCCGCCCTGGACGAACTTCGCGGGCGGCAGTGGGGGTGTCGCGGTGCGAATCGGCCAGCGCTGGTTGTAGAGGTTGAACATCGGATGCACCGAGACGAGGTCCATGTGCGCCTCGTAGTAGGTGTCCAGGGTGCCGACATCCCGCCAGTAGCCGCAGTCCCGGTCGGTGGCGCCGGGCACGACGTTGTCGGTGAAGTCATAGACCGCTGCTTCCCCGTCATCGGCCAGCATCGGGATCAGATCGCCACCCATGTCGTGGTCGGAGTCGTGGTTGGTGCCGTCAGCGCGCAGCCCAGACAGCAACAGGTCGGTGGTGAAGACGTAGTTGCCCATCGACGCGAACGCCACCTCAGGATCGTCCGGCGTTCCCGGCGGTGACCCGGGCTTCTCGAGGAACTCGGTGATCCGCCCCGACTGGTCGGCGGCAATGCACCCGAAAGCGCTGGCATGCGCGCGTGGCACCCGGATGCCGGCGACGGTCACGCCCGCGCCGGTGGCGATGTGCTGTTCCACCATCTGTGCGGGGTTCATCCGGTAGACGTGGTCGGCACCGAAGACCACGATGTACTCCGGGCGCTCGTCGTAGACCAGGTTGAGGGACTGGTAGATCGCATCCGCGCTGCCGGTGTACCAGCGCGGGCCCAGCCGCTGCTGCGCGGGCACCGGGGTGATGTACTGGCCTAGCATCGATGACAGCCGCCACGTCGTCGTGATGTGCCGGTCCAGCGAGTGCGATTTGTACTGGGTCAGCACGCAGATCCGCACGTACCCGGCGTTGACCATGTTGGACAGCACGAAGTCGATCAACCGGTAGTTGCCACCGAAAGGCACAGCCGGTTTGGCTCGATCCGCAGTGAGCGGCCACAACCGCTTACCTTCACCGCCCGCGAGAACGATACCCAGCACGTGCGGCTGTCCCTTCACGATATGTCACCTTAGCGCGGCTGGCGAGCGAGCCATCGGCGGCCCGGTCCGGTCATCCAATATTCATCCGGGTTCATCCCGTCGGGATCCACGGTCGGGCCTGGTGAGGGCACCACCGGCGA
>DATDHI010000458.1:0-29638 GCA_036521655.1 Pseudonocardiaceae bacterium | reverse complement strand
ATCGCGGTTCCCTCGGGAACCGCCCTTCATTGAGGCACGCGCAAACGGGCACGCCGTGACCTGCGCTGTTCCCATCGCGGTTCCCTCGGGAACCGCCCTTCATTGAGGCGTGCCCAGCGCGCTGACCCGCGACTCAGTGGTCTCCCTCATCGCGGTTCCCTCGGGAACCGCCCTTCATTGAGGCCAGGGCGACACGAACGAGCTTGCCCATCCAGCTTAGGCCAACCCCATGGGTCCCGATGCCAGTCTCCGTGAAACTCATAGTGGAGATTGGTGAGCGCACGATTGAAGTCCAAGGCGCTAAACCAATCGAACGACATGAAATGCAGCATCTCACGCGGATCACTCCCTGCGCTACCCGATTGGCAACCTTGCAGGACGACTGGCTGCGTCGGGAGGCTGATCGAGGCGGCACCTCATGGCGTGGTCGGAGGGTATGCATGCAGACGCTGCAGGACGGTGGCTGGGTCGGGGGCTTCATCGCTTGTGGCGTCGGCCCAGCGCCGAAGGACATCCGCGGTGGCGAGGGCGAGATCGGGGTGGAGGTGTTGTTCGCGCAGTGTGTCGGCAACCTCGTGCATCTCCGGGGCCCAGCGCCAGGCTCGGGCAGCGACGCTGGGCAGGTAGTCGCGGTTGATGAGGATGTCGCGGTGCATGCGCTCGGCCTCTGCGAGCAGGGCTTCCGTGACGTCAAGGTCATCGGCGAGAGCGTGGGCGAGGGCGGCAAGTGTGCGGCTTGCCTTCTGGTAGCACGCGACGGCCATCTTCAGTGCGCTGGCCTGGCCCAGTTGGTTGCCGAGATGGACGGGTTCCGCCAATGTCCCGGTGAACAGGTCCGCGACCCGGCGGCTAGCGCATTGCACTCCCGCGAGGTAGAGCCGGGCAGCGGGACGTCCTCCAGGAGGTGGCCCGGAGATGCAGCCATCGATGACCGTCGCACCTGCTTCGGTGAGCCGGTCTGTGATGCGATGCAGGCGCGCGGGGCTGATGGCGTTCGCGTCGACGTAGATGCCGCTGTACCCGACCTTAGCGACATTGATTGCGATGTCTTCGGCAACGGCAGGCGGGCATACCGAGAGAATGATCTCGCTGTCCGCGAGCAGCTCTCCGAGCACGGTGGGGCGGAGGCCGGCGTCTCTCGCTCGGTGCAGCGATGCTTCGCTGCGGCCGTCGGGGCACCACAGGACGGTGTGGCCGTTAGCGGCGACCTGCGCGGCGATGGCGGCCCCCATTCGGCCGGGGTGGAGTAGCCCGACCGTGACCGAAGCATTCATCCGCTCGCTCCGGGCAGGGCGGGTGGAACGGAGGAGTTGGCAAAGCCGCGGATCTGGTCTTGCAGATCCAGCGCGAGTGCGGAGGTCTGGTACCGCGGCCGCGCCAGGGCACGGGCAACCTGGTTGAGGCGGCGCGCGACGCTCTCGATACGACGTTGGGCGGCGATGGCCAGAACGTCCTGGACTTCGTCGGCGGTGCCGTCGAGATCGCCGCGTCCGAGTCGGGCGGTGGACAAGTCCAACCGGGCAAGACACAGCTCGCCTAGGCGTCGCTGTTCCGGGGGATCGGTCTCGTAAAGCTCGACAGCGCGAGCCGCGTCGCGCTCGGCGTCGCGGTAATTGGCGTGGCCGCCCAGCCAGAGCCGTGCGGTTGCGGCGCAGTAGTGCTGTTTGGCCACGGGAAAGGCAAGCATCCCACCGGGATCGTCCTCGCCTCGGACATCGTCGCGGGCATGGTCAGTGCGGGCGAGCGCGTCCTCGGTAGCGCGCTGGTCACGCAACCGCGCGTGCGCACGTGCCTCGATGGCAGCCAGCCGAACCCGGGCGGTCCCGGTCTCGGGGACGTAGCGCCAGCCGTCGGCGGCAAGTTCTACGGCCACGCGGGGCCGGTCGTCCCAGTAAGCGACCAGACTCTGGGTTCCCCGCACCCACGCCCGCAGCGCGTTGTTACCGGCTAGCTCAGCGCACAGGAACGCAGTGCGAGCCTGTGTTTCGGCGGCCTGCAACCAGCCCAGATCGAAAGAGGCGTTGGCGAGCACCCCGCACAGCACGCCGGCCACAAGGTAGAGCTCCCGGCCCTGCTCGGGGTGCTGGCGACCCTCCAGCAACTCAAAGGCGCGGTTCCGCAACGCGCATAATTCGACGAACAGGGGGTAGATGGGCCGATTGGGATAGCTGGTCACGATCCTGGCCAGATCGGCACGGAATTGCTCCAGGGTGTGCGGGCCGACGTTGGACTGTTCGGCGAACTGCCCGAAGCGGGCTGACTCGGCGGCTGCCATCGCCACCTCCTTCTGCACTGCCAGGCTCTCGAACGGTTCGCCGCTGATCGGCGCCGGTTCGAGCACTGGGGTGGTGATCTCGACACGAGCGGCGGGCTCGGCCGATCCGAATAGCCGTTCGGCGCTCTCGCCGAACATCTGCTCCAGAACACGGCAGGCGGCCGGATGCGGAAGACCATCGAGGTTGCCAGCCATCCAGCGTCCCGCGTGCCGTTCCGACACGGTGAGCTTGCTGCCGAGTTGAGCCGAAGTACGGGCAAAGTCGTCACGGAACTCGGCCTTGGTCCGGCGTAACTGGCGCACAAGCTGCTCCAGCCGCGTCCGCGGGAGCGGCCCGGCCCCGGCCACGTTCCTCACCTCCAAGCGGAACTGATCGTCGCGGCCCAGACTACGGAACCCGGTGCACCGCCGCGGGCCGCCACCACAGATGTCCGGGAAATGTCCGTTGGCGCCGACGATCGTCCGGGCCATGTCCCCCGCGGTCACGGCACCGTCGCTTCCGCAGGGCAAAGTGGTCCCCGAGCCGAGGCGGCAGATCTCGACCGGGCGCCCTGTCCATAGCATCCGTAGGGGGCGCAGGTATGGCAGATGTCGACGCGGCAGCGGTTCAAGACGGCGTCCCAGTGGGTTTGCCGTCCGCGGTGGAGCGGCTGTTGTGCGACGTCGTCGCTGACGGCTTCGTCCTGTGCTGCTGCGGCGGGTGGGTGGAACCGACTGCGCTCGTCGCGTTCTACGAGTGGGAACACTGCGTCGATCTCGTCACCATCCGCGGGTTTGACCGGGTCACCACTGGTCGCGTTCCGAAACACTGCAAGGTGGACGTCTTCGCACCGGAGATGGTGGTCTGGGCTTATGAGGGCCCAGCGGAGTCGGCCTTGCGGGCGTTGCTCAACCTCGTACATCCCCAGCATCCCGATGCCCCCATCAGCAGCTATTTGGCGCCACGATCACTGCACGTTCCCCGGCACGAGCAACGCCCGTTGACGGTCCGGCCTCCGTCACTCGGTCGTGCTGGCATCCGAGCCGCCCGGCTCGCCGCCGCGATGGCGAACGCTGCGCCACGGCTGGCGCATCCCAATCCGGGCTGAAACGGGGACACGCGCGATCGGCTGGCAGACGATGCGCACGAGAGCGCGACACGCCGTGCACGAGAGCGCGACACGCCGGGATTGGGGTGGGTCAGCGGGTGGGGGTGACGACGGCGGCTGCGCGGCCGCCGCGACGGGTGGGCTCGCCGGCGGCGAGCACCGTGCCGTCCGGGAGGAACTCCACGCCCGATGCCACGCCGATGGTGGGGCTGATCTTGGTCGTGGGATCCAGCGGTGATGTGTCGCTGATCGCGAAGCGGTGCCCGAGCGCTTCCAGGCCGGGTGTGGTGGGTGCCGCAATGAATGCTGGCTCGGCCTGGGTGGTCGCGGTGTTGCGCTGTGACGCGCGGGGCGCGGCGATCGCATCCGGCAGGCTCATACCGAAGTCGATCCGGTTGACCAGGATCTGCAGCACCGTGGTGATGATCGTGGCACCCCCCGGCGAGCCGACTGCGAGGAATGGCCGGCCATCGCGCAGCACAATGGTCGGCGACAGGCTCGAGCGCGGCCGCTTTCCGGCCGCCGGCAGGTTGGGATCGGGCGCGCCGCCTTGTGTTGGGGCGAAGTTGAAGTCGGTCAGCTCGTTGTTGAGCAGGAACCCCCGACCGGGAACCACGATCCCGCTGCCACCCAGTTGCTCGATCGTATTGGTGTATGACACGACGTTGCCCGCCCCGTCGGCGACCACGAAGTGGTTGGTGTGGTGGTCCCGGTCCGGCACCGGGACGGCCGCGGTGGTGGGCGGTGGGCAGCCGGGCGGTCCGGTGATCGGATCGCCCGGCGCGACCGGGCTCATGGCGGCCTTCGCCGGGTCGATGAGGCAGGCGCGCAGGCGGCCGTACTGGGCCGAGAGCAGTTGCTGCTGGGGTACATCCACGTAACGGGGGTCGCCGAGGTAGCGGTTGCGATCGGCGAACGCGAGGCGGGTGGCCTCCAGATAGTGGTGCAGGGCCTGCTCCCGGCTCATCGCGGACTCCTCGGCGCTGCCGAGGATGTTCAGCGCCTCCCCGTCGGTGATACCGCCGCTGGAGGACCCCGCCATGCCGTACACGTCGAGGCCGCGGTAGTTCACATGCGCCGGATCGACGTCCAGCGCGCGGTAGGCGCTCAGGTCAGACACCGTCATCGGGCCGGGCCTGGCAACCAGCGTGGCGCCAGGCGCCAGCGGCGGGTGCTGCACCGCGTTGACCAGGTCGGCGCCGATCGGGCCGCCGTAGAGCGCGCCGATCCCGTCCTCGCTGATCTCCCGGTAGGTCCTCGCGAGGTCGGGATTGCGCAGCGTCGATCCCACCGAGGGTGGCGCACCACCCGGCAGGAACAGTGCCGCCGTCGAGCCGAACTGGGCGAAACGCTTGGCGTTCTCCTGCGCCTGCTCGTGCAGCGTCGCGGTGACCACGAAACCGCGCTCGGCGATCTCCTCAGCCGGTCGCAGGTCCTCGGCGAGCCCGAAGCGACCCCACCTCTGCAGCGCGCGCCGCCAGGTGGCCAGCGTTCCCGGCACGCCGACGGACAGTCCGCTGCTGACCGCAGCTGGCAACGGCAGTGCCTGCCTGGTCATCGGGTCGATGAACATGGTCGGTCCGTCGCCGCCCGGCGCGGTCTCCCGTCCGTCTATCGTGGACACTCGGTGGGTGCGCGCGTCATAGTAGACGAGGTAGCCGCCGCCACCGATGCCCGCCACGTAGGGGTCGGTCACGCCGAGCGTCGAGGCAACCGCGACCGCGGCGTCAGCGGCGGTCCCGCCGCTGCGCAACACGTCCAGGCCGGCCTGCGTCGACTCTGCGGTGTCCGAGACCACCGCGCCACCGTGTCCCAGCGCTACCGGTGTCTTGGTCGGCGGGGGGCGCTGCGACGCGGCCTGCGCGCAGCCTGCGTCTCCGCTGGTGAGGCACGCACCGAGCAGCAGCCCCGCGGCAAGT
The DNA here is from genome assembly GCA_036521655.1 of Pseudonocardiaceae bacterium. Lineage (GTDB taxonomy): Bacteria > Actinomycetota > Actinomycetes > Mycobacteriales > Pseudonocardiaceae. Next base: position 24,356 of record DATDHI010000458.1, on the reverse strand, counting down.
GCGCTGACGAATCGACGAGCCGGCATCCGCGGCCCCACCAAGGTCAGCGACACCTGGTCAGGGTGATGGTTAGTGCGCGGCCGCGTCTAGGTCGCTGGGCTCCTAGGTCGGCCCATGGATCCGCTCCGTCGAGGCCAGCGCTGCCTGCCGACCCGCAGCGAGCGGCCGAGGCCGTACGGGCGGCGCTGGCTTGTGGCAGGAGGTGCCGGGGATCGGGTCCTAGCTCGCCGCGGGGGCGGGAGGGAGCTGGCTGCGGGCGGCGGCGTCCAGCGCGGCGGCCGCGGCGGGTGGCAGGCGTAGCGATCCGGTGCGGTCCAGCTTCGCCAGCTCCGCGCGGGCCTTGGCGTAGGCCGCGCTGCGCTCGGCGTCGTGGTCGGAGTCGCGCGCCATGGTGAGCAGCTTGATCGCGCGCTGCACGGTGGCGCGCTCGTGTTCGGGGATGCCTGCCAGCCGGATGCGTTCGGCTGCATCCTGGGCGGCCCGCCAGGCTCGGCAGGCCTGATCAACCGCGGCGACGTAGCGGACCCGGTGCGCGGGCGACGGTTCGCTGTCGGTGTCCAGTGCCTGGGCCTCGGCGAAGGCGTCCACGAACCTGCCGGTGGACGCGACGGTGACGTCGGTCAGCGCCGGTAGCCGCAGCACCGCGAGTGGGTCGCACTCGAACTGCCCGTACTCACTGCGCAGCTGGACGAAACGCGCCCGGGCGGTGTGCCAGTCCGGCTCGGGCGGGGGGCGATGCACGGGACGCGGGTACAGCTCGGGCCGCCAACCCGCCTGGCGGTGCCGGCGTCGGCTCGACACGATGGCCACGACGGCCGCCCCGGCCAGTACCGGCGGCCCTACTGCCATCACCATGGCCACCAGCACGGCGGCCAGGGTCACCACGACCGCAGCGCCCCCGGCCAGGGCCGCCGCGCACAGCAGAACGAGCAGTGCCATGTTGCCCCCCCGGGGCCGGCTGGGGCGATAGTGATGGTGGTACGGCGGTCTGCCCATGGCCGCGTCCTCTCCGGTATGCAACCTCCTTGATACCCCAGCGCGCCGCTGTACGGGAGAGGGAAAGCGCTGGTCTCCCCGGCAGCGATCACCACCTGGGATGATGGGCTCGTCCAGGCCGACCGGTCGGGGGGAAGGGAGCTGGCACGTGTTCAGCAAGGTGCTGGTCGCCAACCGCGGGGAGATCGCGATCCGGGCATTCCGCGCCGCCTACGAGCTGGGTTGCCAAACGGTCGCGGTGTTCCCGTACGAGGACCGTAACTCCGAGCACCGGCTCAAAGCCTACGAGGCCTACGAGATCGGCGAGCGGGGCCATCCGGTCCGCGCGTACCTCTCGGTGGAGGAGATCATCCGGGCGGCTCAGCGCGCCGGGGCCGACGCCGTCTACCCCGGTTACGGCTTCCTGTCGGAGAACCCGAGACTGGCCATAGCGTGCCAGGAGGCTGGGATCACCTTCGTCGGGCCGCCTCCTGCGGTGCTCTCGCTAGCCGGCAACAAGTCGCGAGCAGTGGCGGCGGCCCGCGACGCCGGGGTGCCGGTGCTGCAGTCCAGCGCCCCGTCCAGCGACGTCGACGAACTGATCGCCGCGGCGGGGCAGATGGAGTTCCCGATCTTCGTCAAGGCCGTGGCCGGTGGTGGTGGGCGTGGCATGCGCAGGGTCGCCGAGCCCAGCGGCTTGCGCGAGGCAGTGGAGGCGGCCAGCCGCGAAGCCGAGTCGACCTTCGGCGACCCGACCGTGTTCCTGGAGCAAGCTGTCATCGACCCCCGGCACATCGAGGTGCAGATCCTCGCCGATGTGACGGGCGAGGTGATCCACCTCTACGAACGGGACTGCTCAGTGCAGCGGCGCCACCAGAAGGTGGTGGAGGTCGCTCCTGCGCCGAACCTGGATCCGGATCTGCGGGAGCGGATCTGCGCTGACGCGGTGGCGTTCGCCCGGCAGATCGGCTACGTCAACGCCGGCACCGTCGAGTTCCTCGTCGACCGCGCAGGCAAGCACGTGTTCATCGAGATGAACCCGCGCATCCAGGTCGAGCACACGGTGACCGAAGAGATCACCGATATCGACCTGGTCGTCGCCCAGCTGAGGATCTCGGCCGGGGAGACGCTGGCCGACCTCGGACTGTCCCAGGACGCGATCGTGCCTCGCGGCGCTGCGCTGCAATGCCGGATCACCACTGAGGACCCGGCTAACGAGTTCCGTCCAGACATCGGGACGATCACCGCCTACCGTACCGCCAGCGGCGCGGGAGTACGCCTGGACGGCGGCACCATCTACCCGGGTGCGGAGATCAGCGCACATTTCGACTCCCTGCTGGTCAAGGTGACCTGCCGGGGCCGGGACTTCGGGGCCGCGGTGCTGCGGGCTCGGCGGGCGATCGCCGAGTTCCGGATCCGCGGTGTGGCCACAAACATCCCGTTCCTGCTCGCTGTGCTCGACGAGCCGGACTTCATCGCCGGCAACGTCACCACCTCGTTCATCGAGCAGCGGCCGCACCTGCTGGCCGCCCGGCAGTCCGCGGATCGCGGCACCCGGTTGTTGGCCTACCTGGGGGACGTGACGGTGAACCGGCCCCACGGCGAGCCCCCCCAGTTGCTTGACCCGGTGAGCAAGCTGCCGCCGGTGGACCTGGACGTGCCACCGCCAGCGGGATCCCGGCAGCGGCTGCTCGAGCTGGGTCCGCAGGGTTTCGCGCACTGGTTGCGGTCCCGCGACAGCGTCGGTGTCACCGAGACCACGTTCCGCGACGCCCACCAGTCGCTGCTCGCCACCCGGGTGCGCACCAAGGACCTGGTGGCCGTGGCGCCCCACGTTGCCAGGTTGACCCCGCAACTGCTGTCCCTGGAGTGCTGGGGTGGTGCGACCTACGACGTGGCGCTGCGCTTCCTCGCCGAGGACCCCTGGGAGAGGCTGGCCGCATTGCGCGCGGCGGTGCCGAACGTGTGCCTGCAGATGCTGCTGCGCGGGCGTAACACCGTCGGCTATACCCCCTACCCGACCGAAGTGACGTCGGCGTTCGTCGAGCAGGCCGTGGGGACCGGGCTGGACATCTTCCGGATCTTCGACGCGCTCAACGATGTCTCCCAGATGCGCCCGGCTATCGACGCGGTCCGCGAGACCGGCACCGCGGTCGCCGAGGTAGCGCTGTGCTACACCGCCGACCTCTCCGACCCGGCCGAGAAGCTGTACACCCTGGACTACTACCTGCGGCTGGCCGAGCAGATCGTGGCGGCCGGTGCACATGTGCTGGCCATCAAGGACATGGCAGGCCTGCTACGACCTCCGGCAGCCCGGACGCTGGTGAGAGCGCTGCGGGATCGTTTTGACCTACCGGTGCACCTGCATACCCACGACACGCCCGGAGGTCAGCTCGCCACCCTGCTCGCCGCGATCGACGCCGGCGTGGATGCTGTCGATGCCGCGGCAGCGTCGATGGCCGGGACCACCTCGCAGCCGGCGCTGTCGGCGCTGGTCGCCGCTACCGACCACACCCACCGCAGCACCGGGCTGGACCTGCAGGCGGTCTGCGATCTGGAGCCCTATTGGGAGCTGGTGCGCAAGGTCTACGCGCCCTTCGAGTCAGGTCTGGCCGCGCCCACCGGCCGGGTCTACCACCACGAGATCCCAGGCGGGCAGCTGTCCAACCTGCGCCAGCAGGCCGTGGCGCTGGGCCTGGCCGACAAGTTCGAGCAGATCGAGGACGCCTACGCGGCGGCCGACCGGATGCTCGGGCGGCTGGTGAAGGTCACCCCATCGTCCAAGGTCGTCGGGGATCTGGCGCTGCACCTGGTCGGCGCCGGCGTGAAGCCGAAGGACTTCGAGGCCGACCCCGCACGCTTCGACATCCCCGACTCGGTGATCGGTTTCCTGCACGGCGAGTTGGGTGATCCCCCCGGCGGGTGGCCGGAACCGCTGCGCAGCAAGGCCCTGGCGGGCCGCAGCGAGTCCAGAGCGATGGCGGAGCTGTCCGCCGAGGACCGAAGGTGTCTTGAGGTGGACCGGGCTCGCACCCTCAACCGGCTGCTCTTCGCGGGTCCGACGGCGGAGTTCGAGGAGCACCGGGCGTCCTACGGGGATACGTCGGTGCTGCCCACCAAAGAGTTCTTCTACGGATTGCGCCCCGGCGAGGAGCACGCGGTGGACCTCGACCCCGGGGTACGGCTGCTGATCCAGCTCCAGGCGATCGGCGACGCCGACGAGCGCGGCCTGCGCACTGTGATGTGCACGCTCAACGGCCAGCTGCGCCCGCTGCAGGTGCGGGACCGCTCGATCGACTCGAAGGTGCCGGTGGCCGAGAAGGCCGACAGGTCCAACGACAACCACGTGCCGGCGCCGTTCGCGGGGGTGGTCACGCTCAGGGTGTCCGAAGGGGACACCGTGTCCGCAGGGCAGCCGGTGGCCACCATCGAGGCGATGAAGATGGAGGCCGGGATCACCGCGCCCAAGGGCGGCACAGTAGCCCGGCTGGCGATCAAGACTGTGCAGCAGGTGGAAGGCGGCGACCTGATCTTGGAGCTGCGCTCCTTGTAGTGCCCTTCCGCCGCTACAAAGCGGACATTGTGCCGACCCGGCTCCGCTGAACGGGTGGTGTTCTCCGTGGCTCGCTCCAGCGAGTATCCCGGCGCCATCGCGCTCCTCTAGTCCTCCAAGGGGGTCGCCGAAGGGGGGCTGTCCGCCCGACTGGAGTGTATGACGGCGCACCTCCACCACTTGGAGTGAAGATGAAAAGCCCTGACTTCGCCACCGCTGCACCCGTGGACACGTTGCCGCCGGAGCATTTCGCGCCGGGTAGGAACGCGACGGAGTTCGATCCAGGGGATTTCATCCTCGTCAGGGGACACGGTTTCCAGGGCTGGCTGATCACATCCGGCCAGAAGATGCGGATCCGCGGGGCCGACCGGAAGTACGTGGACTGGGCGCACGCCGCACTCATTGTGGACCGTGACGGCACCCTGATCGAGGCCGTAGGTACCGGCGTCAGGGAGTGGTCACTCGACAGGTATGAAGACCGGCAATACCAGATCTTCCGCATCAATGCCTCGGACGAGGACCGCGCGCAGGCAGTCGCGTTCGCCAGATGGGTGCAGGAGCGTCACGCCATGTACGGACCGCTGACGTGCGTGAGCATCGCTCTGTCCATGCTCACCGGTAGCAAGCTGACGTTCTTCATCGACGGTCAGTTCGTGTGCTCCGGGCTCGTCGCCAGCGCGCTGGAACGGACTGGCAGCATCTTCAACCGTAGCGCGGCGAACATCACGGCTGCTGACCTGGCGAAGTACTTCGATCCCGCGCAGCGGCCTCACCTGGCGATGAGCGGTTCGTCGTCGCGGACGTCGATACCACCAAACGGCCCTGAGCTATTCCCTGAGGTACCGGCGACGACGGCCCGGACGAGCTGAGCGCGTGACCGGATCCCTAGCTTGCGATAGATGTTCGACAGGTGGAACTCGATCGTCTTCGGGGAGAGGAAGAGTTGCGCGGCGGATTCCACGTTGGTGGCTCCGCCAGCGACGACCATCGCGACCTGCAACTCCTGCGGGGTGAGCCGTGTCGTTGAACGTTCGCGGCGAGGTCGCGACGCGATTCCAGTCGCGCGGAGCTCGGCCTCGGTCCGCTGGGCCCACAGCCTGGCGCCGAGCCGGGTGAATGTGCCGAATGCGTCAGCGAGCACCTGCCTGGCCTCCGTCAGGCGGCGGCAGCGCCGCAGGAACTCGCCGAAGCACAGCTGGCTGCGGGCCTGCTCGAACGGCTGCCGGGCGCGCTCGTGCCACCGTAGGGCTTCGGTGAAAGCGTCGTCGCCCTGCTCGTCGTCGAGCATGCCGCGGCAGCGGGCGGCGACAGCGCGTTCGGTCGGCCGACCGGTCGTCTCGGCTTCGTGGACGAGCACGTCGAAGGCGCGGTGGGCACGGTGCGGCTCACCCGCGCGGACGTGCGCCTCGACGAGGTCCCCCGCCCAGCTGAGCAGCACCGGGTTGCCGAGTCTGCGCGCGTAGGCGAACTCGGCGATGACGGTGAGATGCTCGGCCGCCGGGCCCGGACGACCCTCGCCTAGCTCGAGCAGACCCCGTGCTCGGGCCGCCCGAGCCTCGAAGATCCGGGCCCCGGTCGGCGCTGTCAGCTCGACAGCCCTGGCGAGGTGCTCCCGGCAGCCGTCCGCGTCGCCGAGGGTCGCTTCGAAGGTGGCCAGGACGATCAGGGCGTTCGGCAGCTCGGTCAACCAGCCGGTCTCCTCGGCGAGGTTCACCGCAGCGTGCGCGTGGGCCAGCCCCGCCGCCCAGTCGCCGTCGCGCCAGCACGCGCTCGCCAGCCACGACAGCTGGAAGGGCAGCAGACCGACGGCGTTGGCCGACCGCGTCATTCGGACCGCGGACTCGAGCCACCGGCGCGCCGGCGCGTGCTCCTCCACCGACGCGTAGGAGTTCGCGGCGACGACGAGGAGTTGGTCGCCTGACAGCGGGTCGTACGCCGCCAGATGCTCCTCGCACCAGGCGAGCAGATCGCGCGCCGCCGCGCTGTCGCCGTCGATGGCCAGGGTGAAGGCCTGGATCAGCACTACCGGTAGGCGAGCCGCAGCGGGCAGGTCCCGCACCAGATGAGCTGAACGCTGCGCCATGTGCACCGCCAGGCGCTGGTCGCCGAGGAAGGCGCTCCACAAAGCCGCCTGGCTGCGCATCACGGCCGACCACGCGGGTTCGACGATCTCGGTTCGGTCGGCCAGGGCGAGAAGTTCGTCGCGTGCCTCGACCGGTTGACCGCACCACATCTGAATACGGCACTGCAGGTGTTGCACTGCGGTGATCGAGTGTTGGTCGTCCGTCTCGGCCAGCGCGAATTCGAGCAGCGGCCCGGCAGTCCCGACCATCCCGGCGGCCCAACTCGTCAGCGCCGCGTCCACGAGCCGCTGTGTCCGCGCCGGGCCGGCTGGGCTCAACCGCGCCGCGCGTTCGAACAGCGCGTGGGCCGTCACGTGGCTCTGCCGAGCGGCGGCCTGCTTGGCCGCGGCGGCCAGCTGCCCCGCGACGTCCTCGTCGGGGCTGGCGGTCGCGGCCGCGAGATGGAAGGCGCGACGCTCGGCGGCTCCCGCAGCGCCCCGCTGCTCGTAGACGGCGGCCAGTGCCTGGTGTGCCATGCGCTTGCGCCCCGGCGCGGCCGCGTGGTAGACCGCGCTGCGGACGAGCGGGTGCCGGAAGCGGATCCCGCTGGTGCCTTGCACGAGCAGACCCGCGTCCTCGGCCGCTTCCAGGTCGCCTCGACCGAGGCCCTGCTGGGCCAGCGCACCGTCCACTGCGTCGTCGGCCGAGCCGGCGACCGCGAGGAGCAGGATGGCCCGGCGGGTGTTCCCGGACAGGCTGGCCATCCGCCGTTCGTAGGCTCGGACTAGCCGCCGATTGAGGTGCACCGGCTCCACCGGCAACCTCGATGTGGCGGTCGGCAGGTCCAGCAGGGCAAGCGGGTTGCCGCCTGTCGCTTCCCACATCGCGCTGGACAGCGCGCCCCGATCGGCCAGCAGCCGCTTGGCTGCCGCGAAGTCCAAGCCGTTGAGCGGCATCTCCGGGAGTGCCGCCAACCACCGCTGCGCAGCTGGCGAGACGTCGACGGCGCAACGAGCCGTGAGGATGACGGCGATGCGTTCGGCGCGCATCCGGCGGATCGAGAAGACCAGGGCCTCCAGCGACGGGAGATCGAGCAAGTGCGCGTCGTCCACCGCGATGACCATCGGCTGATCGTCGGCCGAGTTAGCCAGCAGGGTGAGCGTCGCGGCGGCCACACCGAGCCGGTCACCGTGCACGGCCGGGCCCAGGTTGAGAGCAGCCTTCAACGCCGTCGCCTGTGTATCAGGGAGCCCCGACAACCCGTGGATGAGCGGCCCGAGGAGCATCGATAAAGCGGCGTAGGGGATGTCGGTCTCGGCCTCGTGCCCGTCGACACGGATGATTCGCAGATCGCCCGAATATTCGGCAGCGGCGGCGTGCAGAAGGCGGGTTTTCCCCATGCCCGGGTCACCACGGATGATCAGCGCCCCAGGATCACCCTGCATGGCATGCGCCAGCACGATCCGGAGCCGCTCCCGTTCGTGATCGCGCCCGATCAGCATGGCTGGAGCCTAACGCGGTTGACGAGCGGGAACGGGTCGAGTTCGTGCTATCCGACCGAGTGGGGCCCGATGCTTCCGGTCGGCACCCCAGGTTATGCGGGCATCATGGCGCCATGGTCCGGATCGTGGCGGGAGTGGCTGGGGGGCGGCGGCTGGCGGTGCCGCCGTACGGCACCCGGCCGACGTCGGATCGGGTCCGGGAGGCGGTGTTCAGCGCGCTGCAGGCCCGGCGAGACCTGGACGGTGCCCGGGTACTCGATCTGTACGCGGGATCCGGCGCGCTGGGGTTGGAGGCGCTGTCCCGGGGGGCGGCGCACGTCCGGTTCGTGGAGTCCGATCGGCGTGCGGCCGCGGTGCTGCGCCGTAATGTCGAGGCGCTCGGGCTGCCAGGGGCGGAGGTGACCACCGGCGCCGTGCAGGTGGTGCTGGACGCTGAGCCCGGCCAACCGTACGACGTGGTGCTCGCCGACCCGCCCTACGCGCTGGACGAGGCCACCCTGTCCGGAGCCCTCAGCGCACTGGCCGGCGGCGGCTGGCTGGCACCCGGGGCCTTGCTGGTGGTGGAGCGTGCGGCCAGGGCAGTGCCCCCGACCTGGCCGGATGGTGTGGTTGCGCTCACTCACAGGCGGTATGGCGACACCGTGGTGTACTACGGTTCGCGCCATGAGGCGAGTGGTGTGTCCCGGCTCTTATGACCCCGCAACCAATGGCCACCTCGACATCATCGAGCGCGCCGCGAGCCAGTTCGACGAGGTCGTGGTCGCCGTTCTGGTCAACACGAGCAAGCGCACCATGTTCGACGTCGACGAACGTATGGAGATGCTGGCGGAGATCACCGAGCATCTGGCCGGTGTCCGCATCGACTCATGGCATGGGCTGCTGGTGGACTACTGCCGCGCCAACGATATCGCCGCGATCGTCAAGGGTCTGCGCGCGGTCAGCGATTTCGACTACGAGTTGCAGATGGCTCAGATGAACTACCAGCTGTCCGGGGTGGACACGATGTTCATGCCGAGCAACCCGACCTACAGCTTCCTGTCCAGCTCGCTGGTCAAGGAGGTCGCCACCTACGGTGGTGACGTCGGGCACCTGCTGCCGGTCAAAGTGCACCAGCGCCTGATCAACCGGCTTGCCGAGCGGAGATAACTGCGGTCTCCCGGCGGACACGCCGCGCGCCGCGCGCTCCCGCATCTGGACCTGCCGACCAGGCAGACTGCCTCTCATGGCTGGTGACGGCAAGGAGGGGCAGGTGTATCGGGTTTTCGAGGCGCTCGACGAGCTCGTGACCACGCTCGAGGAGGCGCGCGGCGTGCCGATGACCTCGAGTTGCGTTGTGCCCCGTGGGGACGTCCTGGAACTGCTCGACGACGTCCGCGACGCCATCCCCGCCGAGCTCGATGACGCTCAGGATGTCCTGGACCATCGGGACGAGTTGGTGGATACCGCCCAGCAGCAGGCCCATCGCCAGCTCGAGGAGGCCCGGACCGAGGCGGAGCAGACCGTGACCGGAGCCCGCGACGAGGCCCAGCGCTTGGTCGCCGAGGCCCGGGCCCGCGCAGAGTCGATGGTCGCCGACGCCCAGGCTGAGGCGGAGCGTATCGGGGCCGCTGGGCGCCACGAGTACCAGCAGCTCACCGCCCGTGCCGAGGCTGAGGCGGAGCGGATGACCGTGGCGGGCCGGACGGCCTACGAGCGGGCCGTCGCCGACGGCCGCGCTGAGCAGGCCCGGCTGGTCGAACAGACCCAGGTGGTGCAAGCCGCCCGTGCTGAGGCGGCCAGGATCCACGACGAGGTGAGCGCCGAGGTGCACCGAGTCCGCTCGGAGTGCGACGCCTACGTCGACGGCACGCTAGCGGAGTTCGAGGACCTGCTGAACCGCACAATGCGGACCATCGGGCGCGGCCGCGCTCAGCGCGGCGGGCCGGTGCCCGCAGGGGCAGGCGACTACCGAGGCTGACCATCGCCTAGCCTGGAACCGTTATGCCACGCCATATTTTGCCGGCCCGTCCCAGTCCGTCTTCGCCCTGGGTGATCGATACCCGGGAGCTGGGCCGCAGGCCCGGGGCCATGCGCGCCTACCACCGCGACGTCCCGGTTCCGGCCTGGCTGGGGCTGGACGTAATCGGGGTTCCCGAGGGCCATGAAGTGGCGCTCGACGTACGGCTGGAGTCGGTCATGGAGGGCGTGCTGGTGTCCGGCACCGCCTCCGCGCCGGTCGCCGGGCAATGTGCCCGGTGCCTGGATCCGGTGGCGGACCGGCTGGAGGTCGGCCTGACCGAGCTGTTCGCCTACCCGGACACGGCGACCGACGCCACGACGGATCCCGGCGAGGTCAGCCGGGTCGTCGACGACCTGATTGACCTTGAGCCGGTGGTCCGCGACGCGATGCTGCTGGCGCTGCCGCTGGCCCCGCTGTGCGGGCAGGACTGCCCGGGATTGTGCCCGGAATGTGGCGGTAAGCGGGCCGAACTCGGTGCGGATCACCGGCATGAGACGATGGCCCCCCGCTGGGCCGCACTCAAGCAACGGTTCGGTTGAGAGGTATGGAAGAGGAGAACGAGGAACGTGGCCGTCCCGAAGCGCAGGATGTCGCGGTCGAACACCCGCTCGCGGCGGTCCCAGTGGAAGAGCAGCGCGCCGACCCTCGCACCATGTGCGAACCGGGCTTGCCGTCAACCGACGCTCCCGCACGTTGCCTGCCCGCACTGCGGTACCTACCGCGGTCGTCAGGCCGTCCGGCCGGCCTGACGGACGATGTGACGTATTCGTGGGTCGCCGGTCGTCGCGGGGTTCTGGACCGGATCTCACCCCGCTGTTAACGGCGCTCGGCGTCGAGATCGACGCTGAGCTGCTCACTCTTGCCCTCACCCACCGCTCCTTCGCATACGAGAGCGGCGGCATCGAACCCAATGAGCGCCTGGAATTCCTCGGGGACGCTGTGCTCTCGGTGGTGGTCACCGATCACCTGTTTCGCACCCACCCCGACCTGCCCGAGGGGCAGCTCGCCAAGCTACGCGCCAGCGTGGTGAACATGCACGCGCTGGCCGGGGTGGCCCGGGAACTGGGTTCGCGTGGCCTGGGGGAGTACGTACTGCTGGGCCGGGGGGAGGAACTCACCGGGGGCCGGGACAAGGCCAGCATCCTCGCCGACACCACGGAGGCGCTGATCGGCGCGGTGTACTTGCAGCACGGCCTGGATGTCGCCCGCTGCATGGTGCACCGGCTGTTCGACCGGCTGCTGATCGAGGCGCCCCTGCTGGGCGCAGGTCTGGACTGGAAGACCAGCCTCCAGGAACTGACCGCCAACCACGATTTTGGGGTGCCCGAGTACCGGGTGGTCGAGGCAGGGCCCGACCACCTCAAGGAGTTCACCGCGACTGCCGTGATCGGCGGGACGGATCGTGGCACAGGGCAGGGCCGGACCAAGAAAGAAGCTGAGCAGCGCGCCGCCGAGGCAGCGTGGCGCTCGCTGTCCGAGCTGGTCAGCGGGAGCGCCCCGCCGGCCGGGTAGCGCCGCGTGCCGGAGTTGCCTGAGGTCGAGGTCGTGCGGCTCGGCCTTGCTGCCCACGTCACCGGACGCACCCTCGCTGCGGTCGAAGTGCGGCATCCCCGCTCGGTACGCCGCCACCTGGGCGGCGAGCTGGATTTCGTCGCCCGGCTGGCCGGCCGGGACGTCCAGGCGGTCCGGCGCCGCGGCAAGTACCTCTGGCTGGATCTGAGTGGCGGCGACGCGCTGCTGGCCCATCTGGGGATGAGCGGGCAGATGCGTATCCAGCCTCCCGGTGCCCCCGACGAGACCCACCTGCGGGTGCGCTTGCGCTTCGCTGATGGTGGTCCTGAGCTGCGCTTCATCGACCAGCGCACTTTCGGGGGCCTGTCGGTGGAGGACCTGGTGGACGGCCTGCCCACCCCGGTGGCGCACATCGCGCGAGACCCGATGGACCCGTGCTTCGATCTCGACGCGGTGGTCGCCGGGATTCGGGGGCGGCGCACCGCCGTCAAGCGTGCGCTGCTGGACCAGACCCTGGTGTCCGGAATCGGCAACATCTACGCCGACGAGGCGCTGTGGCGGGCTCGGCTGCACGGGGCGCGGCCCACGGCGACACTCACTCGCCCGCAGGCTCGCGCAGTGCTGAGCGCCGCCACCGACGTGATGGCCGAGGCACTGGCCGCCGGTGGGACGTCCTTCGACGCGCTCTACGTCAACATCAACGGCGCGTCCGGCTACTTCGACCGTTCGCTGGCGGTCTACGGGCAGGAGGGCCGGCCCTGCCCGCGATGCGGCACCCCGATCCGGCGGGAATCCTTCATGAACCGCTCCTCCTACACCTGCCCACGCTGCCAGCCCCGTCCCCGCCACCCCCACTCGTGAGTGGAAACAGTGCCATAACACTGTTTCCCACTCACGACCCCGCTCCTGCGAAACTACCGCGGCAACGGCGCTAGCATCGGGCTATGAGTGATCGCTCCGCTACGACTCCTGCAGTGCCGCAGCAGGAGACTGAGCAGACTTTCGACCGGCTGGTATCCGAGGGCCGGCAGCGTCTTGGCCGCTCGTGGTCAGGGCTGCTCGCGACCGGCTTTCTCGGCGGTCTGGACATTGGTATGGGTGTGCTGGCCCTGCTGTTGGTGGAAAGTGTGACCCACAGCGTTCTGCTCGGTGGCCTCGGGTTATCAATCGGATTTGTCGCGCTGGCCTTGGCGCGTAGCGAACTGTTCACTGAGGACTTCCTCGTCCCAGTGGTGGCGGTAGTGGCCAAGACCGCGTCGCTGTTGTCACTCGGACGGCTGTGGGTGGTGACAACGGTAACCAACCTGGCCGGCGGATGGATCATCACCGCCGTCATCATGGTCGGTTTCCCTGCCCTGCGCGCTACGGCGGTGGAGGCGGGAACGTTTTATATCGAGCTGGGTATCACGTGGAAGGCCTTCGCGCTTGCCCTGGTGGGCGGTATGCTCATTACGCTGATGACCCATCTACAGCATTCCACTGAGTCCGATGGAGTACGGCTGGTACCTGCGATCGCCATGGGTTTCCTGCTCGGCGCGGGCAAGGTGAACCACGCGATCGTGGGGTCGCTGATCTGCTTCGCCGCGCTGCAGGCCGGCGCACCGTTCGGCTACGCCGACTGGTTGGGACTGTTCGCCTTCGCGGCGTTCGGCAATATGATCGGCGGCCTCGGACTGGTCACTCTGATACGGCTGCTACAGGTTCCCCACAAAGTACTGGCCGAGCGCACCGACAACGGCAGCGAGCGAAGGATTGCGTAAACTACGGACCGTGACCGACCCGGTGCGGAGGACCCAACCGCACCCGCATTCAGCGGGCTCAGCGGGGTCTGCGGAACCCGAATAACCCCGCTGAGCCCGCTGAATGCGGTGGTGAGGCGGGGGCGTGGGTACCCTGCGCGGGTTGGGGGAGTGAGCAGGGAGGAGTTTGGGGCACCGTGCACTTGAAGAGCCTGACGCTGAGGGGTTTCAAATCCTTCGCCTCGGCTACCACGCTGCGCTTCGAGCCCGGCATCACCTGCGTCGTGGGTCCCAACGGCTCGGGCAAGTCGAACGTGGTGGACGCACTGTGCTGGGTGATGGGCGAGCAGGGCGCCAAGGCGCTGCGCGGCGGGAAGATGGAAGATGTCATCTTCGCCGGCACGGCCGGCCGCCCACCGCTAGGGCGGGCCGAGGTCACCCTCACCATCGACAACACCGACGGTGCGCTGCCCATCGACTACACCGAGGTGTCGATCACCCGGCGGATGTTCCGGGACGGGGCTAGCGAGTACGCGATCAACGGCAGCAGCTGCCGGCTGCTGGACGTCCAGGAGCTGCTGAGCGACTCCGGCATCGGCCGGGAGATGCACGTCATCGTCGGGCAGGGCAAGCTCGACTCGATCCTGCAGTCCAAGCCCGAGGAACGCCGCGCGTTCATCGAGGAAGCCGCGGGCGTCCTCAAGCACCGCAAGCGCAAGGAGAAGGCGCTGCGCAAGCTGGACGCGATGCAGGCCAACCTCACCCGGCTCTCCGACCTCACCGCAGAGCTGCGCCGCCAGCTCAAACCGCTGGGCAAGCAGGCCGAGATCGCGCGCCGGGCCCAGGCAGTGCAGGCCGAGTTGCGCGACGCCCGGCTGCGGTTGTACGCCGATGACCTGGTGACCCTGCGTGAACAGCTAGCGAGGGAGGAGGCGGACGAGGCCGCCGCCCGGGCGCGCCGCGCCGAGGTCGAGGGGGCGCTGGAGGCGGCTCACGCCCGGCAGTCCGCCCTGGAGGGACAGCTCGACGCCACTGCGCCGCGGCTCTCCGCGGCGCAGGACACCTGGTACCGGCTCTCAGCGCTCGCCGAGCGGCTGCGCGGCACGGTACGGCTGGCCGCAGAGCGAGTCCGGCACCTGTCCGCCGCTACCGAACAGCATCGCCCCGGTCGCGACCCCGACGAGCTGGACCGCGAGGCCGACTCCGCGCAGCTCAAGGAGGCCGAGCTGCACGAGGTCGTCGAGCAGGCCAGGGCGATGCTGTCCGGCGCCTTGGAGCGCCGCGCCGAGCTGGAGCAGGCTGTCGCCGACGCCGACCGGGCCCACCTGGCAGCTGTGCACGCCGTTGCTGATCGACGGGAGGGGCTGGCCCGGCTCGCCGGGCAGGTCGAGGCCCTGCGCTCGAAGTCGACCGCCGCCGAGGACGAGATCGAGCGGTTGTCCGCCACGCTGGCCGAGGCCAGGGAGCGGGCGGAGGCCGCTCAGCGGGAGCTCTACGAGTTCCAGCCCGAGAGCGACACCCTGCACGCGGGTGCGGCGGGGCTCGACGAGCGGCACCAGGCAGCTCTGGCCGCGCATGCCAGCGCCGCGCAGCGGGCCGCCGAGCTCACCGCCGCGCACCGGGAGGCCGAGCAGCAGCGGGCCTCCTGGCGGGCCCGCGTGGAAGCACTGTCGGTCGGCCTGGCCCGCAAGGACGGTTCGGGGCCGCTGCTGGCCGCCGGGCTGCCCGGCCTACAAGGCTCGGTCGCAGCGCTGCTCACCGTGCACCCCGGCGCGGAGGCCGCGGTGGCCGCGGCCCTGGGCCCTGCAGCGGACGCGCTGGCAGTGTCCGATGTGGATGTCGCGGTGGCCGCGCTCGCCCTGTTGCGCGAGCAGGACGCCGGCCGGGCCGGGCTGCTCGTCGGCGGTGCACCGTCCGCGCTCGACCGCTCCAGCTGGCCCGAGCTGTCAGACGGTGCGCGGTGGGCGGTGGACCTGGTGCAGGCGCCGGAGGTGCTGCGCCCCGCACTGCACCTGCTCCTGGAGCGCGTCGCCGTGGTCGAGGACCTGCGTTGCGCTCAAGCGCTGGTCGTCGCTGCGCCCAGCGTGCGCGCCGTGACCGTCGAGGGCGATGTGCTCGGCGCTGACTGGGCGCATGGCGGATCGGGCCGCAGCCAGAGTGCCATCGAGGTGCAGGCCGCCGTCGACGATGGCGAGACCCGCCTGGCGGAGTCAGAGACCCGGGTGGCCCGGCTAGCCACCGAGTTCGACGGCGCCCGCGCCGCAGAAGCCGCCTGCGCACAGGATGTCGACGACGCCCTGGCCGCCCGGCGCGAGTCGGACGCGCAACTAGCCGCCGTCGCCCAACAGCTCGCGAGGCTCGGCCAGGCGGCCCGCTCGGCGTCCGGCGAGGCCGAGCGGCTGCACCGTCAGCGGGGCGCGGCGGAGGAACGCCGGGCCGCCGCACTGGCCGGCCTCGCCGAGCTGGAGGAGCGGTTGCGGCTGGCTCAGGACGAGCCGCTGGATTCCGAACCGGACGCCGGGGAGCGGGACGAGGCCGCGGCCGCGCTCGGCGCCGCTCGCAGCGAGGAGGTCGAGGCCCGGCTGACGCTGCGCACTGCCGAGGAGCGTGCCCGGGCACTGCAGGGCAGGGCCGAGGGGCTGCGTCGCAGCGCGGCGGCGGAGCGGGTGGCCCGCGACCGGGCCGCGCTCGCGGCGGCGGCCAGGGCGCGCGGCGCCGCGGTGGGCGGTGAAGTCGTCCGGGCTGGGGAGTTCGCGCTGGGTCGGATCGAGACCTCGCTGGTCCGGGCCGCGACCGAGCGCGACGTGGTGGTGGCGCAGCGCGCCGAAGGGGAGCAGCATCTCAGCGACGTGCGCGGCCGGGTCCGGGAGATCGCCGAGGAGCTGGAGCGGCTCACCGACACCGTGCACCGCGACGAGGTGCTGCGCGCTCAGCAGCGGCTGCGCGTCGAGCAGCTTGAGACCAGGATCTCCGACGACTTCGGCGTCGGCCTCGACGATCTCGTCGCCGAGTACGGGCCCGCGGTGCCGGTGCCCCCGCCGGCCGGAGAAGTGGCCGAATACGAGCTGGCGACAGAGCGCGGCGAGCAGGTCAGGGTGCCGCAGCCGGCCTGCTACGACCGGGCCGAGCAGGCCCGCCGCGCCCAGCGAGCCGAGCGTGACCTGGCCCTGCTGGGCAAGGTCAACCCGCTGGCGCTGGAGGAGTTCGCCGCGCTCGAGGAACGCTACAAGTTCCTGTCCACCCAGCTCGAAGACCTCAAGGCCACCCGGCGCGACCTGCTCACCGTCATCTCCGAGGTCGATGAGAAGATCCTCGAGGTCTTCGTCGAGGCATTCCACGACGTGGCGCGGGAGTTCGAGATTGTGTTCGCCGCGCTGTTCCCCGGGGGGGAGGGCCGGCTGGTGCTTACCGAGCCCGGCGACATGCTCACCACAGGCATCGAGGTCGAGGCCCGCCCCCCAGGCAAGAAGGTCAAGCGCCTGTCGCTGTTGTCCGGTGGGGAGAAGTCGCTCACCGCGGTGGCCATGCTGGTCGCGATCTTCCGAGCCCGGCCCTCGCCGTTCTACGTGCTCGACGAGGTGGAGGCGGCCCTGGACGACACCAACCTGAACCGCCTGATCGCGCTGTTCGAACTACTCAGGGAGCGCTCGCAGCTGATCGTGGTCACCCACCAGAAGGCCACCATGGAGGTTGCTGACGCGCTGTACGGGGTAAGCATGCGTGGCGACGGCATCACCACGGTCATCTCGCAGCGGCTGCGAGGCACCACCGACTCCGCCGGCGCCGCTTGACCTCGACTGATTTGACGAGGGGGAGGCCACTATGCGTGACACTAAGAGCGTCTCGACTGTCGAGTCGTCGCTGCCTTTGACGATGTTGGACGAGGGACTACTACTCCTGCAGGAGGCGCGCTCGTCGTGGAACGTCCAGCTCGAGCTGGGCGCCGACCATCACCTGGACGAGGCCACCTTCCGGCAGGCAGTGCTGTCCTGCTGCCGACGTCACCCGCTGTGCCGGGCTCGGCTAGCGCGGTCACCGCACGGTGAGGGCTCCTACCACTGGGACTTCGTTGACGAGGTGGAGGTGGATCCGGTACAGGTGGTGGACTGCCCCGACGGTGCCGCGCTGGATCGGCTCCGGGCAGAGCTCTACACGCCGCCTCTGGACCTGGGTACCACGCCAGGGCTGCGTGTCGTCCTGGCAAGGCGATCCGGCGGGGATCTCGTGCTGCTGTCGGTCAGCCACATCGTCGCGGATGGGGTCGGTGCCGTGCGGCTCATGCAGGCGATCGCCCACGCGTATCTCGGCGAGCCGGACCCGCCAGATCCCCTACCGCTGGCCGAGGCCCGCGACGTCGGTTCGTTCCTCGCCCCGAAGAACCGGAGCGAACGGCGGGCGCGCCAACTGGAAGGGCTGCGCCGGGTTCGGGAAGCCCTCGATGCCCCGAGCCGGATCGCCGTGGTCGGCGGCAGCGATCGCGACGACTTCGGGTTCGCTTTTCGTACCCTCGACATCGGCGACACCACAACTCCGGCGCTCCTGCAGCGGCCATCTGGGACGACGATCAACGACGCCCTGCTCGGCGCGCTGCACCTCACCGTGCAAGCCTGGAACACCGCACGCGACGTGCCGACAGATCGGATAGGAGTGATGATGCCGGTCAATATCCGCCCCGCCGACCGGTTCTGGGACGTCGTTAGCAACCTCACGTCGAATGTCACCGTCTCCACCGCGCCGGACGATCGAGTGGATCTGGCGACCGCGACCGCTGCGGTGGCCGAGCAGACCCGTCAGGCGCGGCGGGAGGATCGCGCGCGCGGCCTGTACGACCTTCTCGACATCACCAAGAACGCACCGCTGGCGGTCAAGCGCGCAGTGCCGAGGCTGTTACCACTGACCGGTGATCGGTTCATCGACACCGCGATGCTGTCCAACCTGGGTCGCATCCCCGATCCGCCCACCCTCAACGCCAATCCTGACTCCGGATCGCCCGAGCTGTGGTTCTCCCCGCCGTGCGACCACGCATGCAGCGTCGCAATCGGCGTCGCCACCACCGGGCAGCGACTCACCCTGGTCACTCGATACCGCTACGAACAATTCGACGCCGCCGCCGCAGAAGAGTTCACCGACCTGCTGATAGGCCACCTGCGCTGAATACCCGTACCTACGTGGTTACGGTGGACTCGCCCTCCACCGGTACGATCAGCTGGTTGTCGAGGTGGGTGTTGATCAGCTCGAGGAGCAGGTCGGTGTCCACGGGTTTCGTGACATAGTCGTTCGCCCCGGAGGCCAGGCTCTTCGCTCGGTCCTCCTTCATCGCCTTCGCGGTCACCGCGATGACGGGCAGGTCGGCGTGCCGGGGCAGGTTGCGGATCGCGGCGATCGTTGCATTGCCGTCGAGTTCGGGCATCATCACGTCCATCAACACCAGCGCGATCTCGTCGTGGCGTTCCAACGTGCGGACTCCGCCCACTCCGTTGTCGGCGAAGACGACCTGCAGACCGTGTGCCTCGAGCAGGCTGGTCAGCGCGAAGACGTTGCGCAGGTCGTCGTCGACGATCAGCACCGTCTCCCCGTGGAAGCGCAGCGGTGCGTTGCTGGAAACCGGTTGCAGGTCGGGGAGCGACCGGGCCGCAGGCACCAACTCGGCCCGCCTCCGGACCGGCGTGTCCGGCGTCTCGCTGGGGGCCGCCGACTGGGACGGCCGGGTGGCCTCCGGGAGGTAGAGCGTGAACACGCTGCCTTTGCCGGGTTCGCTGCGCACAACCAGCTGGCCACCGAGCAGCTGGGTCAGCTCGCGGCTGATCGACAACCCCAGCCCGGTGCCACCGTAGCGCCGGCTGGTCGTACCGTCCGCCTGCTGGAACGCCTCGAAGATCACAGACAGCTTGTCAGCGGGGATCCCGATACCGGTGTCCTCCACCTCGAACGCCACCCGGGCCGGCGCGTCGCGCAGCGCTTTGCTGTCTACTTCGTCTGCAGACGCCGGCCGGATCCGCAGCCGGACCTCACCCGTGTCGGTGAACTTCACGGCGTTGGACATCAGGTTGCGCAATACCTGCTGCAGGCGCTGCTCGTCGGTGCGCAGGATCGCCGGCAGCGCCGGATCGAGTTCCACGGCGAAGTGCAGCGCCTTCTCTGCGGCCAGCGGCTCGCACAGCGTCCTGACATAGGCCACTATGGCGCTCATCGCTACATCGGACACCGACGGCTCCATCCGCCCGGCTTCGACCTTGGCCAGGTCGAGGATGTCGTTGATCAGCTGCAACAGGTCGCTGCCGGCAGAGTAGATGGTCTTGGCGAAGTCCACCTGCTTGGTCGAGAGGTTGCTGTCCAGGTTGTCGGCGAGCAGTTTGGCCAGCACCAGCGCACTGTTGAGCGGGGTGCGCAGCTCGTGGGACATGTTCGCCATGAAGTCCGACTTGTAGCGTGATGCAGCAGCCAGCTGGCCGGCTCGTTCCTCGAGCTCCTGGCGAGCGAGCTCGATCTCGGCGTTCTTGATCTCGATGTCGCGGTTCTGGGCCGCCAGCAGGGTCGCCTTTTCGGCCAGCTCGGTGTTGGAGCGCTGCAGCTCGTGCTGCTGGGCCTGCAGCCGGTGCGAACCCGCGGTCAGCTCCTGCGCCAGCCGCTGCGACTCGGCCAGCAGCGCCTCAGTACGGGAGTTGGCCAGGATGGTGTTGACGTTGACGCCGATCGTCTCGCGAAGCTGTTCCAGCAGGGCCCGGTGCACCGCGGTGAACTCGTTGACGGAAGCGAGCTCGATCACCCCCAAAGCCTGATCCTCGAACAGCAACGGCAGCACGAGCAGGTTCCTCGGTGCGGTGCGGCCCAGGCCGGAGCTGATTGCCGCGTAGTCCGGCGGCGCCTCGGTGACCAGGATCGTCCGTTTGTCCAGCGCCGCCTGACCCACCAGTGACTCGCCGAGGGCGAAGCGGCGGACTTGCGAGGCACGGTCCGGGATGCCGTAACCCGCCGTGAACTCCACCATCGGCGGTCCGCCTTCCTCGAGGCAGACCAGGAAGAACGCCCCTTGCTGAGCTGACACGAGGGGGGTCAGTTCGCTCATCACCAGCGACGCGACGGCCGCCAGGTCCCGGTTCCCTTGCATCAGACCGGACAGCCGGGCGAGGTTGGTCTTGAGCCAGCCCTGGTCCTGGTTGGCTCGGGTGGTCTCCTTGAGGGTGGCGATCATCTGGTTGATGTTGTCCTTGAGCTCAGCCACCTCACCGGACGCGTCGACGGTGATCTGGCGGGTCAGGTCACCGGCGGTCACTGCGGTGGCCACCGCCGCGATCGCGCGTACCTGGGTGGTGAGATTGCCGGCCAGGCCGTTGACGTTCTCAGTCAGCCGTTGCCACGTGCCGGAGACGCCGATCACCTCGGCCTGCCCACCGAGCTTGCCCTCAGTGCCGACCTCGCGAGCTACCCGGGTGACTTCGGAGGCGAAGGCGGACAGCCGGTCCACCATGGTGTTGATCGTCGTCTTGAGCTCCAGGATCTCGCCGCGGGCGTCCACGTCGATCTTCTTGGAGAGGTCGCCGCTGGCCACCGCGGTGGTCACCTGGGCGATGTTGCGCACCTGGCTGGTCAGGTTGTTGGCCATGAAGTTGACGTTGTCGGTGAGGTCCTTCCAGGTTCCGGCGACATTGGGTACCCGGGCCTGGCCGCCGAGCGTCCCCTCGGTCCCGACCTCGCGGGCCACCCGGGTGACCTCGTCGGCGAACGCGCCCAACGTGTCGACCATCCGGTTGATCGTCTCGGCCAGTACGGCGACCTCACCGCGAGCATCCACGGTGATCTTCTTCGACAGATCGCCACCGGCCACCGCGGTGGCCACCGTGGCGATATTGCGCACCTGGCCGGTCAGGTTCTCGGCCATGCCGTTGACGTTGTCGGTGAGCTCCTTCCAGGTGCCCGCCGCCCCGCGAACCCGCGCCTGGCCGCCGAGCTTGCCCTCGCTGCCCACCTCATGAGCCACCCGGGTGACCTCGTCGGCGAAGGCGGAAAGCTGGTCGACCATGGTGTTGAGGGTGTTCTTCAGCTCCAGGATCTCGCCCCGGGCGTCGACATTGATCGTTCGGCTGAGGTCGCCCTGGGCCACCGCGGTGGCCACCTGGGCGATGCTGCGCACCTGGCTGGTGAGGTTGCTGGCCATCACGTTGACCGAGTCGGTCAGGTCGCGCCAGGTTCCGGCCACCCCGGGTACTTCCGCTTGACCGCCCAGCTTGCCCTCGGTGCCGACCTCGCGGGCCACCCGGGTCACCTCAGCGGCGAAGCGCGACAGCTGATCGAGCAGCCTGTTGACGGTGCGCCCCAACCGGGCGAAATCGCCTCCCAGTGGCTGGTCGGACACTCGTGACGACAGATCACCCTCGGATACTGCGGCTAGCACCCGGGCCAGCTCGGTGGTCGGCCGCGTCAGGTCCTCGATCAGGTCGTTGATCGCCGTGGCGGCGAGCGACCAGCCGCCGCCGGCACCGTCGGTGAGCCGCTCGCCGGTCCGGCCCTGCTGGCCGACCACCTCGCGGACCCGGACCAGCTCGCCGACCAGCGACTGGTTGCGCTCGGCAATCTCGTTGATCACCGTGGCGATCCGTCCGGTGAGGCTGTTGTCGGTGACGACCAGGCGGCGCCGGAAATTTCCGTCACGCAGCTCCTCCAAAGCCACCAGGAGCCGTTCCAATACGTCCTGACCGACCGGACTCAGACGCGTCGGAACGGATTCCGAGGCCGGTACGGGCTGCGCGCTCACGGTGAGCCTCCCAACGGTACTGATGTGCCCGTAGGGTAGTCGTTCGATACCCTCCTCGCGACGGGCCCGTATCGGTGAGGAGATGCCGTGGCATCTGACGTGGACCCCGTTACTCACGTGATTCCCGGGTTGCCAGGGCTGCTCGATGGCATGGACCAGGCAGTGATCGTGCAAGACGAGTCGGGCCGGATCCAGCTGCTCAACCTGGCGGCCCGACAGCTGTTCCCGGCCCTGGCTGTCGGTGACGACTTCAACAAAAATGGCGAGTCCTTCGTCGCTGAGCCTGGCCGGCGTCGGGTATCTGGACGGCGCCGGCCGCTCACCGATGGATGGCAAGCCTGGGTGGCCAGCGACGTTAGCGTGGCCAGCGACGTTAGCGAGGTCACCGGCAAGACGGCGGACCGGCCGGACTTCTTGCTGGCCGCTGCCCGCGACCTGGCGGTTGTGGCGAATCACGAGGCGGCCTCTGCTGCTCTGGTGCGAATGGCGGTCCCGGTGTTGGGCGAGCAGGCCGCGGTGCTCCTGCCGGCCCCCCGATCGCGGGTGTGGTGGTGGCGCTCGGGTCGCGGCGCTGCCGGCCCGGCCAAGGGCATGGCCCGGGCGCCCTCCGCGGCAACAGCCCCGGTCCTGGTTGGTGCGCTGCGTGGGCCCAAGCGGATCGGGTCCGGCGTGGCAACGGTGCCAGCCGGCGAGCTGACGGCGTTAGCTGCAGTGCTCGGACCCGACGTGGGCGAGCGGGTGCCGGTCGTGGTGGCGCCGCTGTGTGGGCCGGATCGAGTCGAGGGACTGCTGGTGGTAGTCCGTCCGGTCGCGGCGGAGTTGCTCGCACCCCTGGCTGCGCTGGCCGGCCCGGCGCTTGAGGCCGGCCGCCGGCGGCGGGACCAAGCTCGTGCTCTGAGCCTGCTGCAGGCCCCACTACTGCCACCGCAGCCCGACGCGTTGCCGACGGTGCCCGGCGTGCAGTTCGGCGTGGCGCACCGGGCCGCTGCAGGTGAGCTGGCGGTGGGCGGCGACTTCTACCTGATCCGTCCGACCCCGGACGGGGCGCTGATAGCGCTGGGCGACGTCTGCGGCAAGGGTGCCGAAGCACTCGCGGAAAGTAGCCGAGTGCAGCACTCGCTGGCTGCACTGATGGTTCTCGAGCAGGAGCCGATCCGGTTGCTCTACTTGCTCAACCGGGCGCTGCTGGCGGCCGGGCGGATCATTTTCACCACGGTCGCGCTCGGCGCGATACGACCCACCCCGGCAGGGCTGAATCTCACCCTCGCCACCGGCGGCCACCCGGCACCGATGGTGCTGCGTGGCGACGGCCAGGTTCAAGAGGTCGAGGTTCCCGGAACGGTGGTGGGCATCCTGCCCGACGCCCGGTTCGGTAGCACCTCGATCACGCTGGCACGAGGGGAGACCTGCCTGCTCTACAGCGACGGCGTCACCGAGGCTGGCCGCCGTCAGGGGCACGGAGACGACGAGGAGCTGTTCGGGCCGGCCCGGCTGGCCTCCTGCCTGCGCGGCTGCCCCGGGTGGACGGCACAGGCGGTGGCGACTCGCGTGCAGGGCACCGTCACGGAGTGGCTGGGTCGCAACGACCGCGACGACCTCGCAGTGCTGGCCATCCGGGCGGTCGACCCTGGCACTGAGCAGGGCGGGACCAACGGCGACCCCTACCCGATACCGTCGGGTCGCCGTGCATGACTGGCCCGGAATATCATTCCCGCATGGTGAGTGACTTCCCGGCAGACATCATGGAGCTGCAGGTAACCGAGCACGGGCCCGACGCATGCGTGGTCACTGTGGTGGGCGACATCGACGCGTTGACCGCGCCGGAACTCAGCAACTTCCTGACCGGGCAGCTGGCCGCTGCGCAGGTCGTGGTGGTGAACCTCGACGGTGTGCGGTTCCTGGGATCTGCCGGGCTGTCGGTGCTGCTGGAGGTGAGTGAACTCGCTACCCGGGAACAGCGCGACCTGCGGTTGGTGTGCAACTCCCGGATAGCCAACCGGGCGCTGGATGTCGCGGACCTGCGGGATCGCTTCACCTTCGCCGATACCGTGCCACAGGTTCTGCCGAACTCACCCTGACCGCGCTCGGGCGCAAGACGCCAATCCGGCGGCTCAGGGCGCGATCTGCGGATCGCGCCGAAGCAGACGTGTTCTCCCGGCGTGGCTGCGCGCGGGGCGGTTCCGAGGTGGGACTCTTCTGGAGGTTCGTGTGCACATCTGGCCCGGCTCGCCCTACCCGCTGGGTGCCACCTACGACGGTGG
>DATDHI010000457.1:0-1712 GCA_036521655.1 Pseudonocardiaceae bacterium | reverse complement strand
CCTCGACGGTATAGACCACAACGTTCAAGTTTTCCTCTTCCGGATGTTGAGTCATACGGTTTTATGCGGCGTCGCGGGCTGCTTGTCGTTGTTCTCGTGCTCGGGCGGCGGCGGACAGTGCGAGGGTGGTGTCTCCGGTGGTGAGGTAGCCGAGCCCAGTGAATTCCCAGTGCGAGACGACGCGAGTGGTGTTTTCATCGAGCAGCTCACGGGCGTGTTCGGCGGCCTGTTGCTGACGGTAAAGACGGCGTTCACCACGGATCGCGCCGAGGGTAGTGGAGTAGCGGCGGCTCTTAGTACTGCAACGGCAGTTCGGCGTGTCGTGAGAGGCTGAGCCTGTCCGGCGGTGATGATCACCGCGTGGTGGATCTTGCTGGGTGGGTCGCGTCGTTGGATGCGGTGGTGGGGTTGATCGCGGGTCGGTTCGGCCGGGTCGAGCCGCGTCGCCGGGTGGGCGCGTACTTGCGTGGTCTGCTGGCCGGGCTGGAGCGCAAGAACGGCTGGACGTTGGCTGAGTACGCGGGTGCGGTGTCCCCGGACGGGATGCAGCGGCTGCTGCGCACCGCGGGTTGGGACGTCGACGGGGTGCGTGATGACCTGCGCGGATACGTCTTGGGCCAGCTCGGCGACCAGTCCGGGGTGTGGATCGTCGACGACACCGGGTTCATCAAGAAGGGTGTCCGGTCGGCGGGGGTGGCGCGCCAGTACACCGGCACCAGCGGGAAGATCGACAATTGTCAGCTCGGGGTGTTTTTGGCCTATGGCTCCGCGCGTGGGCGGGCGTTGGTGGACCGCGAGCTTTACCTGCCCACGTCGTGGACCGAGGACGCTGATCGCTGTGCGGCCGCCGGGATCCCAGCCGAGATCGGGTTCGCGACGAAGCCCCAGCTCGGTGTCGACATGTTGGCCCGCGCGCACGCTGCCGGCGTGTTGGTGGGGTGGGTGACCGCGGACGAGGCGTTCGGTCAGAATCGCGCGTTGCGGTCCTGGCTGGCCGCGCGCGAGGTGCCCTTCGTGCTGGCCACCCGCAGCGACGACACGTTGTCCTGCCCCGACGGGCGCCGCTACCAGGCCAAGAGCCTCGCCGCTCTGGCCGGTGACCGGGCATGGGAACGTCGCTCGGCAGGGCCGGGCGCGCACGGCGAGCGGCTCTATGACTGGACCGTCCTGGCCCTAGACGCGACCGCGAAGCCCGACGGCCTGCCAGCGCGATGGGGTCACTGGCTGCTGGTTCGCCGGCAGCTCGACCCGCAGCCGGGTAAGGACCCTGAGCTGGCGTTCTACCGATGCGCCGGCCCCGCTGCCACGCCGGTGCCGGAGCTAATCCGGGTCGCCGGCGCCCGGTGGGCGATCGAGGAATGCTTCCAGACCGCGAAGAACGAAGCCGGTCTGGACCACTACCAGGTCCGCGGCTACCGAGCCTGGTATGCCCACATCACCCTGGCCATGCTCGCCGCCGCATACCTCGCCGCCACCCGCGCGCAGGAGGTCAAAAAGGGGGACCCACGTCGGACCGCAGCGGTCTGATCCCATTGACCAGTAACGAGATCCGTCGGCTGCTCGCCGCGCTCGCCCTCACACCCACCACCTGCCTGAGCAATGCGATCAGCTGGTCGACCTGGCGGCGACGCCGCCAGCACCAAGCCCGAACCTGCCACTACCGACGCCGTGGTCACCGTCCACCGTGACCAGGAACTGCCGTTGCAGTACTA
>DATDHI010000456.1:0-5228 GCA_036521655.1 Pseudonocardiaceae bacterium | reverse complement strand
GCGGGAACAGGCCGACCTGCTGGATCACGTAGCCGATCCGGCGGCGCAACTGGTCGGCGTTGACCTTGGTCACGTCCTCGCCGTCGAGCAGGATCCGGCCGGTGGTGGGCTCGATGAGGCGGTTCATCATTTTCAGCGTCGTCGTCTTGCCGCAGCCGGACGGGCCGATGAGCATCACGATTGAGCCACGCGGGACCGCGAGGTCCAACTCCGCGACAGCCGGTATTGCCTGCCCCGGGTAGGTTTTGCCGACCCCGTCCAGGACGATCATCGGCTGCCGGTCAGGGTGGTGGTCCACGGCGTCGCGCGGGCTTGTGGTCGTCTCAGACACGGATCCCCCTCGGCACGGTCAGCCGCTGGATGATGGCGTAGAAGATCTCGAACACGGCAGCGACCACGAGACAGCCCAGCGTGCCGACGAGGACCTGGTTGAGGGCGTTGGCGGCGCCGTAACGGGACAGTCCGGTCAGCACCAGCTGGCCGAGCCCTGGCCCACGCACCAGCGCGGCCACCGCCGCGATCGCGATGTTGATCAGAGTGGCGACCCGGATCCCGTTGAGGATCACCGGCCATGCCAACGGCAGCTGGATCCGGACCAGCCTGCGCACGCGGCCCATGCCCAGGCCCTTGGCAGATTCCAGCACGGCGCTGTCCACCGAAGACAGTCCGGTCACGCTATTGCGCAGCACGGTATACAGCGAGTAGATGGTCAGCGCGGTGATCGTGGTGGCGGCGCCGAGGCCGAACAGCGGGAGCAGCAGCACGAACAGTGCCAGAGAGGGCACGGTCAGCGCCGCGGCCGTGACGACCAGGGCGCCCTCGCGGATCCCGCCGACGAACCAGCGCCCCGGCCGCGCGTCGCTGAGGCTGACCAGCAGGGCGAAGACGACACTGATGGCCGAACCGAGGGCGGTCGCGATGAGCACCACGAGGAAGTGCTGCTCGCCATAGAAGAAGATGGTGTCTGCGTTCTCCAGGACATAGCTGACGAGGTTCACGGTGCACGGCGCATCGGTCAGTCGAGCCAGGCCTGGGAGACGTCGCTGACCTTCTCCGCGACGAATGCGACGTAGTACAGCGGCTCGCCCTGCACCGAGAGCCGGTGCCGGTAGCGCTCCTCGGCGAGCGGCCGGATGACCTCCTCGTCGTACATCCGACGGATCAGGCTGCTGAAGCCGCTCATATCGCGTTTGGCGACGAAGTCCTCCTTGATGGTGAAGGCCACCAGGCCTGGGGTGGAGATGAGATTGTAGGCCGCGGCGAAGGCGTGCGGCGGGATGTCGTCGAAGCCCAGCGCAGCCACCGTCGTCATCGTGTTGAGGTCGGCTCCAGCGAACATGTCGCGCTCGTCGCACGCCAGGTCAGTGAGGTCGGCGACGAGGTACCGCTCGTAGACCCCGGGACGATCCCGGTGGGCCGCGACGGCCGCCTCGTCGATGATGTCGATACCGTAGACGGCCCCGGCCCCGAGCTCACGGAGCTCCTCCCCGACCATCCCGTTCCCAGCCCCGACGTCGAGCACCCGGAGCTCGCCCGGCTCCGTTCCTCGCTCGGCGAGCACCTGAGCCAGCAGCCTCCGGATCATGCGCGGTGACTCACACTTGAGCCTGTCATAGAAAAGTCGTTCGTAAAACCCGGGGATGTCGTAGATCTCATGGTAATCGTGGAAGCGAATGCGTCTTCGCTCGTCGCCGACCAAAATCTCGCACCACTCCTCGTCCTGGTCGAGGTCCTGCCCAACTTTTGGGAGCAGCACCTCGAAATCAGCTTGAGTCGCAGTCTCAGGGACGATTGGCTCGCTCAAGCTCATGACGACACCGACTCCTCTACTGGAAATTCGCCCGGCCACCGGAGAGCCCATTAACCGGCTACTGACCGCCGCGCTCAAGGACGGTAGTTTACCGTGTTACAACGCTGGCGGGGACCTCGATCAGGTCGCGGAGCGTGCCGGCCAGGACGTCGAGCACCGCAACGACGCACCACCCGCTGCACCTGCTCGCCCGGCACGGCATACTCCTACCCTCAGCGTCACTTCCGGGCATTGAGTCCGTTCCTGCCTCGTCGCCGGTCTGGGAGGTAGCGATGCGTATCACGCTCGCGCAGGTCGACTCCCGGCTCGGCGAGCTCGAGGTCAACGTCGCCCGTGCCGAGCAGGTGATCGCCGAAGCGGTCCGGGAGGGTACCGACCTGGTGGTTTTCCCCGAGCTGTCGCTTAGTGGCTACTCGATCGGGGACTTCAAGGAGGACATCTCGATCCCGCCGGATGACGAGCGGATGGCCAAGTTGGCCAAAGAGACCAAGGGCGCGGGCGTGCTGCTCGGGTTTCCTGAGGCGCAAGCACACGGTCTGCATATCTATAACAGCGCGGCTTACTACGAGAACGGCGTCCTGGTGCACGTTCACCGCAAGCTGTTCCTGCCCAACTATGCGACCTTCGAGGAGCGCAAGCACTTCCTGCCGGGTCAGTCGTCCCGGGCCTACCCGATCCTCGGTGGACGGCACCGCGCGGCCACCCTCGTCTGCAACGACGCGTGGCAGCCACAGCTCGCCTACGTGGCCGCGCAGGACGGCGCCGTCATCCTGCTGGTCCCCGCGTGCAGCGCGCAGAGCATGTTCCCCGAGAGGTACGACTCGCGGTCCTACTGGCGCGGCATCACCCGCTTTTACGGGCGGATGTTCCAGCTGTACGTGGTGTTCGTCAACCGTGTCGGCACCGAGGGGTCGCTACGGTTCTGGGGCGGCTCACATATCGTCGACCCGTGGGGAGAGGTGATAGCGGAGGCTGACGAGGGCGGGGAGCACCTGCTCACCGTCGACGTCGACCTCTCGCTGGTGCGCCGCCGGCGCCGCGAGATCCCGCTGGTGCGGGAGGGTCGGTTGGGGCTGCTGCGCCGAGAGATCGACCGCCTGCTCGAAGAGGGCGGCGACTTGTAACTCACGCGGTGGCGAAGCGGCCGAGCGTCGAGGTGGGGCGGACCCCGGAGAAGTGGCGCTGCCAGATTCCGTAGTAGAGGATCTCCTCGTCACTGCGCAGCGCCCAGCTGTCCGGTGGTTGCGTCATGGTGCCTGTCATGGTGCCTTCGGTGCCGCCCACCTTGGCAGCATTGTCTTCGGCTAGCGCGGCGAGCACCTCACCGGCGCCCGAGCCGTCGCCGAACTGCTCCTTGCGCCGCCAGAGCAGCTCCTCGGGCAGCCAGTCGGTGAAGGCCTCGCGCAGCAACGCCTTCTCGGGCCGCCCATCGGGGGTTCTCTTCCACTCCGGAGGCAGGGTCATGGCTGTGCGCACCACGTTGGTGTCCAGGAACGGCTCGCGTGCCTCGAGCCCGAAGTACATCGTCGTGCGGTCGCAGCGCTGCAGGTTCAGATGGTGCAGCTGCTCGAGGCTGCGCACCAGCTCGGCGTGCAGTGCGTTCGGGTCGGCGAACTCCGGGCTGTGCACATAGCTGTAGCCGCCATAGAGCTCGTCGGCGCCCTCACCGGTGAGCACCACCTTGATCTTCTTGGCCGCCTCGCGTGCCAGCAGCAGGTTCGGCACCGCGCTGCGGACCAGAGCCGGGTCGTAATGCTCGATCACCTCGACCGCGTTGTCCAACTCCTCGCTGATGGACTCGGCGGTGGCGACGATCTCGTAGTGGTCGCTGCCGATGAACTCGGCGACTCGCCGGGCCGCCAGCAGGTCGTTACTGTCCTTGGTGCCGACCGCGAAGGTGGGTAGCACCCCGCCGCGGCGGCGGGTGTGCTCCGCAGCGATCGCGGCGACGATCGCCGAGTCGAGCCCACCGGAGAGGAACACGCCCACGTCGACGTCGCCCATCATCCGCCGCCGCACGGACAGCACCACCGAGTCCCGGACCTTCTCTAGCACCCCGCTGTCCCAGACCGGACGCTGCGCCCGGCGGGCCGGCCGGACTGCCACCGGAACCGAGTCGGCATAGCGCACGATGCCGGTGGCCGGGGTCCACAGGCAGCCGGGGGGGAAGGAGGCCACCAACGGCCGGTCCTCGGGGTCGAAGGCCCGCAGTTCGCTGGCGAACATCGTCCCCGTGGCCCCCGCGATCCAGTACAACGGCTTGACACCCATCGGGTCGCGGGCAACCAGCCCGTCCCCGGTGGCGGTCACCATCGCCAGCGCGAACATGCCGCTGAGCTCGGCCACCGAGGCCGGACCGTCCCGCATCACGAGGTGCAGCGCCGCCTCGGTGTCCGACCGGGTCTGCAGCATCCTGGGAGGCAGCTTCGCGCTGAGATCCTCATGGTTGTAGATCTCACCGTTGCCGACGATCCATGCCGAACCGTCGCCGTTGGTCAGCGGCTGCCTGCCGCGGCTGATGTCGACGATGGAGAGTCTCTGGTGGCCCAGCCACGCCGAGTCGAGGGTGAGCACCCCGGTGTCATCCGGTCCCCGGTGCTGTACCCGGTTGAGCATCCGCTCGCACTTGTCAGTGTCGACCTCACCGAAGGCCGCGACGATCCCGCACATTGTGGTATCACCTACCCGGTATCCCATTGAACATCACAGGTTGGCTGGCGACCCAGCGATGAGAGCCCCCTCACTCTCCAGAGCGTGCGCAGCGTTGAGACCTAATGTGGACGACAAGCAGCTCGACTGCATGGTTCGGCTGAACCGGCCGAAGCCGCAACACGGGAGCAGCCGCCGAGATCACGCCGATAGCAGGCGCTGGAAGTACTCGCGGTAGCGCTGGAAGCTCACCCGCAGGTCCTCGGTCGACATCGTCTCGCTCTGGTGCGCACTCCCCACGTTCGCGCGGATCTCATCCAGCGTCCGGTCGACCAGCATGCTGGCCTCGCGCACAGCGCGCTGCGGATCGTCGACAAAGGTGCCCTGCACTTGTTGCCACTCGTCGCGCAGACCGGCGACATCGTTGAGCAGGCCCACCCGTGCTGCCCTGCGGTCGGCAGCGAGCTGATCGCCAGACTGGCCACGGGACTCCTCCGGCCCAGCGGACTGCCGCCCGGGTTCGCGTCCGGCATCATGGGGTGCGGTAGTCGCCGGTCGCTCGGCGTAGCCCGGTCCGCCGGTGTCGGGGCCGACTGGCTCTGAGTACCTCTCCTGGTCGGGCTCGTGGGCCCGCTCGGTTTCCTGGGTTTCCTGGGCCGGACGAGAGTCGTGGGCGTGGTCCACCACACCCCCGCGATCCGTCGGATCCGGGTCACCCTGATGGCCGGTACGTGTCCCGGCCCCCGGATCCTTCTTATCGAAGATGCGG